>DCBD01000058.1 GCA_002313355.1 Opitutia bacterium UBA1116 | reverse complement strand
CTATTTTGACAATGGTATTGATATCTCCAAGGCAGTTCGCCGCATTTACTCACATCCTGAGATTTATTCAAAATTTAAAAACCCCTTCAATGCGAATGCCCCTGAAAGCTTTTTTAACTGGCTGAATTCAAGACTTGATAAAGCATCCCCCATCACACAACTCTTTGCTCAACTATCACAACCAAGCACACTTCAAAGGCTGCCTATAAGTCAGTGCATTGATATTGCCGTAAAAAACTTAATGAAATCCCTTGAGCTCAAAAACCCTCTTGGCTTACATGATGCATTTTATAGTTCCATTCAAAGCAACATTGAGCTTAAAGACAACAAAGCGTCCCTTACCTCATGAATAACCAAACAAAACAGGCGTTTAAACAAATATTTGATCATCTCAAGAACGAGCTTCAGCCGACTTTTATCGAAGAAACTCAGCTCAATCTAGGGTCATCAGCTCTCATTCTAGGAACAGGCCCAGAGGAAAGCCTAACGTCCATCATTAACAAAATAAAAAACATCAGCCAAAACACATCCATACACATTATCGTAAAGCCATTTCTTGAGGCACCCATGAAGACTGCATGCGGCAATAAGGACTTTGTCTATACCTACGAAAGTAATGACTCTTTCGAACTGGATAAGGTTCATAGCATTTTAAAGAAAAATCGCCTAACACACTTTGATAGCACGATTATTGCCTTCAACAATACTTGGGGTATGGGCTATGAAAATGTTTTAGAAATCGTTAAATCACTAAAACCCAAACAAGCTTTTGCTTATAACGTAGAAAATCGCTGGATTCAGCTAAGCCTATCTAGACTCAAAAACCGCATTGCTACCCTTAAGCTATGCACTGCAATGGCCAATTGGCACTGGGAAGAAGGTTATTCAAGCATTGATGAGTGATATTCCCAACATCATCCTAGATTTAAATATCCTAAGTCGCCCAAAGCGAACAGGGATAGAGCGATACGCTCTTAACCTTGCAAGACAGCTTCAACACAATGCATCTATTCGCTGCAAGCTCTTAGGTAATTTCCAAAGCAATCTTTTCCCCAAAAAAAGCAATCGAATACTTCTAGACCTCCCATTAAGTGACTCGCTCTTAGCCCAAAAGCTATTAGCTTTTAACTTATCGCTGGAAGATGCTTCTCTATTCTTTTCTCCTTACTATCCAGTTCCAAAGCACAGGCCGTGCAAAGGAATCTTCACGATTCATGATCTCATCCCACTAAGGCATCCAGAATGGTTTCCTAATCAGTCAACGCACCATTTTTTTGAAAAAAATATACGCGAAGGCGTCCATCATGCGGACCATATTATCGCAGACTCGCAGTCAACCAAACAAGATATTTTAGATTTTTATTCACCTTCCTCAGAAAAAGTATCTGTTGTACATTTAGCCCCCGAAGATCACTTCTTCCAAGGAAGGAAAAGGAAATTCATTTGTATCAAGGACCAAACGATAGCACCTCCCTACATACTTTCAGTATGCACTTTTGAGCCAAGAAAAAATCTAATACGAACTTTGGAAGCTTACGCTATTTTCCGTAAAAAAAATCCATCACTCAAACTACCTCTAGTTTTAGCTGGCTCTTTAGGATGGGGCTTTGACAACATAATAAAAGCCATTCAAAAAAACTCTTACCAAGAAGACATAATTTCAACGGGCTTTGTGAGCGAAGAGATTTTAGTCGATCTTTACGCCTCGGCCGAAGTTTTTGTTTATACCTCACTCTATGAGGGCTTTGGCCTTCCCATCCTCGAAGCAATGGCATCCGGAACGCCTGCCATTACTGCCGACAACTCATCTTTAGGCGAAATAGGCAAGGACGCTGTCTTATACACAGACCCTTACTCACCCAATGACATTGCTGATAAAATCGAAGCCATAACGACAGACAATATTTTACACGAAAGACTCAGTGAGCAAGGCAGGCGTAGAGCCCAGGACTTCAGCTGGCAACGTACTGCCTTAGAAACGGTTTCTATTTTTGAAAGATGCCTCTCAAATTGAGCATTCTTTGAACCAAAATTTCGATTTAGCTTTTGCCTAAGATCATCAGCTGCTAGTATAATTACCTAAGACCCTCACCACGCATGAAAGCTCCCCTTTTTGACTATGAACCTCCTCGAGGCGCCGGCCTGCTTGTGCATCCAACTTCACTGCCAAGCAACACCGGTATCGGTAATCTTGGCCATTCAGCCAAAGAGCTCATAGACTTCATAAGCGAAGCTGGCTTTTCCTACTGGCAAGTTTGCCCTTTAGGCCCCACAGGCTACCGAGACTCACCCTACCAGTGCTTCTCAGCCTTTGCAGGAAATCCTTATCTTATAGATCTAGTTCCTCTTCAAGCCCACAAACTTCTCTCAAAGAAGGATCTCGATCGCCTACAAAAACTCCCACACAACACTGTAGATTATGGAACATTATTCGAACTCTTTTGGGCCCTTCTCGAGAAAGTCTATAAAAACTTCGCGCAATCACCAGCATCACTAGAAGAAGTATACGGATCATTCGAATCCTTTAAAGAAAAGAAAAAATCTTGGCTTTTCCCCTACGCTTGTTTTCGCGCTCTTAAAAACCACTTCAAAGCCGAACCTTTCAAAATATGGCCCCAAGAACTCAGAAGCTTTAGCGACGCTAAACGTTCACCTTTAGTCAACACACTCGCGGGCTCTATAGATGCCCATCAGTTTTATCAATACCTTTTTTTTGCTCAATGGAAGATACTCAAAGCCTATGCCCATGAAAAAAACATCACCATCATCGGAGACATACCCATATTTGTTGCCGAAGACAGCGCTGATGTTTGGGCAAATCCTAAAATTTTTGACCTCAATAAAGACGGCACCATACGCACTCAAGCTGGAGTCCCTCCAGACTACTTCTCAGAAGACGGCCAGCTCTGGGGCAACCCTTTGTATGACTGGGGAGCCCTCAAGAAAGATGGCTATGCCTGGTGGGTTGAGAGGCTGCGTGCAAGCTTTCAACTATACGATGTCATCCGTTTAGACCATTTTCGCGGTTTTGACACTTACTGGTCTGTTGACGCGAAGGCAAAAACAGCTCGCAAAGGGGCCTGGCTGAAAGGCCCAGGTATCGACTTTTTTAAAAAAGTCAAACAGGCCCTGCCTCAGTCCAAATTTATTGCCGAAGACTTAGGCGATCTCACACAAGGCGTTGAAGACCTACTCGAAGAAACGGGGTTCTCAAGAATGGCCATTTTACAATTTGCATTTGGGAGTGGCCCCAAAAACCCATACCTTCCCCACAATCACAAAAAGCAATTGGTCGTCTACCCGGGGACTCATGACAACGACACAACACTTGGTTGGTATAACAACTTAGACGCCGAAACCAAAGACCACGTCAGACGCTACCTACAAGTCAGCGGGGACGCTATCGCCTGGGACATTATCAGAGCCTGTTACAGCTCTACAGCAAACCTCGTTATCATTCCCATACAGAACCTGCTCAACCTAGGCAACGAAGCCCGGATGAACTTCCCCGGGAAAGCTGAAGGCAACTGGCAGTGGCGCTACACTGAAGATCAGCTCTGCAAGCTCACAAGCAGCACTCAATATTTACGAGACCTCACTGACCTTTACGGAAGACTCCCTGCAAGCACTTAAAAATCCTCGAATTTTAGGAATCACCTCTTCATGAGCATCCTCGAGCAAGTAGTGTCCGGCTTCCTCAAAATAGTTAACAGCAGCCTTAGGAAAGCGTTGTATCCAGGCATCAAGAAAGTCCTTTGTAAAGACAAAGTCCTGACCGCCCCAAAAAAAGGCTATATCTGCCTCTGAAAGCATGTACAAATTATTCTCGAGTGTGGCCAGCGTCGAATAGCTTTCGTGTGATTCATTCAAAGGAATATCCTGAACAAACTGATAGGTTGCACGACGATCACTCCATCCGCGATAAGGAAATAGATAACCATCCTTAACTTCTCGTTTCATTGGCTTCTTTACGGCCATGTGAGTTGCAGGAAGCGCAAACCCATTGAGCCCTTGAATAAAGACTTTTGCAAGCAAGGGTATCCGACAAAACTGAAGCTGCCAAGGGATGAGTGATGAGCGAAATGCCGCGGTATTTAAGATGGCAATTTTCTCAACCCGTTTTGGGAAATACTCGGCAAGTGCTATTCCCATAGGACCACCCCAGTCATGAACAACAAGGTGAAATTTTTCCAGACCGAGATGCTCAACCAAGCAAAAGAGGTTGTCGATATGGTCCTTCAAGCGATAGGAAAAATCTTTAGGCTTATCCGAAAGTCCACAGCCAATATGATCTGGAGCAATACAGCGAAAACCATCTAGCCCCAGAATAAGATTTCGATAATAAAAAGACCATGTAGGATTTCCGTGCAACATGATGACAGGCACGCCACTGCCTTCATCTACATAATGCATGCGTCCACCCTTCACATCTAAGTAGTTAGGTTCAAAAGGATACAAGGCCTGTAAATAACGAGGAAGCTGTTTTTCTTTTACCATTCTAGTGCAAACATAATACTACTTAAACCACTCCCAATCCCAAGTAATGCCACAGAGTCTCCGGGGTGTATCGCCTCAGCCTCACAAGCATGAGCAAGCGTAATGGGCACCGAGGCAGACCCTATATTCCCCAGGAATGGAAATGTAGAAAAATCCTTCGAAGCATCAAGACCTAGGCGCTCATAAAGAAGAGCCTGGTGGCGTTTACCCACCTGATGACAAACCAGGCAATTCGCCGTATCATCAGCCCATCCAGTGTCCGCCTTAAAAGCTTTCCAGTTTTTTTCTGCCAAGTGCACGCCCGCATCCAACAATTCCTCAGAGTCGGTCTGCATGTGAAGTGCAGATTCTCCGGCAGTACCTCCTTGGCATAAAAACCGAGCATCTGTATTCGTCTTGACAGTAGCAGCCATCAGCATGGGTGCATGCTTATCAAGCAAAGACTCATGACACAAGACAGCCGCCACAGCCCCAGAACCAATTGTCAGATTCGCAAAGTAAGGCTTGATGGCCTTTCTATCCAAATCTTTTTTGAGCAGTTCTTCAATGGTATGATCAACGAGCGGCTTTCCATCTTCTCCAGAAACAATCATTGCCGTTTTAATATGCCCTTGCTCAATCATCGATGCACAGAGCACCATAGCATTAAGGAAACCAAGACAGGCATTAGAAAGGTCAAAAATCTGAGCATGCTCGGCGAGCCCTAAGATCCCATGCACAGAAGCTGCCGTAGCTGGCTCCAAATGATCCCGGCAAACGGCTGCATGAACAACACAGTCAATCGCCTCAGGGCCAAACTGGCTTTTTTCAAAAACTGCTTTTCCGGCAAGCGCAGAAGCTTCAGAGGGCTTAATGGTTTGAGACCAAAAACGACGCTCACGAATCCCCGTCATGAGTTCAAGCCTCCCTTGTGGTAATTTTAAGCGCTCATACAAAGGAGCGAGCCTCGACTCTAGTGCACTCGAAGAGACAACCTCATCGGGTAAGGCATAAGCAATGGACTCTAAAGCAACATTTTGAAAGCGCACGTTATCCCCTACAATCCTTTCGCGACTTGTTTAACGACCGTTTGGTCAAAATAATTAAGATCCATACCTGCATTAACGACAATTCCCTGACCGTTGATTCCTGATGAAGCCTGACTCAACAAAAATACTGCTGCATTAGCGACCTCCTGCGTCGTGAGTGCCTGCTTGCGAAACGTCAACTGCTCGGCGTACAAGTAATTATCCATATAGCCTGGAATCCCTGCCGAGGCACTTGTCTTAAGCGGGCCGGCGTTAACAGAGTTAAACCGAACGCGTGTATCCTGACTAAAAGACTTCGCCAAATAGCGCACGCACGCCTCAAGTGCTGCCTTAATGGGGCTCATGTAACCATAATTTTCAGCGGCAATCAAGAGCGAAGAAATACTTATAGCTACGACGGATGCATCATTTTCCAGGAAAGGCTTAAAGGCATTGGCAATCTCAGTTAAAGAAAAGGCTGAGATCTGCGTCGCCTGAAGAAAGTCTTCGCGCTTTGTTTTGTGAAAAGGCTTAAAGCCCTCGGCATAGTTAGCAAAAGCAATCGAGTGCAAAATGCCATCTAAGGTGCCATGAGATTGAGAAACATCTTTAGCAAGCTTTCTTATTTGCCCGGCATCTTCAACATCACAAATAAATACAGGCCGATTACCCAAAAGTTTTTCTAGCGATGCTTTGCGCGTTTCAGAGCGCACCGAATAGATGACTTTGGCTCCAGCCTCTTCAAGAGTTTTACCAACAAACCACGCAACACTCTTTCTGTTAGCAACCCCAAAGACTAAAAACTGTTTGCCCTCTAAATTCAACATGCCCATCAGACTAAAGTCAGCGCAAACTCAACAACCATCACGGTTTTTCCTGAGTCATTTTTAATTAAGCCCTTCATGAAGTGAAAATTCTTGAGCACCTCTTTAGGCTGCACATGTATTTGGACAACATCGCCCGGAGCAACGCGCTGCTTAAACTTAGCATCGACAATACGCGCCAAAATAGGCGTTTTTGTTTCCTCGCTGTCTTGAGAAGCTTCTTGTGCGTGTGCCAAGAAAACTCCAGCCGTTTGAAATACAGACTCACAAAGAAGCACCCCTGGCATAATCGGATTCCCCGGATAATGCCCTTTAAAAAAGTCCTCGTCTTCTCGAATCGTTCGCTCAGCAACGATACCCTGCTCATCCAGGGAAATAACCTTGTCGACAAACAGAAACGGCGGCCGATGAGGAATAGAGTCAAGCACTCGTTGTTCTACCATAATTTTTTACGCTGAAAGTTCTGCCTGTGCACGATTTGCCTTTTCCTTCAAGCTGTACAGGTATCTATCAACCTTATTGGCATTAATCACTCCATAGTTAATCGTCCCAAGCCAGCCAGACATAATGATCCCAACTGAGCCCGAATGGTACAGTCCGGGCACTTCTTCAGGCACCTGCATCGACACACGCAGCCCTTCAAATTTCGTGCCAAAAGAGGTGCCATTCCAGTGCCGCGTATAGCGAGCGACCGTCCTAGGCGTTGCGGCCTCAATCCAATCGAGTTTTTCACGAATATCCGGGACAAAAGCCTCCAACCCCCTAATGGCCTCTTCGCACAAGCGCTTCTTATGGACTTCATAGTCTTCTTCAGAAAGCTCTGCCCAGTCCTTCCACTTGGAATTAATAGAGCACACAATCGCATACCGCGGTGGATTCTTATGTGGCCGCATATCTGGATAATAGACAGAGTATGTCCGACTTGTCCCATTAAAGTCTGTCAACTCATCACTGGAAAATGTCTTTGCACTCGAAGTAAACACCAAGTCACCCATGTCCGGGATCGACTCCCCTTCCCGGATCCCCATGTATACCTGGCAAGAACTCGTATTAACCCTAACGGCATCTACCTCCTTTGCAAAATCCTCAGAGAGTACTTCACGCCCGAGTAACTGCAAAAGCGTCGTCTTAACATTTGCATTAGAAATAACGACCTTACTGCGGATCTCTTGCCCATTAACGCGCACGCCACAAGCAATACGGCGCCCATCTTGCTCTTCGGTCAATATTTTCTCAACGAGACAACGCTTGCGCACATCAACCCCATTAGCCTGCATCTCAGCAATCATCTTTTGGATGAGCGTATCAGTCCCTCCCTTAAAGATGTAGACGCCCTTGCTCATAAAATTCGAAAATACAATCCCGTATGAGATCGCCGGGTCATCGAGCGTCGACCCATTTGCATAAGCAATCGGCTCCAAAAGTAAGCGATGCACATCACTGCGCCCGGGGAAAAACTCCTCGAAAAGCTCACCCGTTGTTCGCTCATCCTGATCGTAGTAATTCATTTCGCGCAGATGCGCAAAAAACCCATGAACACGCTCGGGCTCTACCTGAAAGCGCTCGATCAAAATCCGTGTAAAATCCTCGCGGTCAAAGGTTGTCGTAACATCAAACTCGGGGTTCTTAAAGCGCACTTCTTTGATCTGCTCAATCGAGTCTGCAATTTCCCGTGTCCAGTAGCGCCTGCAGGACTTTATCATCCCGACGGGAAAGCCATGCAGCGAAATATCAAAAATATGGCCCCGCTTGCGGTTAAACCACGTCGCCAAGCCTCCAAATTGGTAGTGGTGTTCAAGCAGCAATACCGAGTGGCCAAGCTTAGCCAGCGTATTAGCGGCCGTCATTCCACCTAAACCACTGCCTATCACAATGATATCGTATGCATCTGCTGCACCTTTGAGAAAATTCCTAGCCAT
>DCBD01000107.1:1046-23294 GCA_002313355.1 Opitutia bacterium UBA1116 | reverse complement strand
CATAAATAACAAATCGCTGAAAATCATTCCCCTCAAATGGGCTTTTAATAAAACTTGTAGATCCTTTCGGAAATAAAAATGTTTTATTTCCTTCCCAATAATAAGCAGTATCATACTGATCAATAATCTCATTGAGTTTAACTTCATCAGGAACATAGTCCATGTGCTCTTTGAGTGGTTTAACCTGAGCCTTTTCCCGCTCACCCAAATGGCCATCTGCTGCAAAAAGTCCATTACCGCATAAAAAGCCCAAGAACATTGCATGCGAAAATAGGTACAACAATATATTCTTTACTTGTATACTCATCTCTCCTCCCATTTCAGTATGTATAAAACACCCTAATATCGCTCCAAAATACACTTTTTCAACCCCACTCGTGTATTTTTTATGATATTACTATATTATATAGAATTAGAATTCAGGCAATCCCCCGACACACACACAAACCAGTTACCGCAGCCATGACTCGCACACATGGTCCTTCCCTACCAGAAAGCGTGGATCCATTGAGATATTAAGTGTTTCAAGCGCCTCCATAATCGTCCATTTCTTAGCAACCGAGGGGCATACTGCATCCAGCTCTGGGTAGGCCTGCACAAAATCATAATCAAACTGAAAATAGTTATCTTCGATTTCAAGCTCCAAGCCACTACTCATAGGAACGACAACATCACGATGACCGAACTGTTGTGCATACTTGTAATAAGCAGTCACCAAAGGATCTGCAGTCAACTCGAGAGTTAAACGCCCTCTAACAGCTCGATCCTGAGGTATTGCATCGAGATCGCAACCTTCAAAATTTTGTGCTACCAAATAAACTAAAGCCTGAAACACAGGATGCTTAGGTTTCACCGCCAAAAAACCTGGATGCGATAGAAGATTATTTACCGCAAGCATAAGAAGATCAAATGTTCTCAGTTCCTTTGAAAGGTCGTGGAAAAGCTGAAAATTGTTATCCGTATAAACACCTCCAAAATGAACAAGTAAACTGTAGCGTAATGCATCCGAGGCCATACCCCAAAGCTTATGAGCTACCATAGACTCAATGAGGGCATAATTCTCAATCACCGCAGCATAGTCCTTAATACACCGAACCTCAATATCACTCTCTTGTAACCGCTTAACGGTTTCAGGAATCAGGACTGGGTCATTCACCCAAACAATGTGCTGCCAAGCATCCTCGCTTTTAGCAAGGATCTCATGGTTTTCTAGAATGAATGCTTTTTCACAGGCAAGGTGCGAGACAGACAAAGGAAGCCCATGTTCATTTAAATCAAGCAAGATTTCACGCGGATTATCAGGATGCGTTAGCCAAATGTGGTGCATAATCGTTGGAACTTTAAGCGCATCTCCTTCTGGCTGGGCATTCAGATACTTGTAGCGCTTTTCCATCAGCGCCGCAGGGTTATCTGCGTAAACGTTTAAATCATCCTCAACCCACCTGGCAAACCGCTCCTAACGCTAAAAGCTCTCGCATAAATGCTTCATCACGTGCACGGTAAAAGACAAAATCATCTAATATGTGAATTGAATCAGCATAAGGATTGCTGACAGTAGCTTCATTGACCTTCAAGCCTTGCTCAACCAGCCAAGATAACGTCTTCACCTTTGCCTCAGAGCTCAATTGATCCACTAGCAGATATTGATAAAAATCGACGGAACTGAAAAGATCCCCGAAGAGCTCACGCAAAGCATATATATTATCAGCGCTCAAACTATAAATATCTCTAAAGACTTCGGGAATAGACGCTTCCTCCAAACCTTCAACAGTAAGCGCTATAATCCCTTGCTCATCGTCATACTGTACTGCCTTTTTCCGAGACTTAAAATCAGGATGCACATGCAACAAGACCTCAAGCTCTTCCCGTAGCATATCAACCTCCAAACAAGGTACATCAGCAGAAACCTTTAAAAAGATCCCCCAACAGCCCCAAAAATATTAAAATCCAAGTTTTCATAAAAACGCCTGGCTTATTCATTGAATGCTCTCTTGTCTAGGCACAAACATAATTGATAATTAATAATCATTGAAATACATATTATTTATTTTTAGATAATATGTGTTTCAATTAATATGAGATTGCTTTAAAGGGACAATTCACTTGCCTGAAAGCATGGAATTCCACAAGTACCATGGCCTCGGCAACGACTACCTCGTTTACGATCCAAAAAACGAAGATAATCCCCTAAAGGCCAAGGATATAGCTCGCATTTGTGACCGTCACTACGGCCTCGGGAGCGATGGCATCCTCGTTGGCCCTTACCCTTCCAATAAAGCTGATTTTTTCCTCAAAATTTACAATCCTGATGGCTCTGAAGCCGAAAAAAGTGGCAATGGCCTGCGCATATTCTCTCGATATTTATTTGATAATAAAATAGTTACAAAAGATAACTTCACTGTCGAAACCCTTGGCGGCATCGCCCAATGTGTGGTAGACCACACCTCGGTGCCTTCTCAAGTCAGCGTATCCATGGGCACGGTATCCTTCCTCAGTACTGATGTTCCTACAACAGGGCCAGAGCGAGAGATCCTCGGAGAACCTGTTGATATCGAAGGTGTTTTGCATTCTATTTATGCGGTTTCCATGGGCAATCCTCACTGCGTTGTTCCGATAAACGACCCCACTCCAGAGCTTACAAAAACCCTTGGGCCCCTTTTTGAAGGGCATGCCATGTTCCCAAACAAAACCAACGTTCAGTTTCTTAAGATTCTAGACAAGAAAAACATCCAAATTGAAATCTGGGAACGCGGCGCAGGCTATACCTTTGCTTCGGGCAGCAGTAGCTGCGCTGCTGCTGCGGTCGCCAAGAAAATGGGCATCTGCGGAGACTCTGTATCCGTGCACATGCCAGGAGGGGTTTTGCAAGTTGAGTTCGATGCTGCATTCCAAGCCACTTTGACAGGACCTGTTACCTATATTGGAAAGCTAGTACTTGATAAAGAAGCGCTTAACTAAGCTTCTTGCGGCCGATGAACAATCCAAAATCGGCACTCATCGGAAAACTCGCGAACAATTTCAGGCTCTTGACAAATGTCCCAACGGAAGAAGGTTGCGTAGACCTTAAACCCCGATTGATTAAGATCTTCTGAAATTTCATCAAAAGTGGGCGTATGGATAAACAGGCGCCCATGAGGACTCTCATAATAAAGGTCTCCAAATTCATCAATGTCAGGATGTTGGACACCTTCATCCCAGGCAGATTGCTCTTTATCCCAGAAGTCATTGTTTAAGAAGGGCCCGCGATCATGAGTCGTAAAACAAAAGGTGGCTCCAGGCTTGAGAACCTGAAAAATACCTCGCATTGCAATACGCCGATTCTCCCGCTTGGGGATCTGCATGAGGCCATTAAAGCCGAAGATAGCGCCATCAAAAGATTGATCTTCAAAGGGTAAGGCACACGCATCGGCAACTTGAAAATTCACCCCGGCATTGAGGACGCCGTTAATGCGCTGTGCCTCTTCGACCATACGCGGAGCAAAATCAATCGCCGTAATATCCCTAAAGCCAAGCTTCCAAAGACCTTGTGCAATACGTCCCGTACCGCAACCAAGCTCTAAAATGCGCTGCTCAGGGCTGAAAATTTGGCGGAAAACGATTTTCTCTGACTGCCAGAGACCCACGCGGTTCGTCGCAGATACATAGTCCTCGACAACAGCGTCTTGGTTGAAATAAGCTTTGATCGTATCCCCTTTCATGCCTAGGCTGTAGGAGCATTGTTATCAATCCTTCAAAAAAAGCGAATAAATATGACTTAAGGGCTTGATTTTTCTAGAGCTTATTCTTAACTAGGCGCTTCACACGAATTTTAATCGATGAAAGCAATCATAAAGATACAAGGCAAGCAGCTCACCGTCCGTGAAAGCGACGTATTTACCGTAAACCGCTTTAAGGACAGCGCCGCAGGCGATAACGTCACCATTTCTGACGTGCTCGCTCTCGGTGAGGGTGAAGGCATGCGCGTTGGGGCTCCCCTCGTTGAAGGAGCTAAGGTAACAGCTAAAATTTTGGAAAACAAGCGCGGCAAGAAAGTCATCATCTTCAAGAAGAAGCGCCGCAAAGGTTACGAGCGCAAACGTGGCCATCGCCAAGAGCTCTCCGTCATCCAAATCGAATCCATCCAAGGTTAATTTAAACAGCGTTTTTGAAACATGGCACACAAAAAAGGTCAAGGAACAACACGCAACGGACGCGACAGTAACAGTCAGCGCTTGGGCGTCAAAAAGTACTCGGGTGAAAGCGTACTTGCAGGCAACATCTTAATGCGTCAACGCGGCACTAGAATGCGTCCAGGCAAAAATGTCGGCTTAGGAAAGGACTACACACTGTTTGCATTAAAAGACGGCACCGTACGCTGGGATAAAGAACACCGCAAAGTATTCGTCGACGAAGTTTCCGCAGGTTAATCTTTATCAAAACAATTTCCCAAGCGTCCGGTGCAAAAACACCGGGCGCTTTTTTTGCACTCTAAACTCTTTATTACTAAACTTAAAAAATAGAAAAAACAGAACAATGATTACCCTAAAAGACATCACCCTACAATGGGGCGAACGCGAACTCTACAAAGGCATTACAGGAACCATCAACACACGCGACCGCATTGGACTTGTTGGCTCAAACGGATCAGGGAAAACAACACTACTCAAAATATTAAATGGGGGCACTTTTTACGATGGAGGCGAATTGGCTCAAGCGAGCTACGTTACTGTAGGCTACTTACCTCAAGACGGCATCGAATGCCGGGGAGAAAACCTCTACAAAGAGGTTGAAAGTGCTTTTGAAAGCGTTCTCAGTGTGCGCGCAAAAATAGAAGCAGCTCAACGAGACCTCGAAACACTCGACCCGAGCAGTGAGGCCTACATGGAAACACTCGAACTCCTCGGAGAATGGGACCACCGACTTGAAGAGCTCGATGAAGACAAACTTGAATCAAAAATAGAAAAAGTGCTCCTCGGTCTTGGATTTACCATGGAAGACATGCAGCGCGACACAGGTGAAT
This sequence comes from Opitutia bacterium UBA1116, assembly GCA_002313355.1. Taxonomy (GTDB): domain Bacteria; phylum Verrucomicrobiota; class Verrucomicrobiia; order Opitutales; family UBA1977; genus UBA1977. The sequence goes on along the minus strand of DCBD01000107.1, from coordinate 18,295 downwards.
TCAGTGGTGGATGGCAAATGCGTATCGCCCTTGCTAAACTCCTCCTGCGCGAACCGTCACTCTTGCTACTGGATGAACCCACTAACCACCTGGACCTACCCTCACAACGCTGGCTTGAGCGCTACTTACAGAATTACGAAGGGTCTCTTGTCATCATTTCACACGACCAGGCCTTTCTCGACACATTGTGCAACCGAACATTTGAGCTTTCGCTAGGAAAACTCACCATCTATGAAGGCAACTATAGTTTCTTTGAAGAAGAAAAAGCACAGCGAAAAGCATTAACGGAAAAAGCGCATGCAAATCAACAACGCATGCTTAGCCAACAGCAACGCTTCATCGATCGCTTTCGTTACAAGTCTTCGAAGGCAAAGCAAGTTCAAAGTCGCATTAAGCAACTCGATAAAATTGAGCGCATTGAGTTAGAAGATGAAGAGTCAGAAATTGGCTTCTCCTTTCCACCGCCTCCACGCAGTGGGCAAAGCGTCATGGAACTTGAGAATGTCGAGCAAACCTTTGATGACCTCACTGTATTTCGCAACCTCGATCTTCGCCTTGAGCGAGGGGATCGCGTAGGTATCGTCGGCGTCAATGGTGCAGGCAAATCCACCCTCCTTCGCATCCTCGGAAACATCACCCCCTTTACATCAGGAACGCGCAAGGTGGGACATAACGTTGTTATCTCTTACTTTGCTCAGCACCAGGCAGAAGAGCTCGACCCTAAGGCTAGCGCACTTGAAGTGATCGAAGAAGCCGCCCCTGGTCAGCTAAAAATGAATCCTCGCTCGATCCTAGGATCGTTTCTATTTCGAGGAGATGATGTATTCAAAAAAGTATCTGTTCTTTCCGGTGGTGAAAAAAACAGACTAGCGCTCGCAAAGATGCTATTACAGCCCTGCAACTGCCTTCTACTCGATGAGCCAACGAACCACTTAGACATGCGATCCAAGCGCGTCTTACAAAAAGCGCTTCAAGAATATACAGGCACTTATGTCATCGTATCTCACGATCGCTCTTTTCTTGACCCGCTCGTAAGCAAAGTCTGGGAAGTCAGCCCTGATGGGCTTCGCGTGTTCCCAGGAAATGTCTCTGAGTATCTTGATCGAGTAGAACAAGAAGTCAATGAGACGACGTTGAGCCAACACCGGCCTCAAGCTTCATCGAATACGGTAAAAGAGAAACCTGAAGGAGTAAGTAATCCTAAAGAACAAAGGCGCCTTCGTGCAGAGGCACGCAAAGCGCTCAGCCCGCTCAAGCAGAAAATTAAAAAGCATGAAGAAGAGATTGCTTCCTTAGAAAAACGTCATGAAGAGCTTAAAGCGGCTATGATGGACCCTAGTTTTTTCAAGCAAGGTGAAACTTCTCGCGAAGGCATGATCGAATACGAAAAAACCAAAGCGCGCCTTGAAAAAACCCTTGCTACATGGGAAGCCTGCAGTGAAGAGTTAAGCAAACTAGAAAGCCAACTGGAATGATATCTACATTAACGCATTTTTTGCTAAAAACTTCCTAAAAAAGTGTGGGCACGAAGATCGTGGAAACGTAAGCCTATACGGACGTAGGTGCGTCCCGCGTAAAGCCGAGCTCACGCACTTTTTCGCCAAGAACTTCCCGGGAAAGCGTTATTTTGGATGAAAAAGTGTGGGCGCGAGGATCGTGGAAACGTAAGCCTATACGGACATAGGTGCGCCCCGCGAAAGCCGAGCTCACGCGCTTTTTCGCCAAAATAACGCTTTTCAACCGCGAGGGTGATAGCGCGCGTGCTCGGCACTCAACCCCTTCCCTGTGACTGCGGTGTAAATCTGCGTAGTTGCAATATCAGCATGACCAAGCATCTCTTGGATAGCACGGAGGTCTGCACCGTTACTCAAAAGATGCGTGGCAAAAGAATGCCGAAGCAAGTGCGGCTTTACGGGTTTTTCGATGCCTGCCCTTACGGCGTATTGCTTAATGACATGCCAAATAGTTTTTCGTGAAATCGCCTTACCACGTTGACTGATAAAAAGCTCACTGCCTGTATTAGGCTTTATCAGCTTTGGGCGTGCTGTTGTTAGGTAATTATTTAAGGCATCGAGGGCTTTGCGACCTACAGGAACGACACGCTCCTTAGAACCCTTGCCAACAACACGCAAAAAGCCCTCATCCAAGTGGACGGACTGCAACATAAGTGAACAAAGTTCTGAAACACGCAAGCCACTGCTGTACATAAGCTCAAAGAGAGCCTTATCTCGAACACCCTGAGGGGTGTGCTCATTTGGAGCGCTTAAGAGTTTATCAACATCACTAGGAGATAGCGTCCCCGGGAGGCGGCGGACGAGTTTAGGACCGACCAAGAGCTCTGTAAAGTCATCCTTGCGTTCGCGTTCGCTTACAAGGAAGCGTGCAAAGACTCGCAACGCTGACAGCTTGCGAGCAAGACTTGCGACTGAATAATCTTCTAAAGTGAGCTGACTGATCCAAAGAGAGGCATCGTCCTTACTTACAGAGGACCAGTTTTGTAAACCACGCTTATCAAGAAAGCAGGCAAATTGAACTAAGTCTTGTTCATAGGCCGCCGATGTATTTTCAGCGAGGCCTTTCTCAAGCTCGATCGTTGCAAGAAATGAGCTGAGCAAAGGCTCGAAACTACTCGGCGCTTGTGACTTAAGATGCTCCATTGCTGTGTTTGAGTGTATCGACAAAAGCTTGCATGACACCATCAAAAGAGCCATTGGAAAAGAAACAGACGAGCTGTTTTGAACTAGGCTGTGATGCACAAAGCTTCACATGGTTAAGCAAAGAGTCTAACAGGGCCTCGTTAGAAGAAAAAGCTTCTGCACATTGTGGACCCTTAGTTGCATTAACCCGCGCACAGACGGCATCAAGATCTATGCGGGAAGATTGAGGGATACCCTCGCCACGGTGGATCTTGCCAACCCACGTACGATCTGCACAGGCAAAAACACCCGGCATGCGCTCTTCAAAAACTTTTGAGCAGGCAGTGTTACTCCTTGGTTCGTAACAAGCAAAAAGCCTGTGATTTGGATAGCGTTTCTTTAGAGAAACCAGTGTATCTTCAATAGCTGTTGGATGATGGCCAAAATCTTCGATGACAATCATGCGGGCATCTTCGTGCAGTAATTCTTGGCGTCGCTTCACGCCTTGGAAACTGCTCAAAGCATCTAAAGGAAAGCTTGTGGGATCTTGGGCATTTAAAGAAAGCGCTGATGCCAAAGCAGCCATTGCCATGTTGCGCACATTATAAAGACCACCGAGGTTACTCTTAACACGCCCCCAGGACTTCCCTTGCCAAACAAGCTCAAAAACAGCACCGCTTTGATCTTCATGGAAATCCTTAATACGAAGATCATTCCCTTCACCAACACCAACACGCAACACACACGCCCAATCTATAGGGAGGAGCGATGCGATATTGTCATCATCACCATTAACGAGGACATAGGCGCTCTTTGGGGCTATACGAAGCAAGTGACGGAAGCTTCGCTTGACATCTTCCAGGTCACGAAAAATGTCTCCATGATCAAACTCTATGTTGTTAATGATAAGAACTGACGGTGGATAGTGAATAAACTTACTGCGCTTGTCAAAAAAAGCGGAATCATACTCATCCCCCTCGATGACAAAAGGGTCTGCAGTATTGCCGATGGTAGCCCCCGAAGGCAAATCTCGAGGGACGCCCCCGATGAGATAGCCTGGCTCTAACCCGCAAGCACGTAAGAGGTATGCAGTGAGGCTGGCCGTCGTCGTCTTCCCGTGGGTGCCGGTGACGACAATTGCATTGCGCTTATTCAGCAAATACTCCTGCAAGAGCTCTGGCATAGAGACATAAGGAAAGCTGCGTGTATCAAGAAGCCACTCCATCTCGGGATGACCGCGACTCACAACATTGCCGACAACGACAAGATCTGGAGTGAGTGCTTTAAGCCGGGCTGCATCAAAACCTTCGTAAACCTCGATGCCGTTGCTCTTCAAAACGTCAGACATGGGAGGGTATACACCCTCATCGCAACCAAAGACCTCATGCCCTTCTGAGCGCATCAGCAGAGCAACATTTCCCATGGCGGCCCCGCAAATCCCCATAAAATACATTCGCATGGACTCCATCCAAACAAACTGCCCGTAAAAAGCAACGCGATTAGACGACAAGTTTGCCTAAAAGCAGCTTAAATGGGGCCTAAAAAGCTATTTTTCCTCAGGGGAATCGCTTTTTATCTTTGCAAAAACAAGGACGAGTTAAAATACTGGAAGCCTTTAAAATAAGCTTCTTGCAGCTATGATGACTTCAGCACAGATCCGTGAATCGTTTTTAGATTTTTTTGAGCGCAAAGGGCATACCATTGTCCCATCGGCCTCCCTAATGCCAAGCTCTCCGAACCTTCTCTTTAACAACGCCGGGATGAACCAATTTGTCCCCTACTTCTTGGGTGAACGTAACTCCCCTCACCCGCGCATTGTCGATACTCAAAAATGCATTCGCGCTGGAGGCAAACACAACGACCTCGAGGACGTGGGATTTGATGGCTACCACCATACCTTTTTCGAGATGCTCGGAAATTGGTCCTTTGGAGACTACTTCAAGCAAGAAGCTATTGAGTGGGCCTGGGAGCTTCTTGTCCACGTGTGGCACTTTCCTAAAGAGCGTCTCTATGCAACCGTCTACAAACCTGAAGAAGGTGACCCTTCAGAATTTGACCAAGAATCTTACGACATTTGGAAAACCATTTTTAAGCGCGAAGGAATGAACCCAGAGGTACACATTCACTTCAGTGGCAAAAAAGATAATTTCTGGATGATGGGTGACACTGGGCCATGCGGGCCATGCACGGAAATTCATATAGACTTAACAGAAGACAATGCAACGGGCGGAAAGCTCGTCAACCAAGACTCGCCCTGGTGCATTGAGCTATGGAATCTCGTTTTCATCCAGCTCAATGCAAAGCAAGACGGCAAATACGAAGAACTACCCGCCAAGCATGTCGACACAGGCCTTGGGCTTGAGCGTGTTGCTGGCACTCTTGCAACAACCCAGGGCTTTAAAGACTTTTCAACTATTGTCTCTACCTACAACAGCGACTTATTTACGGACATCTTCAAGAACATCACGGAACTATCAGGGCATACCTACGGAGGACGCTTCCCGGAAAGTCGCAACCGCAAGGCAATGACAAAAAACGTCATGAACGACACCATTTTCCGCGTTCTTGCAGACCACATCCGCACACTCGTATTTTCGATTGGAGATAATATCCTACCTGGCAATGAAGGACGCAACTACGTCTTGAGGCGCATTTTACGCCGTGCAGTGCTCTTTGGGAAACGGCTTGATTTAAAGCCAGGCTTTTTTGTTCAACTCGTCGATCCTTTAATCAATAAAATGCGGGATATCTTTCCTGAGCTTGATCGCAGGCGAGAAATCATTCGGCGTGTTATTGATAGCGAAGAAAAAGCCTTCGAACGCACACTCGACCGCGGACTACAACTCCTTGAAGATTACTTCGCCAAATCTCAAAACAACGAGCTCTCCGGCGAAGCAGCCTTCACGCTTTATGACACATATGGATTTCCTGTCGACCTAACGCAAATCATGGCCGAAGAACGAGGGTTTACCGTCGATCTACAAGGCTTTGAAGTTGCCATGGAAGCACAACGTGAGCGCGCACGTGCCTCCCAGCAAAAAACGGTCATCGAGGTGAGCGAAGGAACTTCTGGTGAAACTACGACCTTTGTCGGCTACGATCGAAATCAACTAGAGCATTTCCAAACGAAGCTTGTTAATACCATCGAAAGTGACGGAAAGTACTACCTCATTACAGAGGCAACACCTTTCTATGCTGAAATGGGCGGTCAATTAGGCGATCACGGGACAGCAACCGTAGGCAACGAAACATTCGTCATCGTTAACACGGTAAAAGATCCAAGCGGACATATCCTACATGAGATTGAAAGACCTATTCAAAAAATCACACAGGGCGAAAAAGTTACACTCTCTGTCGACCTGAACCGCCGTCGAGCGATCGAACGCAACCACTCGGTTACTCACCTACTCCACTGGGCACTCCGTAAGGTTTTAGGTGATCACGTTGAGCAAGCTGGGTCCCTCGTTGCACCCGACCATCTTCGTTTTGATTTTACACATTTTGAAGGTCTTTCCTCGGGGCAAACCTCAGAAATCGAGCACCTTGTTAATGAACAAATTTTAATCAATGCAGAGGTTCAATGGAAAGATGTTCCTTTTAATGAAAAACCTGATGACGTTATTGCATTTTTTGGCGAAAAATACGGAAAAGTTGTACGCGTTGTCGATATTGGCGGCTTCTCTAAAGAACTCTGCGGAGGCACTCATGTATACTCAACAGGGGAGATCGGCCTCTTTAAGATCCTCTCTGAAACGGCTATCTCTGCAGGAACAAGGCGCATAGAAGCTGTTAGCGGATCAGGCGCCTACAAACTTGCCCAGCAAACCTTTAGTGAGCTTCATGGCCTAGCTCGAAAGCTCTCCTGCAAACCTGAAGAGCTGGAAAATCGACTGAGTGCTCTGATCGACCAACGCAGTGAACTTGAAAAAGAGCTCAAGCGCTTAAATCAAAAAGGCGCTGCTGCACTTGCAGATGAGCTTGCCAATAAGACCCAAGAAAAAGATGGCCTCTCATGGGTCATTGAGCCCGTCACAGTCTCTTCATCCAATGATCTAAAGCCACTAGCCATGCAAGTATTCAAAAAGCTTGATAAAGGCGGTGTTGTCCTAGGGGCATCTTTTGAAGACAAAGTAACGGTGCTAGCTCTTTGCTCACAAGAAGCCATCGACGCAGGTCACAAAGCAGGCGATATCATCCGCAAGGTATGCACAGAACTGGGTGGCAAAGGTGGCGGCAAGCCAGACTTTGCTATGGGCGGCGGCAAAGACATCGAAAAACTTCCTGAAGCGCTAAAGCAAGCACTCAACTAATTTTCATATGAACGAAACACTCTCTCAAGCAGACAAAAAGAAACTCCGCGGCATAGCTCAGCGAATGAAGCCTACCGTTAGCGTCGGCAAACAAGGCCTTACCGAAACACTACTTCAGGAAATGGAGCGTGCTTTTGACCGTGATGGCCTAGTCAAAGTTCGTTTCAATGTCTCGCGAGAGCCCATGCATGCCCTCTGCGAAGAAATTGTAAATCGCCTACACTGCGAGCGCACAGGCCATGTTGGCAAAACGGCTTCATTTTATCGAACACCTAAAGAAGCTAAATCAAAGTAAATAAGCAGGCAGCACAAGACATCCACATTTACTCTTGTATTTAGAGAGTGAGAAAGTAGACTCACTTAACCTCACCCTCCATTCATGAGCTAAACACAAGCCTACACAGGCTTATGCTCATCAAACATCATCAACCCCTAACCAAGGAAGTCTTTATGCATACCCCAACCCCCATCTTGGAAGCCCTAGAAGACAGACACCTTTTAGCTCTTACTGCAGTTGATACTACTGAAGAATGTGCAGAGGTCGTTGACCCATGCAGCCTTACTACAGAAACACTAAATCCTCAAGATTACAACTTAGACGACCAAAATGTTCGCGATGCTATTCTTCAACTTTTAAATGAAGACTCAACAGAGTCACAAACTCATGACATTGATTTACCAGATGAAGAAGTTGAGGGTAAAAAGCACAAACATTCTAAGTTAGGAAAACTCAAAAATAAAATCAGCCACGAAGCCAGTACCGCTAAAAAATATGTCGAGTCTCAAGTTGATGAGCTAAAAGAACAGCTTTCCAGGGACCTGGACAAACTAAAAGCAAAACTAACTCCTGAAGAATTCAAAGCAGAGCTTTCAAAAATCGAAAAAGCTCTCATTGAAGGCGCACGCGAATTCAAGGGCGATATCTCACACGGTATTGGTACCATCACATCAGGCATTACAAGCATTGACAGCAAAATAGACAACCTCTTCACATTACCCCAAGCCTGCTTGGCCTATTACCTAGCCGGCGGCCAAGATGCAGACCCAAGCGCGCCCTACAAGCCACTATTTGCGAGCAAAATAGACCATCTCATGCAAAAAGGTATTGAAAGGCTTGAGTCACATGCTGACTGGGTAGTTCAAAAGCTCACAGAAATGCCCGAAGGCAAGCGTAAAGAAGTACTCACGAGCATCATTGCAATTTCCTCCGACGTTGGGAGCTCTCTCTCCGGAAAAATGTCTCACTTTTTAGAAGGGCATAGTGAGATCAATGAAGACCTTCTACATTACTTGACCATCCTCACCCATGTAAGCTCCAAGGCCTTCAAGGGGACCTCCTGGGGATTAAAATTAACCTCCACAGGCCTCAAGCTAGCAACGCTTGGAGGATTCCCTGAGCTTGCACTAGCAGCTATCCTGGTAGGCAGTGGGGGCAGTGTAGCTGGGCATGGGTCTTGGCTTCTCGAGAAACTCGAGGGCGAGCTTCCTGACCTTGCTAGTGAGCGCAGTGAGCTATTCTCTGCAGGGGCTCAAGCAGGTCAACAAGCACACGACATATGGAAAGAGATGAGTGAGCGCCTCCGAAATCAAGCCGAACCTGAAGAACATCTATCGCTCAACATCCAAAACTACGATCTAGACGATGAAGAAACCCGAAAAACACTCTTCTATATGCTCAATCCAGAGGCTAGAGAAGACACATCTGCATCGCACAAGAAGTTTAGCCTAGGAAAACTAAAAGGAAAAATTGTACATGATGCACGCTCCGCTGAGCACTTCTTGTCTAAAAAAACAGACGACTTCAAAGAACAAATAGCCGCTGACCTCGGTAAGCTAAAATCGAAATTAACACCCGAAGAAATAGTAGCTGAACTTCAAAGCATTCAAGGAAAGCTCAAAAACGGTGTTTACGGTCTTAAGGAAGATATCGAAGAAGGCATCAATCGCATCGAATCGGGCATCGATAGTCTTGAAGAAAAAGCAGAATACCTATTTAGCCTCCCGGAGGCTTGCCTTACTTATTATTTTGCAAGCAATCAAAATGATTCTGAAGATCCACACAAAACGATTATTGCTGACAAGCTAGGCACATGGATGCAGCAAGGTGTCTCAAAACTGGAAAATCATGCCGATTGGGTCGTACACACTCTAAACAAGATGCCCGAAGGCAAACGAAAGGAAGTTCTCACAAAAATCATCTCCACATCAGCGGATACTAGCGGAGCCATTGTTGGGGAAATCTCCAACTTCTTAGAAAGACATGAAGAAATTAACGAAGATTTACTGCACTACTTGACCGTGCTTACGCACGTAAGTTCTATAGCTCTCAAAGGAACTTCTTGGGGGCTTAAACTAACAACCATGGGGCTTAAAGTTGCCACTATTGCAGGGCTCCCTGAAGCAGGCATTGCAGCCATCATTGTGGGTTCCGGAGCTACAGTAACGGGCGTTGGGTCTTCTATTCTAGGCGAATTCAAAGATCAACTACCCCATCTAGCAGATGAACGCAGCAGCCTATTCTCAGCAGGTGCAGACGCAGGACACCAAGCACAAGATATTTGGAGCAGCTTAAGCAATCAGCTTGAGAGTACTACAAGAACAGACGTTGAAGGAACGCCCATCCCGACACCTGTTCAAGTCTAAGCTTTAGGCTGTTGCCTTACCCCCTTGTACCTCAAAATAAGCGTGGACAAGGGTGGCAAGGTTAGGCGCAAAGAATAAGGCCTGCCTACGTGACCTTCAGCAAGCGTATAAGCCCCACCATAATTACCCAGCCCAGTGCCGCCATAAACGGTGGCATCTGTATTTATAAGCTCCTCCCAGTAGCCTTCAAAAGGAGCCCCTACAGGGAAATGATAGCGGGGCACTGGCGTTAAGTTAGAAACGACTACATGAGTATCTTGAGGCTTTTTACCCAAGCGAAGGAAGCTCAGCGTGCTGTTATCCCCATCACTTGCTTCAAGCCATTCAAAACCATCATGCGCATAATCGTTTTCCGAAATAGAGCTTAAGCGATACCAGTGATTAAGATCCTTGACTAGAATCTGTATCCCACGGTGATCAAGATACTGAAGCAAGTGCCAGTCTAAACTTGCATCATAGCGCCATTCTGCAGACTGACCAAATTCCGACCCCATAAAGAGGGTATTTTTGCCGGGCCAGCCCCACATGAGTGCATAGAGCGCCCGGAGATTGTGAGCCTTTTCAGTGATGGTTCCTGCACCCATTTTAGAGAGCATAGAGCCCTTTCCATGAACAACCTCATCGTGAGAAAAAACAGAAATGAAGCGTTCTGAGTACTGATAGAGCATACCAAAAGTCAGCTGATTATGATGCCATTTTCGGTAAATGGGATCTTGCTTGAAATACTCAAGCGTATCGTGCATCCAGCCCATGTTCCATTTAAAGTCAAAACCAACACCATGCTCTTTAGTCGAGCGCGTCACCCCACTCCACGACGTGGACTCTTCGGCAATCATCAACCCTCCTGGAAAATACTCATGCACCAAGTCATTTGCTGTTCTCAGGAATTCGAGGGCATCCACATTCTCACGCCCGCCATAAGGATTAGCGACCCACTCGCCATCTTTACGCGAATAATCTAAATAGAGCATTGAAGCCACCGCATCGACGCGCAAACCGTCAATATGATAGCGCTCAAACCAAGAAAGTGCACTTCCTATAAGAAAACTCCGAACTTCATGACGACTATAATTAAAGATGAGCGTCCCCCAGTCTTGGTGGTGGCCTTGACGCGGGTCTTCATGCTCGTAGAGACAAGTACCATCGTACTCTGCTAAAGCAAAAGCATCCCGAGGAAAGTGCGCCGGAACCCAGTCTAGCAAAACGCCAATCCCTCGTTGGTGAAATGTATCCACCAGCACACGAAACTCATCGGGCTTTCCATAGCGATGCGTTGGAGCATAAAACCCTGTCACTTGATAGCCCCATGAGCCTGAGAAGGGGTGTTCCATAAGAGGCAAAAACTCCACATGCGTGAAGCCCATCTCTTCGACATAATTAGCAAGCTCGGTAGCCATCTCAACATAGCTGAGCGGCCGATTACCATCTTCAACAACACGACGCCAAGACCCTAAATGCACCTCGTAGACAGACATCGGCTCCTTCGTCCAGTCTTTCTTAGCACGTTCTTTCATCCAGGCTGCATCATGCCACTCGTAGGAGTCCTCAACATTAAGAACAATCGATGCATTGTGCGGTGGGCTTTCGTAGTAAGTAGCATAGGGATCTGTCTTAATTTTTAAGTGCCCATCAGCTCCCATAAATTCGTACTTGTAGTGCGTACCATCAGCAATACCTGGGATAAACAGCTCCCAAATACCCGATGAGCCAAGCATGCGCATTGAGTGATAACGCCCATCCCAATGGTTAAAATCCCCAACAACAGACGCACGCTGCGCACTCGGTGCCCAAACAGCAAAAGCGACTCCCTCGACGCCATCAATAACACGCCGATGCGCACCTAGTTTTTTATAAATCTTATGGTGAGTACCTTCGTTAAAAAGATAACAGTCTTCCTCGGAAATCGTAGGAAGAAATGTATACGGATCGTAGAATTGAACGATCTCGCCACTAGCACGTTCTACACGCAAGCGATAGCGAAAAACCTTCTTGCGTTCAGGAATAAAAGCTTCAAAAAACCCTGAAGCATCAAGCTGCTTCAGCGGATAACGCTTGGCTTCATCCTTGCAATCAACAACATCGCAACGAATAGCTCCTTGGACAAAAGCGCGCACCACAAGCCCCTGCTTTCCCTTATGAGTGCAGGCATGCATCCCAAGGAGACGATGAGGTTCATATTGACGCGCGCCGAGAAAAGACTCGAGTTCGGCTTGAGAAAGAATCATGAACGACTTTCTAATTAGACGTACGGCCCTGGTGAGCGAGGTGAGCAGCCATAGCCGCCCCTACAATCCCAGCGAGATTGCCCTGCTCTGCAGGCACAACAGGTATCGGTACATCAAAATATTCTAGAAATTTATCTGCTTTTTTTGCAATTCCACCACCGATAATAAAAAGCTCCGGCCGGAGAATTGCATGAACGTAGTTTAAATATTTGTTAAAGCGCTTAGCCCACGCCTTGAAGCTGAGGTCTTTTTCTTTTTTGACAGAACCAGCTGCATATTTTTCAGCTTCGTGACCATTGTCTAAAAGCAGGTGCCCAAGCTCTGTGTTAGGAACAAGCATCCCGTCGACAAACAGTGCAGTGCCAAGCCCTGTCCCAACAGTGATGAGCATCACGACGCCTGGTTTACCCTTGCCCACTCCAAAGTGCATCTCAGCAATACCTGCTGCATCAGCATCATTGATGACCCAAACAGGCGAACCCGTGCGTTTTGATAAACGCTCACTCAGATTAACGCCAATCCAAGATTTGTCGAGATTGGCGGCAGTCATCATCGTCTGTTGCTGGATAACACCCGGATAGCCACAGCCAATCGGCCCAGACCACTCAAAATGCTCCACGATTTCAGCCATAACATCCACCATGGCCTCTGGAGTTGCTGGATGGGGGGTTTTAATCCGGTGTCGATCAGAGATCATCTCGCCAGCGGCTATATCGACAATGCCGCCCTTGATCCCCGATCCGCCAATATCAATGCCTAGTGCTTTCATGGAAAAGGGTACGTTTACCTGACAAGATGTTCATTTTAAGAAGATTGCAAGATGATTCGAGCCTCAAATGAATGATAATGAGAGATTAATAAAACAAATTTACAAAAATATCCCAGGTTCGTTTGAAAAACACCCTATTATAGGTTATAATAATACCCATAAGGGAAACATTAATCACCCAAGGAGGAACGAACTATGAAAATCAATACAATCACTACATACTTAGTCGGCTTGAGTCTTATCGCGATACAAGCCTTTGCTGCCCCGGAAGATCATCCTCCGGGCAAAATGCAGGTATTCATTGCACGGGGTGATGTCACTTTAGACCTTCCTGGCCAACCAAAGCAAACCCTTAGGCAAGGCATGCAGTTTATAGGTGAAGGGGCAACCATTGAAACAGGCGATGATTCGGTAGTTTATATCATATCTGAAAATGGTACAGGCACCAATATCGGCCCGAACTCCACCTTACATGTTAAAAGCTATCGGCAAGAAGCATCCGAGACTGAAGGCCCTGGCTTTTCCCTAGCAAATCCTGATGCTACCGAATCTCATACGCATTTTTTGCTGCATCGAGGTGAAATTGCCGGGGACGTTAAGACATTTGAAGGTAAATACGTCCTTGAAACGGTAGGGTCTAAGGTAGACGTTCGCGGCTCTACATACCATACATCAATGGATCCAGGGCATAATTTCGACAGCTTCATCCAGAAAACAATCACCATTTCTCACAAGGAAGAAGCATCACAAGTTGTTATCATCCCCAATCGAGAACGTTTATCTGTTGTTAAAGTTGTTGATGATCAAGGAGGTGTGCCTGAGTCACTAAGGCTCTCGGCTGTTGAAGGCGGTGCCTTTGAATTACCCCCAGGCCTACAGGCAACCATTACAGGTAAAGGCAAGCTGAAAATCGGTCCTGTCAATGACGACATACTCGCCGATATCTTTAATAGGCTGGCCAATGCACCCGTAACAGATCCTGATAATTCGCTCATCAGCCCTGACATTTAGCCGAGCTTTTGCGATAAGAATCTCATCGCAGTTCGTTCACAAGTTCCCATCGATTTAAGATGGGAACTTTTTTCTTGCGCAAATGACTAATTACTAGAATAAAACACGCAGTGAAACACCTATAATATACTAATAAAACCTCCATGACATACTTAAAATTTATTATTATTACACTTATAACCTTCCTTAGTTTTGGGCTTTCGCTTCAAGCAAGAAGCACGAATAAATTAGCAAAAATCATTAGCAATCAAGGAAATATATCTATAACTGAAGCAAACAAAAGCAAGAATTCAGGCACAAATAACAGCCAATTTTCCGCAGAAGGTGCCTTATTATCGACAAGAGGTGCTAAAAGTGGCCTTCAAGTCATTACAAGCGAAGGGTATAGACTCTATTTAGGCTCTAATACAGAGGTCAGTATTAACTACATTGATAACAAAGCACAATATACCCTACACACAGGTCATATGGGCATCGACGCAGGCCGAGGATCCTGCACTGTTCAAACAACGCTTAGTTCTGTTGATATTTTAAAATCATTTTGTGATATTGAATTGTCGAAAGACGAATATGGCAAAGAAGCCCAGGCAACAAGCTGTATCGACTGCAGCAACGGAAATGTAAACATCCACACTCATGATAATGAGCAAATAACAAGCCTTCAAGCAGGCGAAACAGCTACTTGCACTCAAAGTGAGCATATCACTGTGTCTAAAACTTCAGTTAAAAAGCTCAGCCAAATTATTGAAAATCTTGGGATTTCTTTTACTAACAATGTTAACGACACACTTATTGTAAGTCCTGAAGCATAATTGCGTACAATTTTTATTCCTTGAAAGCCACTCCAGTTCCGGCTTGGATCTAGGGCAATCATGAGCGAAGCAAATACGCCTAAGAAACCTGTCGTTTTAACCTGTGCCCAGCCAACGCAAAACTTGCACATTGGCAACTATTTTGGGGCCATCCAAAACTGGATTTCCTTTCTCGACACGCACGAATGCTTCATCGGCATTGTAGACCTTCACTCGATTACCATCCCCTATAAGCCTGCCGAGTTACGCCAAAATACATATACCTGCCTCGCTCAATACATTGCCTGTGGCCTCGATCCAGAGAAATGCCACTTGTTTGTCCAATCTCACGTTACCGGTCACACAGAACTCGCATGGGTCCTCGGCTGCTTAGCCTCTCTAGGCCATCTTCAGCGAATGACACAATTCAAAGACAAATCGGCCAAGCAGTCTTCAAACAGCGTTGGAGCAGGCCTACTCTACTACCCTGTCCTTCAAGCTGCAGATATCCTCCTCTACAATGCGGATGTTGTCCCCGTAGGCGAAGACCAAAAACAACACCTCGAATTTACCCGAGATCTCGCCCAAAAATTCAACCACACTTACTCGGACACCTTCACAATTCCCGAGGTCAACATACCTAAGGTTGGCGCACGCCTAATGGCCCTTCAGTCCCCTGAGAGCAAAATGTCCAAATCAGACAGCAATC
The DNA here is from genome assembly GCA_002313355.1 of Opitutia bacterium UBA1116. Taxonomy (GTDB): domain Bacteria; phylum Verrucomicrobiota; class Verrucomicrobiia; order Opitutales; family UBA1977; genus UBA1977. The sequence goes on along the minus strand of DCBD01000107.1, from coordinate 3,201 downwards.
TCAACAACACACTGTTTATCCTCGATAAGCCTGACATTTTACGCAAAAAAATCATGAGCGCTGTTACAGATACAGGCAGCGAAATCGTTGCTCGCGACGATAAGCCTGGCGTCACCAACCTTCTCAATATACTTAGCCTCACAACGGGCACTCCCATTCCAGAGCTCGAAGCGTCCTTTATAGGGAAAGGCTATGCTGACTTGAAGTCCACTGTAGCCGATGCTGTCATTGCCACATGTGAACCTATCCAAAAACGCTACACGTCCATCATCGAGGACAAAAACTACTTAACGGAGATCATGAAACGTAGTGCAGAGGCCGCCCAAAAGCGTGCTTACAAGATGCTCGCAAAAGTTTACCGCAAGGCAGGCTTTGTGGAGCGCCCGCGCTAACGTCGTTTTCCTTTTCTACGAAATGGCTTCTTCGTGCCTTTAGAAAAATCGCCCGACTTAATAGCATCAATCTGATCGCGTAATATCGCAGCCTCTTCAAAGCGGAGACTTGAAGCACACTCGAGCATTTCGGCCTCAAGCTGAGCAAGTACCGCAGCCACATCTTCATTGCCATGGGCATCTTTCAGGCTAACCGGATCATGAGTAACATCTTCCTTGTGTAAACTCGCCTGAATCGACCGGCGCACACCCTTAGGCTTAATGCCGTGTTCTTCATTGTAAGCGATTTGCTTCTCACGACGCTCCTGCGTGATGTGCAAGGCCGCCTTAAGCGACTCAGTCATCACATCAGCATAAAGAATCACCCGTCCATCCTCATGCCGCGCCGCACGCCCTGCTGTTTGAACAAGACTCGTCTCACTGCGCAAAAAGCCTTCTTTATCGGCATCCAAAATAGCGACAAGAGCTACCTCGGGCAAGTCCAAGCCCTCACGCAATAAATTCACCCCGACCAAAACATCGAAGGCCCCCTCGCGCAGATGGCGTAATATTTCCACACGCTCGATAGCGTCGATATCAGAATGTAGATACTCAACGCGAATATTACGCTCTTTCAAAAAGTCCGTCAAATCTTCAGACATACGTTTGGTCAATGTCGTCACCAAAACACGCTCCTTCCGCTCAATGGCTATTTCAACCTCTCCGATGAGATCTTCTACCTGTCCCTTAATGGGACGAACTTCCATGACAGGATCCAATAAGCCCGTTGGACGAATGATTTGCTCTGCAACCACGCTGGAAACGCGCAACTCGTAAGCACTGGGCGTTGCTGAAACATAAACAGTCTGCCCTGTAACGTCGTCAAATTCTTCAGGCTTAAGCGGCCTATTATCCATAGCAGAAGGCAGACGAAAGCCATACTCGACGAGCTTTGACTTTCGTGCAAAATCTCCTTTATACATCGCACCTATTTGAGGCAAAGTCACATGGCTCTCATCAATAAACAAAAGAAAGTCCTTAGGAAAAAAATCTATAAGGCAGGTTGGTCGCTCACCTGGCTTACGACCACTCAAAGGTCTTGAGTAGTTTTCGATCCCCGTACAAAAACCAAGCTCCTGAAGCATTTCAAGATCGTATTCAGTGCGCATACGCAAACGTTGAGCCTCAAGAAGGAGATTATTCTCCACAAAATAATCAACACGTTCATCAAGCTCTTGTCGTATAAGTCCAAAGGCCCTCTCTAGCTTACTTCGAGGGATAATGTACTGATTTGCAGGATACAAACTAAACTGTTCAAGCGGCTCACCGTGATCTCCTGTCAAAGAATCCAGTGGTACAATTCGCTCAACTTCGTCCCCCCAAAACTCAACCCTAATTGCAGACTCCATGTAGGCAGGAAAGACATCAACGACATCACCACGCACACGAAATTTTCCTCGAGTAAGGTCTACATCGGAGCGTTCATAAAGATTCTCAACTAAACGACCTAAAAAAGCATCGCGCCCAAGTGCTACACCAGGACGAAGTGGAATCATCATTTCACGAAAATCTTCAGGAGAGCCCAGGCCATAGATACAAGACACACTCGCAACAACGATAACATCCTGACGGCTAATTAGAGAGCTTGTTGCAGCAATTCTAAGCCGTTCAATTTCATCGTTAATAGAAGCATCCTTCTCAATAAAGGTGTCCGTCTGAGGCACGTAGGCTTCTGGCTGGTAGTAGTCATAATAGCTGACAAAATATTCAACTGCATTATTGGG
>DCBD01000107.1:0-730 GCA_002313355.1 Opitutia bacterium UBA1116 | reverse complement strand
TCAACTGCATTATTGGGGAAAAAATGCTTTAGCTCACTATAAAGCTGAGCTGCCAACGTCTTATTATGCGAAATAACTAATGCAGGCCGCTGGAGCTCTTGGATAATATTGGCCATCGTAAACGTCTTCCCAGAGCCTGTAACTCCAAGGAGAGACTGATAACGATTACCCACTCGAATTGACTGAGCAAGCTTAGCAATCGCTTCAGGCTGATCGCCCATGGGCACATAATCTGCCTGAAGCTCAAAGCCCATAAGCAAGGTCTAATAGTGAGCTCTATGGGGCTGGAGCGTCTCTCCCTCAAGGCGAGAAACTACAACGGCACCAACGCTATCACTAAAAACATTAACCGAAGTTCGGCACATGTCTAAAATGCGATCAACCACAAGGACAATACTGATGTATTCCAAGGGAAGGCCCACAACCCCAAGAATCACCGCAATCGCAACAAGGCTTGCTGAGGGAATGCCAGCAACGCCGATAGAAGTAAGCTGAGCCAAGATAGCCACACTGAACTGAGTACCTAAAGACATGTGAAATGTAGGATCTGTCATGGCGTAAAACTGACCGATAAAAATAACGACCATACACTCATAGAGGGCCGTACCATCCATGTTTACCGTAGCACCCAAGGGCAGCATAAAGCTACCAATACGATTAGAAACACCACAGCCCTTTTCAACACACTCAATCGTCACAGGAAGCGTTGATACCAAGAGGCTGTTGAAAA
>DCBD01000016.1 GCA_002313355.1 Opitutia bacterium UBA1116 | reverse complement strand
ATCGGTGGAACTGCTGAAGAAGAAGCTGCTGCCTACATTAAAGAGCATGTCAAAAAGCCAGTTGCTGCTTTCATCGCAGGCATGACAGCCCCTCCAGGCCGAAGGATGGGCCATGCAGGTGCTATCGTTTCAGGCGGCAAGGGGACTGCCTCTGCCAAGATTGAAGCACTTGAAGCCGCAAACATTTCAGTTGCCAAGACGCCTTCTGAAATGGCTGATGCACTCTTACGGATTTACTCTTAAAGATAACTACTTCAACGTTTGCACAAAAGAAGCGATGCTTGCACAAAGCATCGCTTCTTTGTTTATGCAAATAGCCAAGCCTACTGATACGTCAGGACAATTCCTTGGATGAGGCGGCTCCAGCCACTGACTAAAACAAAAAGCAGTAACTTAAAAGGAAGGGAAATCACCGTGGGCGAGACCATCATCATGCCCATAGCGAGGAGGATATTAGAGGTAATTAGGTCGATAATAATAAAGGGCAAATATGTCAAAAACCCTATCTGAAAGGCTGAGCTGAGCTCACTCACAGTAAAGGCAGGAATGAGGATCATGAAGTCATCAGGGTGGATGCGTTCTGCCAAATGCTCAGGCCATAGGGACTTAGCTGCATGAATAAAAAACTGCCTATCTCGATCATTGCTGTGCTTGAGCAAGAAATTTTGCATGGGGCCTTTGGACTGATAAAAAATATCCTTCCATTCATCCCACGTCTTTCCCTCTATGTGCTGAGTCCTCATGATATCGTAAGTATCTTGAACAACGGGGGCCATAATGTAGAAGCTTAAGATCATCGCGAGCCCGTTAATAACCGTGTTGGGAGGAATCTGCTGAATCCCCAGGGCGTTCCGAATCAAGCTGAGCACAACAACCAGCTTAACAAAGGAGGAGATCATCATCCCGACAAAGGGTATAATCGAGACAAAGACAAGAACGATGATCAGGGTGTAAGGATCCGAAAGACTGATCGGCATGGAATCTGCCGAATTGCTTGCGGTCGCTGCAAAAAAATCAAGCATGAGACTGCGCTCTAGGAAGCGTCCTCGGGAGCATCCATGGAAGATGCGGGTAATGGTTGATCTGGCGAACAATCAACAACGCGTACACCAATGCGATCAGCGACCTGCACAAGCTCACCAGAACCGATCTGCCTACCATTAGCACGAATGGCAACGGGGCGCTGCAATGAACGCTCCATCTCGAAAGTAAAACCAGGCTGTAAAGCCTTAAGCTCTCCAAGGGGAATCTTTTTGTCACCCACTTCGAAAGTAATGTGAATGGGAAGCTCTTCGATAGAAAAAGACCCACCCGCTGCAGGCTGAGCTACTGGAGTGTTTTGAGATTCTGAAGGTGTTTCTTCGTTCATAATTGATTGGAAGGTAATACGGTTATCTTTGACTTGAACTGCGAGGTGAAGAGAGCGATTAATAATGACGCGGCAATACCCAGAGCGATAAGCATCCGGATCATCTAGGAGTAAAACGTCATTAGGCTGAATACTTGAAAATTCTGCTGGGCTAAGCATGACCTCCCCAACGATCATGCGGGCCAAAACGGGTACAGCCCCTAAACTGTGGACCTCAAGCAAAGGAAACTTGTGCACTTGCTGGGCAAGATGAACGAGTAAGGATTTGGATGCTCTTAGCTGACCTGCAGCCCAGCGGGCGTTGCCATTACCAGATAACTGAAAAGCAAGAGGACTCGCATCTTCAACTGGAGAGCTCGACTCACCCAGATGGACCAAACGTGCCTCACCCGAGCCTAAAGAGCTGAGAACTTCAAGAAAAGGTTCAAAAAATGCCTCAAGAACCACATGGCGGACATCTTCAGGCAAAAGAGAAATATCGACCTGTTCGAGTGATTGGTCTCCCAGGGAGATAGGAGGCACCGAGCTAAACTGGAACTTAATCAGGTGCTCTCCTAGCTGAACACCCAAGGTAAGAACTGACTCAATGGGATCTTGTGGAGGAGAAAAAGACACCCCATACTGGACACTCCCGGCGACAAAATCAATACGGCGGGCCATGCCTAAAACCGCATTATGGATTACAATGTCGTCCCTAGAAACTGGGCTCAATACAAGGGGATTCATGAAGGGGATATCTGAATGACGAAAACGCCCTCATCATTACTGCTTCTTAAGCAATTGGCAAGCCCTATCGGACTGGAATCTAGCTCTTCTGCAAGAGATTCATCAAGCGTCTGCCTCGTCCTCCTGCTCATCTATCAGATTGCGCTGGCCTCGTGATCGACCTTCATTTTCTTCCCTGCCCTGGCCTTCGGTTTTCACGGAAACATTGACAGATTCACCCAGCTTATTTTGGAGTGTGTCCTTAAGTGCACCCACATTTTGATGAATAAGATTGGACGCATCTTGACCGCGAACGTCAAAAACGAGCTGAAGTGTGCCACCCTCGCCCCGAGTAATGCGAACCTGAGTGCCAGGAAGTACATTTTCCTTAAGCAAAATCATGACTTCTTGCTTTTGATTCAGCTCGGGAGCTGTGACTAGAATCCGCTCAGCAACGAGGTTACCAATTTCAATAATACGCGCCTGGACAGAATCTCCAGCCGGGACGGGCTGTGGTGCATTTAAAGCGGCAAGGATATAGTCTCCAATGGATGTCTGCTGAGGAAGCCCTTGTTGGGGGATTTGCCCATCGGAAGCCTTCGTGTATTGAGCGAAGATATCTCGAAGTTCGCTAAGGCGGGCAAGGTCTTCGGGTTTAAAGGAAGCCAAAAGAGGCAGCTCTTGCGCTGTAATGCCGAATTTAGAGAGCAAACGCTCTGCATTGGCGCTCAAATCCTGGGGTGAAAGCGTCGCCAAATGGCTGATTTGCTCTGGACTTAAGCGACCTAGTAGGGCTTGCTGCTCAGGCGTGAGCTGAGTTTGAAACTGAGCAATCTTGTCGGCAAACTCTGATGGTATCGGTGCACCTTGACCTTGCGGCTTCAGCAAACCTTCAAATTCGCTGACAAGATTCTGAATAGAACGCAAATCGGGCTTTTGCCCTTCAATCTTACCCATAACATCATCCCTCCTAACGTCTGTATTGAGAACTTGACCTATAATATCATTGAAAGTCTTTGAGTCAATCGAGCCGTTTTTAATCAAGCTCTCTAGAGAGGCTCGAGCCTCAGGATCTCCTTGCAAAGCGCCTAAAACGGCCTCAACCCCCGCTTTCAAAGCATCAGCCTGATTACCTGTCAGTGGAGATCCACCTGCAAAGAGTTGACGAAGGCCTTCAGTGCCTCCGCTCCCACGAAGGACTGCTAACTGGTCTTCCGTTAAGCCTAATTGACCACTCATCTGCCCAAGAAATTGGCGAACTGCCTCTGGATCCGCAGAACTCCCTTTGGCCAAAAAGGTACGCATAGCGTCTGCAGACTCTGGGTTTTGGCTGTAAGCCTGACGCAGTGCGGAAATTTGTTTTTCTGTTAAAGCAACGTTGTCACCTCCGATATTCATAAATCTTGCCTGGGCTTGTTGTTTTTTTTGCTTTGCAATCTGCTCCTGTAGCAAATTAGTAAAATGCTTTGCGTCGTCCTTAGATACTTGCTGGCTCTTATCAGCCGTTTGCTGCGTAATGTCTTGCTGTTGCTGCTGTTGCTGTTGATAGCTACCTACCTGCTGATAGTAACTGAATGGATCGTAATAATCCATAACCCCACCCCTACTTTCTATACTGGTTATTCTATTTCATGTTTTCTGAATTCTTCGAGTTCTTTGTCCATAGCGAATTCTTCTTCTTTTTTAGCCTCTTCAATCCAAATGTCTTTATGCTCTTTTATTTTCTCAAGTTCACGCATGGATGCTTTATGGTCGTCTTTGGCCTTCTGCAGCCCTTGCTCTGCTTCTTGAACGGCAACTTCGGCTTCTTCAACTTCTTTTTCAATGGCGACTTCTCGATCTCTAAGAACTGCAATGTCCGCCTTAACCTCTCGCAGCTTTTCTTGTGAGATCTCTTTTTTCATAATTTTATCATACATGCGCTTCTCTTCTTGAGGGCGCCATTCTTTGTAATCTGCTAATTCCTTTCTTTTTTTCTCTAGGTATTGTTCACACGCTTTGAGTTTATCTTGAGCTTTGGCGACTGCCTTGCTGGCTGCCTCTTCCCGAAGCTCACGTACTTTTAAAAGATCTTGAAGTGCATATTTTTTACTCACCGAACGACTTTCATGAGTTGTTGAATAGTCTCCTCGTAGGGTGCGCTCTCGTCTAGGCCTTGGCGCAAAAATTTATTAATATTATCAATCTTAGAAAGCGCCTCATCGGTCTTTGGATCTTTACCTTGTTTATACTCACCAATGCGTACCAACAATTCAACATCGCGATAACTGGCCATAAGCTCACGCATTTTTTTAGCAGATAACTTGTGATCCTCGGGAACGATATTGTCCATAACGCGACTAACGCTCTCCAAAATATCAATAGCTGGATAGTGGTTACCCGCAGCAAGCTTACGCGAAAGAATAATGTGACCATCCAAAATAGATCTCGTTTCATCGGCGATAGGCTCTGTCATATCATCCCCTTCAACGAGCACTGTATAAAGAGCCGTAATAGAGCCTTTTTCTGACTGGCCCGCACGCTCCATTAGCCGAGGAAGGGCCTCAAATACAGAAGGTGGAAAGCCTCGACGCGTTGGAGGCTCGCCCGTTGCAAGACCAATCTCACGCTGGGCCCGGGCAAAACGTGTAACAGAGTCCATCAAAAAGAGAACCTTCTTGCCTTGATCACGAAAATACTCGGCAACAGAGGTAGCAACATAGGCAGCCTTGAGCCGCTCCATAGAAGGTTTATCGGAGGTTGAAATAACAAGAACAGACTTCGCAAGGCCTTCTTCTCCCAAGGAATGTTCGATAAATTCACGCACCTCACGACCCCGCTCCCCAATGAGAGCTAGAACAATAATTTCTGCTTCGGTGTTCCGAACAATTTGACCTAAGAGCGTACTTTTACCAACACCTGCTGCCGCAAAAATCCCCATACGCTGACCCTCTCCACAGGTTAAAAGCCCATCCAAAGAGCGGAGCCCCATGGGAAGAGGCGTATCGATCACCTTCCGATTCAAGGGATCGGGTGGATCTGCATAGACGGGATAATAAGACTCAGGCGTTAAAGGGCCTTGCGTCGCCTCATCAAGAGGACGACCCAGACCATCAAGAACACGCCCCAACAAGGCACGCCCAACAGGAACCATGTGCATCTTACCTGTTGGAATAACTTCGGTTGAAGAAGAAACGCCTAAAAGTTCACCTAAAGGCGTTAACAAAGCAGCATCTTTTGAAAACCCGACAACCTCTGCAGCGAGCTCCCACTCTTCCCAGGGATTCTTGAGCATGCAAAGCTCTCCAATTTTAACCCCAGGAACAACAGCTTTAATGATGGTGCCAACAACTTGAACAACCCGCCCTTTTACCTCTAGCGGGGTCAAATCTCCGAGCTGTTTGCTCAACTGCTCGGTCACGTGACTAAATTGGCCCTTACTCATAAAAATCCTTTATATTGAATACTTTGCGTGCACTATAAGATACTACTGGATAAAGGCTTTGTCAAGGGACGCAAATCACACACAAAACAACTATAAATCAACAAGTTATAAAATAATAAAATAAATTTCTAAAATCTTACTTAATAAGCTTCTTAAGCGTGTCACGAATAGCCTCTAGCTGAAGATCCAGTCGCGCATCAATAACACCCATATCCGTCTCAAGAATACAATCCCCTTCCTTCAAGCGATCATCCCGCTGGACATCTACAAAATTGATCGCTGGATAATTTTTTAAAATAGAACTTAATTCTTTATCAATGGTATCGACCTGAGAGCCAGCGACGCGAAGCGTCACCTTGGGTTGGCTTTTAACTAAATTAAGCGCCTTATTAACGACCTTAATGATTAAATCCTTGTCGTCCATATCCCCCAGAACCTGCTTCATCGCGCCCATAACCATCTCGACCATCGTGTCTTCAAAATTCTCAAGATGCTCAACGGTCTTTTGTACATAGCGAATCATATGTTCGGTCATTTTCTCTTTCCCCTCACTCATCCCCTCTTCAAAGCCTCGTGCTTTTTCAGCCTCATAAGCTTCCTTCGCTTCATCTTCGATGCGCTTAGCCTTCGCATTGGCTAATTCAATAATTTCTGCGGCTTTAGCAAAGGCAGCATACTCATCAGCCTTGATAATTTTTTTATCTGAGGTGAACTCAAATTCTGTATTGTTTAAATGAAGCATGATTTCCAGTCTGGTCCGACTTCTTTGATTAGGATACGATGAAGAAATTGCCAAGCTGCCTCGCGTTCTTCGGGTGTTGGATTATTATCAAAATGCCATTTTAGGCGCTTAGGGAATTTAAGCATGAGCCTCTGCGTAATCTCTTGAGGCTCCCCCCCAAAGCACCATGAAAAGCACTCTTCAGCAGCACGGATAAGATCGACGAATAAATTGGGAGACGGCGCCTCTAAAGAGGATAACCCTGGGCGTGTAGAGACCAAAAAGGGCGCTCGCTTAACCGCAAAAAAATAAACGTTCTTCCCCAAATCTTCCTTAAGCTGGGCAAGCTCGTCTTTCGCAATAATGTGCGTAATACGCTCGTGGAGTAGAGCTGCACCCGCATAAAAAAAGAGCTTCTGAAGTGTGACTTCACTGACAAGCGCCAAGCGCCTGTGGACAGGTTCAAAATCGAGGCAAAAGCTATCTTCAAGACTAAAATGCTTGAGCAAGATGCGTGACATCCCACGAGCACCTGACTCTCTCTTACAGACAGCATCGAGCAACTCTTTGGAGATAAGCCCCTCTAGGTGACTGGCATGCGTATACTCAGCAAGCCCTACATTAAATTGATAGATAAGATGAAAAAGGGGAAGCTTTTCCCTCAAAAGCATTTGAGTAAGGCTTACCGTGTCCATAGGAGGGACTATGCTTGCTTACCCGAAGTACTCGACGCTTCGGACTCAGCCTTTTGTGCCGCTTCTTTAGCCAGGGTCTTACGACGGAATAAAACCATGGCAGCAATCCCACCGCCAAGTACGGCCGCAAGAACTAGTCCCCAGAAAATCTGCCAAGTGTGCGTTGGGGCTTTTTTGCGCGTAGCCTCTTCGATAGTACTCGACTCAACAACACTCACAGGGAAAAGCGCAACTGAGATATTATCATAGCTGAGCCCCTCAACGCTATTCATTACGAGGTTTTTGATTTTTGAAACCGAAGCTTCCACATTGGAGTCTGGACGATAGTTAACAAACACCGCTGCTGATGCTGGATAGAAATTATCCGAGAAGGGGTCATTATCGGGGAGGACAATATGCACTTGAGCCGCCGTAACCCCTTCGATGAGAGCAATGGTTGCTGAAATATCCTGAGAGAGTGCAAACATAAAGCGGATACGCTCTTCTGTGGGGGAAGAAACCAAACCAGACTTTTTAAAAGCTTCACCAACACCTCGATAAACCTCTCGAGGATAGCCATAGGAATTAAGTAACTCCACAGCTTGAGCAAAGTTCTGCATATTGACGTTAACATCCCACGTTTTTTCCGCACCTGGAGACTTCTCCGCAACAATGCCCTGCTCCAGAAGAATTGCGATCATGTCATTGACTTCAGACTCATCAAGATCCGAAAAAAGGCGTACTTTACCGCAGCCTGCTAGCAGGAGCAATCCAGAGAGGAACAAGGAAGTCAATAAACGGGTCATGAGTTGCAATTTACGCTAAATAATCAAGATTATTGATTTCTGAAGATGGTTTGAATGCCAGAGCTGACCTTGCCTGCAATTTTTGAAGCAACCTGCTGATGAAGACCGAACTCCATTAGGTCTAGTTGCATCTGCATCAACTTAGGAATGGCACTAAAATCCCCACTCTTTAGCAAGGAACCGTCTTGGATGCCCTGGCGGAAGGCAACGACACGCTCTCGATAGACTTCACTACTCTTGTGAATCCCATCGAGAATCGCATCCCCTAAAGTAACCCCATCAGGTGTATTAATATTTTTAACACCTAATAGTGAAGGGTCTCGCAAAGCACCGACACCTTCAACAGGGCCCCTAGGTAAAGACTTGGACATCCCCTGTTGAAACTCATCGACATCTGCCTGCTCAGCCTGGCCCTTATTAAAAGACTCCTGCTGATGTTGAAGAGCTTGCTGAGCCATCTCCTCAATCATCTTTTGCTTGGGATTGATAGACTCAGCAGACATCGGAATACCTGGGGGGTTATAGTTAAGGTGATTGAAGCTGTTGAAGCGGGCTCTAAAACTTCTCAGCAGCTACTGTTTTGGCAATCTCGACAGCACGCGCGTCTTGATTACTTTCGATAACCTCATTGAGAACCTTCTCTGCTTTTTGAGCAAAACCACAGCGCTTGAGTGCCATACCAAGGAAAGTTTTAGCAATCTGGTTGTCAGGGTTCATCTTGAGGGCCTCATTGGAGAGAATTTCGATAGCGCGACCATCATCACACACGGTCATGCGGGCAAGGGCTTGACTGATCATCGGGAGCTCACTCCAAGGGCGAACAGCCTTAATACCGTTAAAAATATCATCCGCATGGTTCCAGAGGCCACAAGCGGTTGCAACATAAGCAATTTCGCCTAGGGTTTGGAGCATTTCGCTGGAGATCGCCTTCAACGTTGGGTTTTCTTGAGACTTTTCTTGTACATTCGTAGCCATGATCTCTAAAGGGTAAAAGGGTTAAAACAGGATGAATACTTTATGAAATATTCTGAATAACACGGCTAGCCGTATTAAAAAGTGAAGACATTGAACTTGAAGCTGCACCGGTTTGCACACTCAAGCGCTCTGTAATGAGCTGAAGCATGAGCACGTTATTGGGGTTAGTTGCATCAAAACCACTACCCGAAACACCTCCTGTACTTGGATCCAGGAATGATTGCATGTATCCATTGATAGCAGCAATTTGAGGGTTCATCGTATTGAAAATCTGATTAACACCCCCGCCACCGCCACCAAAATTAGGTGCCATATTCGTAGCTCGAGTTACATTCTTTTTAAATAAAGTTGTCATAATATAAACTTCCTTAAGAGTTAAATGAAAAATAACTTAAATGGTGTTGTTAGCAGCCCAGTAGCTCTCTACAACCACTTCAGCTTGTTCAACGCTATAGTAAAATTGACTCAAGGCTTCATGAGTTGCCTTTTCATGACCTTGGTCTATTTGTTGACGTAGTTCCTGCTTGTAAGCAGAGAGTTTATCGAGAATGCCACGCTTGTAATTTCCGTTAGGGTCTTCACGAAGCTGCTTCTCCATATCAACGACGGTAAGCTTTTCTGCCATAGGGGTTTTAATTTGGGATTTGAGGTTAAAAGTATGACGGACGCACTTGCAAGAAGCACTCGAGCCACACAGGTACTTAGGTTATAATAAAGTCTTATCTAAGAGATGCCTAGCGTCAACACTAAAGGGTCAACACATGGCCAGAAAGATTAGAGTTTTTTGAGTTTTACAAAGACATCCGAAACTCCCTTGCGCAAACGAATCCCCTCTGCCGAAATAGAAATAATAAGGTAACCGGTAGGTAACGTTGCCCCCTCGAAATAACGCTCACCATTAGCCAGTGTAATCCAGCCAGGATCATCCACATTCACACTTCGTATTTGATTATCAAAGTAGAGAGATTCAGCATCCACAGAGCTGGAAACAACAACACGGTCCTGAAAAGGCACCCACTTGCGCAGGAACACCTCCATGTCTTTTTTTGCTCTACGCCAATCGACTGCTTGCTCAGGAGCAATCCCCCCTTGAGCAATAATAACACGTGGCTGAACGCTAATTTGAACCACACGAAGCAAGCTATTATCTTGCAAGACTTCGTTAGCCTTCTCCACAACCTCCTTGCCTGTAATAAGATTCGTATCGATCGATTCAACGCCAGCAACATCTTGCAGCATGAGCACTTGAGCTTTTCGCCAAGTATCAAGCTCCATGACATAGCCCTCAACCTTCAAGCGACCTGGACCAACGAGCGTAAGCCTGAGGTTTAAGTTAAACTGAGATAGCACATCGCGCGCAGACTGGATAATACCATCTTCGCTGAAGATACGCATCGCAACAAGGCTGCCAAAGGGCTCAAGAATGATTTGGATTTTGCGCTTTTGAATCTCCGTATCAACGTAACCATAAACGAAAACCTGATCATCGACAATATGCACGCCTACATCATGCTGAAAGCCAACTTGGCTTAAGGTTTTGACGACCTCACGCTCAACGGCCTTTAAATCAGGTGGCGGGGCAGGTGGTGTATAGGTCAGAAAAAAGGCAAGCCCCATCAAAATAGCAATGACTAAGCCCGTCGACACCCAGAGGTAAAACTTGTAAGCAATGTAAAAAGGATGCTCGAGGTAAGTGGCTAGAGGACCTAACAACTTTTGCTTAAGTCCTGGAGGGGGTGGAGGCTCAGCAGCAGGGCCTTCTCCAGGCAAAAGAGGTTCACCTTCGGCACCTTCAGGAAGCGGTTCTGCACCTGGCTCACTCCCCTCAGCCCCTTCGGGAACGGCTTCTTCCTTCTCAAGTTCAGGAGCATCAGCTGCTGAAATGGCAGGCCAAGCCTCACCCGAGGGCCCTAAAACGAGTTGTGTACTCCCAACGGTGATAAACTGAAAAGGCTCAACGACAACCGGATCTTCGTGAGCCAGCTTTCCGTGGACGTAGACATCCTCACCCATAGAAACAAGCTTTGCATCGCTTGCTGAAACGGTGATCTTGAAGTGCTCAGGGGCAAGACTGGCATCGGAGAGAATGACATCGCAATCTCCTGATGAACCTACGAGGTATTCACCCTCCTTTAGTGAGATCTCAGCACCTTGATGCGGGCCAGACAATACTTTCAAAAGATACCGCTCGTTGGAATCTGCCATAGGGAATAATCAGGGCAAGGGATATTAGAT
>DCBD01000100.1 GCA_002313355.1 Opitutia bacterium UBA1116 | reverse complement strand
TTTTCGTAAGCTGTGAGTTGGAGTTTATCTTGAAAAAGAAGCTTCTCGCACTGGGGTGCGAAAAAATATGCCCGGTTTCGATAGCGTCCAGCATCCCTTGCTTCAAGCAAAGTTCCTGGCTGGATGTAGACACCCAGCTCGTTGGCTTGTGCCTGGAAAAACTCAATATAGTCATCCATTAAAGCCTGTAACTCCTTGAGCTGTGCCTTAAGCCCACCTGAAAAGAGCGACAAGAGCTCAAGGCCACTATACTCAGCAAAACACACAAGCTCTGCACCCGCATCTCGAGCAGTTTTCAATCTTTGGGCATAGCCATGTGTAAAATCCTTCCAGCAAGTAAAGGTCTTCGGCTGATACTGAAGCAAAGCAACCTTCATGAGCTTATTCTATTTTTTTAAGCCAAAATGTCATCGGTTTTTTTGTCTCTTCAGTAGCACCTATCTCCTTCCAGGAAAAGTACGTTACCAGCTCAGGATGCTTTTCAAAACCCTGTTTACCCCACAAATACTCGGGTGAGCGATAATCTTCCGGAATAGGAATTTCAGAGCCCGAACGATCCACAGCACAAAAGGTCATCCAGCGCACCTTAGGGCTGCGCTTAGCTGCCTGTTCACGCTCTTCAAAAAAGCGCTTCCCAATCCCCATTCCTCGCCACTCAGGCAAAAGAACAGATTCCCCAAAATAGTAAACCTCATCGATGCCAAACCCAGCGTTAAGAAAGACCGTCTTTACCTCGTCCATCTCTTGACTGAGATGATTCGCCGTTGAGGCACCAACGATCTCCCCGGTTGTGGCATCTCGAACAACGACAAACACTGCATCTGAAGACTCAGCATAGCGTTTGAGGTAATTTTTCTCGTAGTCAAAATCACCCTCATAGAGGTAGGGGTACTCGCGAAATACGCGTATCCGCAGATCCGCAAAGGACCTCAAATATGCTTCATCGCGCAAGTCCTTACCCTGCAAGACTTCAATTTCAAAAACTTTCTCTTGGGAACTGGGTGTAGCATGCATTGAAACACAGTAAAAAAAGCCTAATGACATACAAGCCTAAGACTCATGGCATTCATAAGTTAAAAGGGAATACACATACTGCATTCCCTTTTTAGCCTAGACCCTTTAATATTTTAACGAGACCACATCTTGGACCCCATATACGAAGACAAACAATAAATAAGCCAATAAGAAGCGGATTGAGATAGCGGATTTGAGAAATAGCCACGACCCGATGAATTAACCCTGGTCACATAATCAATCGTAGAATCTACCCACTCTAAATAATTACAGATAGGAACACTACGACCATAAAACCAAACATGGTCATGATGATTCAATGTTATCAACAAAAGTATTAATTTATTCAATTTATCAATAGTAGACCTTAGATATGCATCTGTACCATCGTAATATAAATCAAATTCAGCCAATAATGTTTGGAGAAAAGGGAGATAGTCTTCAAAGAAATGTCTTTTGAAAAATGTATATTTTTCACTTGATTGAATGACTTCAAGATCAGAATTAAGAAGTTGAAAATCTATAACATCTAGACCTACAAGAAGGTGCAGACTATTATATTCTAAATAAATAGCCAAATATATTGCTTCGATCCGTTGTTGCATCCCAGCAGCATCATTATAGCCTTTACCAACGCTTAGAGCACTTGAAGCAATGCCAACGACTTCATTTTTATCATTAAAATCTGGGCTACCCGAATCTCCATGAAAGATGACCCCCTGAAACTTTAAAGCCCGATTATCATCGTAATGCTTTTGAACACCCAGGGGGGCTCCAGGCTCAGGCCAGTAATGGCAGTTAAGAGTTTCACTACTTAACGGATCCACCGCCACGAAATTGGGCAGCACACTCTTGTCATAAGCTGAGGAGTATCGATTCTCATAATAAAGCTTTTGATGCTTAACCATATCATCCTCTTCTTCAAGCGGGCATAATCCATAGCCAACCTTATAAAAATATTGGTTCTCTAACTCTGTGAGCAAGCCTCGATACAAAGTTGCGGGCACATACTTGCTCGTATCAACAGCTGTTGAGAGCTTGATGAGTGCAATATCATTGGTTGCCTCATCAGTAACATAATCAGGATGCATGTAAACGCTTTCAATAGAGACATGTTCGCTCTCACCCTGATTATCAGTTAATAGAACTGTACTCCGACTATCCATCGGACTCAAAGATTTAGCCACATGGGCAACAGTTAAAACAAAATCCGAACGGATAAGAACTCCAGACCCAATAATAGCACCATCAAGTTCAATACCTACTGCACTGGTCACTTCGAGTGCTTTTTTAGCAGATGCATGCTTGTCTACTCCTGACAACAAGCACGCGGCATTCAAATACCCTTGCAATAATACAAAGGTGAATCCTATCAAAAGTAACGTTCTCATTATATTTTTTCCCATAACCAATATACTCAATCAACGTATCTTAAAATAAATAGAGGCTGCACAACCACTACTTACAAATTCATAAAAGACATCTCATTATAAAAATAGTTCCAATGAACACCAAAAAACGGACTTTTCATTCAAAAAATACCGCACAAGCTACTTTAAATAAGCAAGATAACGATATTTCCTACTAATTCCACTGCCCTAACCAGTAAATCTGACTATTCTCTCTTAAAAAAAGAGAAAAACACCCTTGACAAAATAAAACATTACAATATAATGAATTCCCTTTGCAACGAACCTTCAAACCCATAACACTTCCATGGATAATATAATATTATCAATAAGAACCCATACACTACAATCAACTTTTACAGGAAACCACAGATCTCTAAAAACCCAGCTTCAGAGGCTCTGTCAAAACGTGTCCTACCACAGGCCGGACACGAGGTCAAAAAGTGTGGTAGGACACAGTGCGGACACAACCCTACCCGTGGTCGACCACACAAGCACAAAACATGAATCAACTAATAAACAATCACTTACAAAATCGCCCAGTGTGTTCTACCACATCGGGCGCTCTCAACCCGGACGGCGCACGCCCTGTGTCCTACCACACCTTAAAGCCCTATTGAAGGTGTGGTCGACCACGCTCAAAAGGTCCAAAATCAAGTTTGCTTCGGCTTAAAGTATCTTTTAAAAACAGCGCATGGAAGCCTTTTCATTCCCACTCATGATCGCTCAAACTCAGAGCCCAAGCATCTTTGCCTATTTTACCGACTCGAACTTCGCTGGCAAAATCATCGTCCTTGCCCTCATCGTCTTCAGCCTCATGGCCTGGACAGTGATGATCGGTAAGTACCTCGACCTCAAGCGCCTCCAATCGCTCAACACCTCTCTAGAGGCAAAACTTAAAGAGGCAAGCAGCATCACCGCCATTCACATCCCATCACCTGTCTCACGTTTTGGGCCCTACGCAAGTCTCCTCGGAGACGCAACGGAAGTCTGCTCTTCAGCGGGTGCAGGCATTAATCACGTTGAAAATGCCCTCCAGCGCGGAGTTGCTGAACTTACCACCCGCTACGAATCTAAAATGGTCTTCCTTGCCTCCATTGTTACGGGCGCTCCCTTCATGGGGCTTCTCGGAACCGTCTGGGGTGTCATGGATGCTTTTGGCTCCGTTGGCCTGCAAAATTCTGCCAGCCTGCAAACCTTAGCACCCGGCGTCTCCGGGGCGCTCCTCACCACCGTTGCCGCCCTCCTCGTTGCGATCCCCTCAGTATTCGGGTACAATTTCCTCCTCACACGCACGAAGATCATGGTCACCGAGCTTGAAAATTTCGCAAGCCGCCTTGCAGACCGCATAGAACTTGAGCTCGAAGGATAATGGCCCGCCGCTTTCACAGACGAGACCGGCTGAACGCCCTCTCGGAGATCAACATGACACCACTCATTGATCTCGCTTTCACGCTGCTCATCATCTTCATGATCACAGCACCCCTGCTCGAGCAAACCATTGCAATCAACCTCCCTCAAGAGGCAGTTAAGCCACAGGATGCTCAAGAAATTCGCTACCAAACGATCTCCATTGATAAAAAAGGCGAATACTATTGGGGAAGCGATCTTGTCGACACAACGCAGCTTCGAACACACCTCCAGCACATTGCCGAAGAATCTGATCCACCAGTCATCAACCTTCGTGCGGAGCGCTCACTTCCTTACCAGTCTGTCGTGACTGTCGTTGACATGATCAAACAAGAAAACTTGAGCAAAATCAGCCTCGATACGCAGGTTCCTTAAATGGAAACAACAGAGCAGCGCAAAGCATTTCGCCTTTCGGCGGCTCTTCATGGGCTCTTCTTCGCAGGTCTTATCATTGCAGCTATTCCTCAGAGCTGCCAAAAACAACCTGAAATTCATGTTTTCTCTGTTGTGGCTCCACCCTCAGAGCAGGCCAAACCTACACCCAAACAAGCAGAAGCTCCCAAACCTAAACAAAAACCTAAGCCTCTTCCCTCAAAAGAAGCACCCCCTGCTCCCGCGCCTAAAAAAATGAGCTATGCAGAGTTTGTAAAAAAAGAAGGCAAGCCCAAGGCACCCAAACCAAAACCCAAAGCTGCACCCCGAAAAGCCCCGAAGATCAATACTCAATCCATCACTCAAGAACTACGCGTCGTCCTCACATCAAACTCAAATGAGCCACCAAAAAAGCTCAACTCAAGTGATCTAGCCGCTATTGACGCTTACAATCGTAAGCTCCGCCAAAAAATTGACCTTGTCTGGGAGAAACCTGGCGACGATGAAAACCTTAAAGCTACGGTCCAATTTTCAGTCACTCACTCAGGCGATATCCGAAATGTACAAGTCATTCGTAGATCGGGAAATCCCCTCTTTGACAGCTCTATCCAGCAGGCTTTTAGCAAAATCGGAAATGCAGGGCCACCTCCTGGCGGCCGCGCAGGCACCTATCAAGTGAGCTTTAGCTAATATGTATATTTTAGGTTGACGCTAAAACCGAACTTCTTCAGTAAATATGTACCTAAAGTGGGGACGTAGCTCAGTTGGAAGAGCGCCA
>DCBD01000061.1 GCA_002313355.1 Opitutia bacterium UBA1116 | reverse complement strand
TTATTTGGTACCCGGGCCCGAACTTGAACCGGCACGAAGTCGCCTTCGAGGGATTTTAAGTCCCTAGTGTCTACCAATTCCACCACCCGGGCATAGACAGTGCTGTGTACGGTAGCAGCCCAAAACGTTTTTTCAAGTGAAATTGAGAAAAATCTTGTCCCGCAAGAGTCATTTTAAGAAAATCAAAGACTTATGAGTCTATTGATGGACACCTACCCTGCCGGCAATACAGAGTTTTCCTGCATTTTAGTGGATGAAGCCCCCTGCATTGAGGTTGACGGTCAAACGTTTGACAGCCTCGCAAAACTACTCAAAAACTACCCTTATTTAGCCGAACAAGAAAACCTCGACACTTACTGCAGGCTTTCAAATTTCTTCTTCACGGGGGTTCTCTATACCGTTATCGATCATCCAGAAACCTTCTCCGAACGCTATTCCAGGCAAGTAGAAGAAGTCCAAGATGCCGGCGGGATACGCCAAGCTCCATTTGGCCCTTTTGATATTTCAGAAGTTAAAGAGCCTCAAATCACTGAGGGCGTCCTCACATTTTACGTTGAAGACACGTACAACCACATTCCCTACCGGGTAAAAGCCCCCTATCCTTATACAGACTCAAAGGTAAAAGCCCAATACGAGCTTTTGCCTCAGGCTTAGCTCTCCGTTTGAGGGACTTCCTCTAAAAAGCCTAGTTTCACCAAAACTAGGGCAGCTCCATAATCAGAAAGACCCACAGGAATGAAGTCATCATCATACTCATAGGCATCACCGATATCTGAACCTAAAATAGCATTTAAGCACTCCTGAATACCATGGCCACGCTCATCTTTTCGCTGACCGGAAGCTTTATCGCGTGCTAGCTGTGCATCTTCAGCAATCTGCTGATTCCAAAACTCTTTAAAATGCGCAACCTCTCGATCAACCGTGTAATAGTGATAAAATCCATCCAGCATCGTCTGAGGATCACGACTCAACAATTCTGGATAGACACAAAAGAGATAAGGATCGACCCATACGGCATGGTCTTCCGTGTGGACTCCAATAAGGTGCCCTAAGGACATATCCATAGCCCAAGTCTGGTGAACTGGCTGGCTAACACGCGTCTTACGGGAGAGGTTTGCAGCATCTTTGGCCAAATTAGACTCCCCATCCAACAAAGCTTGCCGGCGTTTCACACTCTCTGCCAAATATTCATTTTTAAATGCATCCCTTGCACGCTCTTCACGCATTTCATCTTCACCCAAGGCTAAATTCTTAGCAGCCCCTGGCATATTGCGCTCTGTGGACTGAACCCCATCGGCAAAGCCAGTTACGCAAGTGCGGCAATTAACCAACAACTGTTGAATTAATTTAGACCGTGGCGATAAACGCTCACCCTCTTCCGGAAGATCTGAAAGAGACATCGCACGC
Organism: Opitutia bacterium UBA1116; assembly: GCA_002313355.1. Taxonomy (GTDB): domain Bacteria; phylum Verrucomicrobiota; class Verrucomicrobiia; order Opitutales; family UBA1977; genus UBA1977. The sequence continues at coordinate 5,425 of DCBD01000061.1, read as the reverse complement.
TCAACAACTCGCCGGAGCGAAAGAGCCACAGGATCAACGATCACACCCGAAACACGGTCTTCAGCCAAATACTCCCTAAACTCTTTTCGCCTAGAATCACCAATCAAATAATCGATATCCGATGTACCAGAAAGAAGCTTCGCCTCTTGCTTAGCTTGCGGACTCTTATGAACTTCAGCAGCATATTGATCCATCAGACTTTTAAAGTCATTATAATCAACATTAGGCACCTCTGGACGGTTCAATTTTTTACTAAGCACAGCTGGATTCCACCGGACATGCATTTCACCCACATCTTCTTCATAAAAATGAGCTACTGGAGGATTATGGACAACGCCCCTAGCCCGCTTAACAAGCAAGCTAGCTACTTTTGGGTCTCGAAAATTCAACGACTGATTCACTTGCTTGTATAGAGCATCATCTTTGGAAACATTCAACTCTCTGCATATATTAAGAAGCGACGACCGAACATAATCCAAAGTGCTCATAACATAGCGCACAGGTAGACCTAACTGTGAAGGGTCCTTAATCAGAGAACACCCGACTTCAAGAAGCTTCTTTTGATCTTCTAAAGTCAATTTGTTTTTTTTCGTCAGCATCAACAAAAAAGCTTCGTATCGTTCGCTTTTCGGCACATCGACATTAGAAGCAAAATCCATCAAAAACTGCATGGATGAGGCTACATATTCATCGCCTAAGGGCTTGCTACCAAACTTATCAACTAAAAGCGCTGCATAGGCGCGTTCATAATCAGAATTAGACTCATCAGCTCTCACCACTTTTACCCAATTCATGATTTTGTCACGCTCGCCTTGAGAAAGCTTAAAACCAGGAGAATCCAGTGCAAACAATGCCAAACGAAGCTTACCAGAGGCAGCACTTTCGCCGTTTAAAATACAATCAACGATAGCATCTCGACAGTCCTTTTTTTCAGAAGACTTGCTTACATTCAGATAAAAAATTACTTTCTCCTGAGCACTGCTAGTCGGGTCTAAGATCATCTGCTTAAGAAGATCATCTACATTATGCCTCTTGTCTTTTAAAAACAGAAACACCTCAAAGCGTTCATTAAAACTCAAGGAAGTATCTGAGGCCATAGATTTTAAGGCATCCACAAAAACAGTCCTTCGTGAGGACTCTGAAGATAGAGAGTCGAGCTCCTTGCCAGCAACATACATGCGCTCTCCAAAAGGTATATCAGGGTTTTCAATAATATCTAGAGCGATCTCACGCGCCAACTGCCGACCGCCTACATTAAGAACTTTTCTTGCAGCCTGATAACGCAGCAAAAGAGGGGCATCCTCATTTTTAGCCACCGCTAGCATAGCAATTGGATCATTCCCCAAAGCATGCATGACACCATAGGGATCTTTCTTTAAGCCTTCCCTAACCGCGATAGGTATAAACTTAGCTCTCGCATTCGAAAGAGACTCTCTCAATTGAGTAGAAATACTCCAAGAACGTTTAGTTTGATCAAGATCTCCCATAAGCTGTAAACGCTCGTCAATGGGAATAGATCCATTAAAAAGTTTGATTTTTATTGCAGTTAAGACAGGCTTTTCAAACTGGATCCGCTTAGCCTCCTTAAAACCATCTCCTGCTTTAAACTCAATTGAATGTTTGTCCTTGGCTCGGTCAACAGAAGCTAAATGCCGAGAAATAGCATCTTCAAAAATCAGTCTAAAAGCTAAAGGGATATGATCATTCTTAACCATAGCACAGCAAAACGCTAACCTTTGTACAGGCGTTGCTGTACTACGCATTATGGAATTTAAAGCTAAAACATTGCTCGCTGCAAAATTCTGGTCTTCTTTTACGATAGTATTCACATCACTAGCAAGCAACTGCGCAAGCTTGGGATGTTTACTAAAATAGCCATGCATAGAATCTCTACCAAATGTGCCTGCGACAGGAATCAAGTGCTCGCGGATAAAAGAATGACGCTCTTCAGGAGAAAGGTCTTCCAATAGGCATTCGTAAGCAGATAAAGCATCTTGTAAAGAATATTGAACCGTAAAGGGACCTTTGTCCTTTAACTGGGAAAAACCATAGGCTAAGACATTAAGTCGATCTTGAGCGCTTACCTCACTGCAGCGTGCATACCTAAGACTAACATTAAAAGCTGTATTTTTATAACCCTTATTTATTAAAGCATCTAAAATACCTTTAAACGTCTCCTTAGAGACACCCCCACCTTTCACAACTGAATGAGCAAGACTCTCTAAAACTTGACACTGCCTAGACGAAGACTGCGAGGTTAAAACCGTTGAACTCAACAACCATTCGGTTGCCAAAACACGAGTATTCAAATCAGCTGCAGGATTACCCACGATACTTAAGATGCTTTTAACGAGTTTATTTCGATTACCCTGTGTGGGCTCCAATTGATGAACACGACAAGCCGCTTCAAAACGAACGTCCGGATCAACATGCTTATCACAAGCTATAGATAGCAAAGCTTGAGCAACTGCATGCTTATTTGCATCATCAGGCGAGATTTCTCGAATGGTTGTTAAAATTGTATTCTTGGATGAACTCGCCAAGTCCCCACTGAGTAAATCACGGTGACACTGGCGAACAACATTCTCCATGTTACCATGAAAAGCATCCGTAAGGCGCTGGCATAAGTGCTTAAACCCAACAAAAGGCATCACAAAGGTACTTGCCCATGACTTTGTTGACTTTGCACTATCAAGTTCAACTTCATGTCTCTCAAATTTAGCAACTTTTTTTTGCTCAATCTCACTAATGGCAGCCTTGAACTTATCTCTTACCTCGAACTCTGGTGAAGCCATATATATCCCCCCCCACTATTAACTTAACTGTATCTAAATGATTCGTTATTTATTGTATCACTATTTTCGCTCAATTTCAAATCCTCCATCTTTTTACGAATCGAATGTCAAATAGAGTGGACTTTTAGACATTTTTGAGCAGGTTTGCATAGGCTATGCTATCCATTATTACCTCAGGTGCCCTTCTCGGCATACGCGCTCATCCCGTTCACATCGAAGTGAATGCGGGTGAAATCGGTGATCCGCGCCTCGTCCTCGTAGGCCTTCCGGATGCCGCAGTCAAAGAATCTCAAGATCGTGTCGCATCGGCCATCACCAATAGCGGCTTTAGCATGCCCGCAACTAGGACTACGATCAACTTAGCCCCAGGTAGCATACGCAAAGAAGGCCCCTTATACGACCTCCCCATCGCCCTAGGTATCCTCGCATCCACCTACCAACTTAAAGTCGATGCCTTAGAAGACTATATCATCGCAGGGGAGCTCAGCCTCTCCGGTGAAACACGCCCCACAAAAGGCGCCCTTGCCCTCGCCCTCCTCGCCCGCGAACAGAAGAAAAAAGGCGTATTACTCCCCCCCGAAGCTGCCGAAGAAGCCGCCCTGGTCGAAGAAATCCCCGTCTATGCGATTCGCTCACTCGATCAAGCCGTGCGCTTTCTCTCTGGCGAAATAGAGCTTACCCGTGTAGATCCAATCAATACCCCCTTTAGAAAGCCTCCACCCAAAGAGCAATTCGTCGATTTTTCGGAAATCAAAGGTCAGCAAGCCCTTAGACGTGCCGTTGAAGTTGCTGTCTCTGGAGGCCACAATATTCTCATGATCGGCCCCCCAGGATCAGGCAAGTCCATGATTGCCAAGCGCATATCAACCATCATGCCGGAGCCCTCCCTTGACGAGTTTCTAGAGGTGCTCAGCATTCAATCAGCAGCAGGCACAACACTATCGAGCGAAAATCGCTGCTTTCAACGCCCCTTTAGAGCTCCACATCACACCATCAGTGATGTCGGCCTACTTGGAGGAGGCAACCCTCCAGGCCCAGGAGAAATCTCCCTCGCCCACCACGGGGTACTCTTCCTCGATGAGCTTCCAGAGTTTAAGCGCGCTGCCCTAGAAGTCATGCGTCAGCCCCTAGAAGAAGGTGAAGCAAGCATCTCTCGCAGTATGGGCAAGGTAACGTTCCCCTGCGCCGTAATGCTCGTAGCGGCGATGAACCCCTGCCCATGCGGCTACCTTACAGACCCAAAACGCGAATGTCGCTGCACTCCGACTAACATTCAGCGCTATCGTTCACGTATTAGTGGTCCCCTACTCGATCGCATTGATATTCACATTGATGCACCTGCCCTCTCCATCCAAGAGCTCCGTAGCGAAACCCTAGGCGAAGACTCCCAAAGCATACGTAGCCGTATTGAGCAAGCACGCAAAGTTCAGCAAACCCGCTTTTCAGGGAAAACAGCCGCCTGCAATGCTCGCATGAACAACATACAAATCCGTAACCATTGCAAGCTGGACAAGGAACAAAGCGCTCTGCTAGAACAAGCCATGGACGAGCTCAACCTTTCGGCACGGGCCTACACACGCATCCTCAAAGTCGCACGCACTATCTCCGATCTAGACAATGCTACATCGATTCAAACACCACATTTACTCGAAGCTATTCACTACAGAAGCCTGGACCGCAATGTATTCTACTAAACGCATCTCTCTATTGACTCTTCTCATTACTGCTCTAGCTTTTAGCGCATGCAGCCAAAAACCGACACCTGTCGCTCAAGGCAACCAGACCCAAACACTCCTCGTTGGCAATGCCGCAGAGCCCGAAGAGCTTGACCCACACCTCACCACAGGCGTTACCGAGCTCAAGATCGAACTCGCTCTTTTCGAAGGCCTAACAACACAGCACCCGCAAACACTCGCTCCCCAGCCAGGCGTAGCCGAAAGCTGGGCCATTAGCGATGATGGCCGCACCTATACTTTTCACCTTCGCCCGGATGCACGCTGGTCCAACGGAGATCCCGTCACCGCCAAAGACTTTGTTTTTTCCTACAAGCGCATACTTTCTCCAAACCTTGGAGCTCCCTACGCATCCATGCTCTACTTGATCGCAAATGCTGAGCTTTACAATCTCGGCGAGCTTAAAGACTTCAACGAAGTAGGTATTAAGGCAATCGATAGCCACACGCTGGAAATAAAACTTGAACAACCTACCCCATACTTTCTCTCAATGCTAGGCCACATGGCTTTTTACCCCGTACACCCACCCACCATACTAAAATACGGCGCCATCGATGCACGCGGCACAGGATGGACGCGCCCCAGCAAAATCACCTCTAACGGCCCTTTCATGCTCAAAGACTGGATCGTCGGGGACTGTATCACCGTAATAAAAAACCCACAATACCACAAGGCCGCCCAGGTAAAGCTCGAAGAAATTCGTTTTTATCCAATGGAAAACATGCACACTGAAGAGCGTGCATTCCGCGCTGGTCAGCTCCACATCACAGAAACATTCCCTGGAGACAAGCTCGAAGCTTACCGCAAAGAAAACTCCCCTTACCTGCAGATTCATCCTTACCTTGGGATTGAGTTTTACTGGTTCAACATGAATCGCCCTCCCTTTCACGATGTCGA
>DCBD01000109.1 GCA_002313355.1 Opitutia bacterium UBA1116 | reverse complement strand
CTTGCCAGCAAGAGACCTTGTTTTGCATCTCTATCTGAACGTGCAACGAGGTAGCGTTGCCCTATGGTCTGGTCGGATATTAAAAGCGCCATCGAGCGCGTTATAAAAAAGACCAAGGTAATCCCCACAGACTCACTCAAAAATATATCATCTTGTGTGCCTTGAGATAGAATTTCCTTGGATGCCTCCCAGTAATCTAATCCCCCTGCATCAAAAGCACTTAAGAGGTGCTCTCCAACAAACATCAGCGCCAAAACACCCGCAATAGCAAGCAAAACCGTCTGAAAGAAGTCGGTCCACATAACCCCTTCAATCCCAGTCATATAAGTATAAAAAACAACCAAGAGTCCAGAAATCAGAATAATACTCTCAACGCTCGCGCCTGTAATAAAGTGCAAAGACTTCCCTACAAGAGACAAAATAATACCCGCGTACAGAACTTTATAAACAATAAAGGCTGCAGACATATATAGAGAGATCCCACGCCCGAATCGATTGCCTAAAAGAGTGTAAATAGAGGCATCGGAAGTTTTTCTTAAAAAGCTGACAAAGAAAATACAGGTAATTAGCCCTGCCACCATCGTGTCTAGTATCTCACCGGTAATAACCGAGAAATCGAGCGTGAACCCAATCCCTGGAACCACTAAAAATGCGATACTGCTCAAACTAGTTCCAACAATCGAGGCCCCGACTAACCACCAAGGCATATTACGCCCACCCAGCATAGGGTCTGGATCTCGGGAGCGCAGCGTGATCACTGAGGTCACGACGATGAGGAGTGCTGCATACAGCAATACGATCGTTAAGTTAAGCATCGCAGGGATGCGCTCTAAATAAGTTAAAGCGACAACACTATTCATTATTTAGGATGGTCTCAAGAACCTGGAAATACACCAAGTATTATTTAAATATGGATGGCCTCACCAGTAACCGAAGCAGCAGCTTCTGCCATAGCCTCAGAAAGCGTTGGGTGCGCATGAATCACGGCATGAATATCTTCATGCGTAGCCTCAAGCCCCATAGCCAAGCCAAATTCAGCGATAAGCTCCGTTGCATCGGCACCAATAATGTGCGCTCCGATAATCTCTCCATAGGGCTCTGCTGTAATGACCTTAACAAATCCTTCTGGATGATTTACCGCGACAGCCTTGCCTGAAGCAGAAAATGGGAACTTGCCCACTTTATAATTAAAGCCTTTTTCTTTAGCCTGTTCTTCAGTTATACCAATGCTGGCTACCTGAGGCTGGCAATAGGTGCAGCCCGGGAAATGTTCAACACGTTTTGGCTCACTTGCACCAAACATACCATTCACTGCTTGAACCGCTTCATAAGTAGCTACATGAGCAAGCCAAGGAGGCCCAATGATATCACCCGCAGCGTAAATCCCAGGAACACTCGTTTGATAACGACCATCCACGGTGAGAAACCCACGATCGCTCGCAAGCTCAACACGCTTGGACAAAAGACCCTCAACATTGGCCTTCACACCCACAGCAAGCAAGAGACACTCGGCTTCACAATCCGTTGTTTTACCGCCTTTTTCAAGGGAAACTTTAACACCTTTCCTGGTCACTTCAATCGAGCTAGCCTTACTGCCCATGTGAAGTTTGATACCTTGCTTCTTGAAAGAGCGTTCTAAGGTTTGCGAAACCTCCTGATCCTCAACAGGCAATATGTTAGGAAGCATTTCAACGAGAGTCACCTCAGTCCCAAAAGCATTAAAGAAATAGGCAAATTCAACACCAATAGCCCCAGCGCCCAGGACAACCAATGACTTAGGCTGTTTTTTATTGGCGAGGATTTCGCGCGAGGTCATCACGCGCTTCCCGTCAACCTCAACACCAGGAATGACAGTGGGCTTGCAACCAGTTGCAATCAAAATGTTTTTGGCAGAGAGAACCTTTCCCTTATCCTGACCATCGACAATCTCGACCATACCTGGAACACTGATGTGCCCACGGCCGAGGAAATAATCCACCTTGTTTTTCTTAAAGAGAAACTCAATCCCTTTGCCCATCGTATTGGCAACGGTGCGAGAGCGCTCAATGACTTTCTCAAAATCGACATCAACCCCTTTGCAAGAGAAGCCAAAGTGCTCACTATGAAGCATAGCTTGGTAAAGCTCCGCACTCCGCAGCAGTGTTTTTGTGGGGATGCACCCCCAGTTAAGGCAAGTCCCCCCTGCCCGCTCCCACTCGATACAGGCAACCTTTTTGCCCAATTGCCCTGCGCGAATAGCTCCGGCGTAGCCGGCTGGCCCACCCCCAATTACGACGAGATCATAGCTTTCTGCCATAGTTTTATCAGTTTAAGGAGCTCAGATCCTTTGGGCTCCCTTCTTAGATGTCAATCACATCGTCGTCCTGCCGAAGATTGCGCCGCATAGCATCACCCTGACCACGCCGATTCCTTGGGGGCATAGGATTGAGGAGGCTATTAACCACCATCGATGTCAAACTAATGACAAATGCACCCCAAAGTGCTGACGCAAAACTAGCAACATGAAACCCTTGAACAAGTTCTGAAACGAGCATGAGCAAGAAAGCATTGATGAGCCAAAGCCCAAGCCCAAAGGTAAAGACAATAAAAGGGAGCGTAAAGAAGACGAGTAGTGGCTTGAGGACTATATTTAAAAAGCTAAACAACGCGACTACCAAGAGCAGGCTTGAGCCATTGTCATAACGGATGCCGCTGCTTGTATGGGCTGCAAGCATCACCCCAAGGGCAATGAGAATGCAGCTTTGAAGAAGACGCCACAGCGTTTGGAAGCCATTCTGTGGCCGTGGTCGTTTGCTACGGAAGTTTTGAAATGGGTTCTCTTGCATGATTATTGATTTAACAAAATGTTCGTGTAGGTCTCTTTAATATCTGAAGATTCGAGTTCTTGACTGCTTTGATTGCCTTCATAACTCGAATAGTTTTTGTAATAGTCATAACTCCCTGATGAAGATGCGTTTCCAGAGACTTCCGTCGCCGTACTCTCTGATAATTGGATCGTTACTCGGTATCGAGGCTGAGGCCTGATATAGCGCGAAGCCGTTAGCCATGGCGAACCGTTTTCCTGGCGCAAAGTCACCGTGACGGACCTTTTATACTCATCATGAACGACATAGCGCACGATAGCCATCGGGTAAACAGGCTCAACCAAGTTCAGTTTTTCATCGAGGAAATAAAGGATAAAGTGGTTATTCTCTATTCGAAGATTGATGAAGCCCCCCGTGGGCCTCTCAAGAGTGATGCCTAGATCATCCGGCAATGGCTTCCCTGGTTCTTGAGCACAGGCAACTCCTCCAAAAAAAAGAGTCCATATTAGGCCATACACCCAAATCTGTTTTACCATCTGATTAGTATGGATACTTTAAAACACCTCTTCAAGAACACTTTTTCACTCCCTCCAGCAGAGTCCGGAGTGTGTCCTACCACACCCCCGGCCTAGGCATAAAGTGTGGTCGACCACGTTTCGATATATTATAACTCATTGATCATCAACAAAAGTTGTTTTTAGCCCGATGTGGTCTACCACATCGGGCGACCCTACCCATGATGGTCGACCATCTCAAAGTCTGAGCTTATTTAAGTCGTGAAAAACTCTCTTTTTAATATTTAAATATCAAGAATACCCTGTTCATTTTGCCTATCAAAGAATCTTATAATAAGAATTATTCATAACATAAAACATTACAATGTCAATAGAATGCTCGCTCTTCACCATAAAAAAGCATTATTCCGCAAACAATAAGAACTTACATAAAATTAGAGCCCATCTCAGTAACTATGATCTCAGTATTCAATTGACCATTTAAATCTAGAGGCACTCCATGAGCTCGGTTTACCTCATCAGTAAGATGTTGATTATTAAATTGATGCAAGTTTATCCACTGAAGGTGAAATAAAAAATAAAGCTCCTGAACGCGCTGGACAGTCAAGGTCTCTGGAGAAAGGAAAACCAAATGGAAATTCCGTATTTGAGGCAAGGCTCCTCTTAGAAAAGACTCTATAGCTTTCAGGTCTGTTAGCTTTAAAATCCATTCAAAAAGATCCCCATAGAATGTAATAATCAATTCTTTAATTTTGGCATGGTCTCCTTCGCCATTCTCGATCTGATTAATCTGGGGGAGAACCTCCTGCTCGAATTGGATCTGGAAAACCAAAAGAGAATAAATAGCCTCTAGGCATTCGGCGATAGCAACCAAGGCTGGATCTTCATCATTAATAATGGTTATGTGCTGGTCTATGATCTCAGCCAACCTATCTGCAAATAATGAAAATTGAGACCGAAACTGAGGCGTCCCTTCCAGGTGGAAACGATCAGAAAGCAGTTGTTTCAACATAGCATCATACCTAGCAAGCAAGGAATCCGTCCAAAATGTAGTAACGAGCCGGCCTCTACGATAATTCTCAATAGCTGGAAACTCATTGAGCAGAGCTAAAATTTGCGTGAGATAATCTACAGTACTTTCCAATGCATTGGGTCGAGGCAAGAAGACTACCTGAGGTAGCATTCTTTCACTCGTTATTAAATCCTCAAGCTTCACTTCATGAATTATTGCTTCTTCAGAATCATCTGAATAAAGCGCATTTAACTGAAGCGCGACAACATTGAGGCAAAAGGTCATTACAATACCCCACAATAAAGGTCTTAAAGAGATCGTCATAGCTAATGGAATTAACGAGGGTTCAGCAAATATTGCAAATGAAAAATTAATATTAAAATAATATATCTACAACAAAATGAGCAACTTGACAAAGCAATAAGAAACTCAATAAGGTCGCGACGGATAGACTATTCAGAAAACCATAATAAAAAGCAACCATGGAAACGACGTGGATAGAAACTGAGCGACTAAGAATTGTAGCACCCTCTATGGAACAGCTGGACAATCTTATTGCACTGTATGCGAATCCAGAGGTGATGCGCTACATTGGAAATGGAGTGCGTGATGCAGCTCAGTCCAAAGCAATGATGGAGCAACTTGTCGCATTTTGGGAAAAACGTGGCTACAGTCTTGGAATGGTCTATGAAAAGGAAACAGGCCAGTGTATTGGCCGGGCAGGCCTTTGCCCCTGGGCCCTCGATGCAACAGCCGAAGATATTGAAGTAGGCTATGCGCTTTTTCCCGACTATTGGGGGCGTGGTTATGCAACCGAGCTCACGAAAGCCTGTATTAACTGGGGCTTTGAACAAGGTGGACTCACACGAATTGTCGGTGCCGCACAACCAGGACATAAGATTTCTCACAAAGTGCTCGAAAAAGCAGGCCTACGCTTTGTGAAAGATTGCGACTACGCGGGGACTCCCACGAAGTATTTTGTAATTGAGAAGTGAGATGAGGGGCTCAATACCCCAGGAAAAGACTATCCAATACCCATAATCCATTGACTATGAGTTAATTATAAAAAAATCTACCACTCCTTGACCTTGTAAGGAATATGCCTTATATTTTAATATGAAAACGACCCACCTGATAGCATTCCTTACAGGTCTTTTTTTAGCGACCACGGGCCTTGTAGCCCAACCTTTTTTGTACTGGACGGATCGATCTGGCGGTTTGATCCAGCGATCTGATTTAGATGGCAGTAATGTAACAACGATCGTTTCAGGAATCGCCACTCCAGAGGCAATGACCTATGATTCCGTTAATAATAAAATCTACTGGTTAGAGCGTGGTACCGGTTCGATCTCGCGCGCAGATATTGACGGAAGCAATATCGAATCGGTAATTTCTAGTTTGGGAAGTGGTCTTCGCAATATAGCAGTCGACCCAACAAATAGTCACGTTTACTGGGCAATTGATTCTGCCGGCCCTTCGCAGGTCATACGGCGCGCTAATTATGATGGCACCGGCACAACGACGATTCTAAGCGGACTCAATGACCCTCAAAGTATCGCTTTAGACGTCCCCAACAACTTCTTGTACTATTCGGATGAGGGATCCAACGCCATATTTCGCAGTACATTGGCTGGAGCAGGACTAACATCCATCTTCAGCACCAATACAAATGACCCTGAGCGCGTCGTCTTAAATGACTCCGGGACCTTTGCCTACTGGGTAGATGGTAATGCCGGTGGTGGCACGAACTCTATTTATCGTGGTGATCTGTCAGACTTTTCTCAAACAACGCTTGTAACAGGGCTCATAAACCCCAGCGATATTGCCGTTACAGACAGCACCATTTACATTTCCAGTTTTTTTGCCGGGCAGATCCTTTCAGCTCCCATAGGGGGCGGGAGTACCACGACTCTAGTAACCGGCCTAGGCCAGCTCAGGAGTGTGACCGTAATCCCAGAGCCCAGCACATACGCACTCATTTTTAGTACCGGAGTCTTTATAGCTGTCTTTTATTTAAGATGTAGAAGGAAAGCAGTAAAATAAAGAGCAACAGAATGAGCCCTGCTTGGGTGCGAGGTCCGTGGAAGCGTAAGCCTATACAGATATAGGTGCGATCCGCGAAAGCCGAGCCCACAAGTAGGGACGCCAAAAGAGGTGCATCCTAACCCTAGAAAGCGCACCCATGTGCCTAAGCGTAGCGGTTTTGGATGGCCCTGCTTGGGTGCGAGGTCCGT
>DCBD01000146.1 GCA_002313355.1 Opitutia bacterium UBA1116 | reverse complement strand
TCTGGATGTAAAGTGATTGCTCCTCGTGTGGGGTGGGTATCTCAGTTTCCTCATGTTGAGTTTAAGCTTGGTGATGCTGCAGATTTGCGACGTGTGCTTTTAGAGCTATTGGAAGAAAAAAAAGTTCTTCAGCGTAGTGTCTCCATGTATACTTGGGATAATTTTGCGCATAAGCATCATCAGTTGTTTCAACGATTGTTGGGGAGACCTCTACTACCGGACTTCGAACTTTCACTTTCTGAGGTAAAAGAGACTGAGGTTAAAAGGCAGCCTGTTCAACGTGGCGATGCTAAGCTCGAATCTGTGCCTCCAGTTCTCAAATCTTTAAACTCCAGTGAGAATGATCTTCGTGTTGGAGTCACGCTTCATGATAGAGAGTTAAAAAAGTCACGAGGAGGGCCTTCCGTTAGGGCGCCTCGTACTGTCTCTGCTTTACAGCAGCTGGGTGTGCAGGCAGACCTTTATGCTAGTCGAGACTTTAATATGGAGGATGTTGATATTCTCCATGTTTTTAATGTATGGCCACCACATGCTTGTGAAGTGTTGTTGGCACAAGCAATGAAACATCATTGTGTTTCGGTTTTGTCTCCAATATTTTTAGATTTAACAGAGTCGAGGTTTTTTCGTGAAAAATTAAATAGTATTTTTATTGAGGCAGACTCTATCGAAGAGCTTTTTGATGCACTTGACGCAATGCGCCTAGAGCTTGAAGAGCATCATAAGTCTCCTTTGTTTAAGCAACAGCCGTTCCCTCGATACTTTAGTAGTATTCGTCGCTTAGCAAATTATGCTAGTCACCTAATTCTTTTAAGCGATCATGAGCGAAATTTATTACGTCAGATAGGTGTAGAGCATCCTTCTTGCAGTGTCGTTAAAAATCCTGTTGATGCGTCGATTTTTGATAATGCAGATCCACGTTTATTTTCCGAAGAATTTGGAGTTAGTGATTATGTGTTGTGTGTGGGGCGCATTGAGTGGAGGAAGAATCAAGCACTGCTAGCACTTGCTCTTCGAGATACGGATTTGCCGCTTGTTTTTGTTGGGCACGAAGGGGATGTTGGCTACTTGAGCTTTGTAAAAAAGTATGGAAACAATCGCACGGTTTTTGTCGATCGTGTTGAGCCAAATAGTCCTTTGCTTGCTTCAGCATATGCAGGAGCAAGAGTTTTTTGTCTACCTAGTTGGAGTGAGGGAGCCCCCCTTGTCGCTTTAGAGGCTGCTGCTTCAGGCTGTACAATGGTTTTGAGTGATCGTTCTTCGGAGTCTGAGTATTTCGGTGACTTAGCTCGATATGTGGATCCGTCTGATCCCGGTGATATTCGTACAAAAGTGCTTGAAGCTTATGAAGAAAGTTTTGAAGTGCGGTATGCTAGAGCGCAGGCCCTGAAAGATCTAGTTCGTACGGAACATAGCTGGGAAACCTATGCACAGCAGACACTAGCTGCCTATAGACTTGCACAAACAATTTCTGTTCCAAAAAAACAGAATAGCGATAAAAGACGTATTTTTATTGATGTAAGTACCTTAGCGTACCATTCAGGCGTTCCAACAGGGATTTCGCGAGTGGAGGCCCAGTTGGCAAAAGAGCTGGGGTTTCTTCTTGGAGAGCGTGTGCGGTATATTTATTGGGTTCATCGAACACAGCAGTTTGCTGAGGTTGCCCGTGCTGATGTTGAAAAGGGAACATTAAAGGCTATGGCCGGAAGCGATGCTGCGGATGCTGCTGCTGTGCAAGGGTATGAATTGGATATTCAAAAGGGCGACATAGTGATCTCCATGGGTAGTGCATGGATGCGTAATCATCTGTATGTCGAAGATTTAAGTATTTTGAAGATTACAACGGGCGCTGTGCTGGTGACCATGGTACACGATGTCATTCAGTATAAAATGCAAGCCCTTTATCCTGGGGATATTAGTGGTATATTCATTCGTAATTGTGATTCTTTCTTAAGGGCTTCAGATGCTGTTTTAGCATGTTCAGAACAGACTAAACGAGATATTCGTACATTTTGTTTGGATAAGAATATACCGATTCCTCCTATTAATGTTTTTCGTGAAGGTGATGAGGCTAGTAATACAGACCCGAATGCTGTATTAGCGCGTGAGACTATAACAGATTTAGACAATAAGCCTTTTGTTTTGTATGTAAGCAGCATAGATATTCGCAAAAACCATCGGTTCCTTGTTGAGCTTTGGTGGAAGCTGTTTTCAGAATACGGGGATGAGGCTCCTACGCTTGTATTGGTAGGACGTATTGGTTGGCGTGGGGCAGAGTTCTTTGAGCTTTTAGATACGCATCCAGAAGTTCAAGAGAAAATCCTACATTTACAAAATATTAATGATCTAACCTTAGATTGGCTTTATAATCATTGCCTATTTACTGTTTATCCATCTCGTTATGAAGGATGGGGGTTGCCAGTTGCAGAGAGTTTGAGGAGAGGTAAGTTCTGTATTGCTTCTGATGGAGGATCACTATCTGAGGTTGCTCCTGGTTATGCTGAGTATATCGATCCTATTGATTTTATCGCTTGGTATGATGCACTTGTAAAGTACAGCTTTAATCACGAAGCACTGAAAGCTAAGGAAGTAACTATCCAGGGGTATAAATCAACCACATGGCGCGAATCAGCACAGCAAATTGCATCTTATTTGGAGAAAATTCAAGGAAATGATTATACTCAGCTTCCATCTTTAGGCTTGAACCAAACTATTTCTTTTGCTGCTGAAGCTCATGAAGGGCAATTAGATGCTGACGAGTTTGTTCTTCGAGGATGGGGGATGCCAGAGCCAGAGGGGTGCTGGACCGTCGGTGAACGCGCTGTTTTTGGTTTCCAGATGGATGAGGCTGATCGGGGTGACTGGATGCTGTGTATTAGTGCGCATGGTTATACTCCAGATAGAAATCCTGTAGAGGTGGAATTTGCAGTGAATGGAGTTTCTCTTTTAACATGGTTTGTGGATGGTAAATGTGCCGAATACAAGGTGATTATTCCGCATTCTGTTGCACGCCATGATGATTTGTATTGCTGCACATTGAAAATTCATAACCCACGTTCGCCAGCTAATTGTGAGGCTTCTCCAGATACCCGTATGCTTGGGATTCATGTTCGTCAAGTAATGTTACGATCTTCTGTAATTGAAGAGCCCTCATCAGCTCGATTCCAGATTTATAAAGCTTTTAAGGGCTTGATGAGGCGTTTTCGGGGGGCTGGGAATTGAAAATGCTGTTCCGAATGAATAGTTCTTCAATTTATTTGTGTTAAGGTTGAGTTCGCTGGCGCCACGCAGCGTGGGCAGGATTGAGCGCTTAGGGTAATTATAAGGCTTTTTAGCAAAGTTCCTTAGTTTAAAAGAAACTAGGGAACTTTTTTGCTTATTAGGGTACTCATAGAAGAGTAGGCATTTTATTGCCTTTTTAATCAATGACCAATTATGAATCCTTTAAGCATTTATCTAAGATTTTCGTTACTGCTTTTTGTCACTTTTTCGCTTCAAGCAGGAGAGTTGCAAGAGAGAACTCAATGCTCTGTGGGCTTCAATGAGAATTTGGTTTATGATAAAATTGGCGAGTATCGTGAGGTTTTGGATCAATTTTTTGGACCCTTAACGACTTTAAATCCTATAACTTGCATGGAGTTTCATGAGCTTCCTTGTTTCGAGAATACATCGCGCGTTGCCGTTTTTGATGTGGGCTCTACCGGTATACGCGTTGCTGTTGCCGATATTTACCCAAGCTCCAGAAAAATTGATCTTCTTGACTATTTTAAATATCCCATGGAATTTGGTGTTCATAAAGGCAACGCCAAGGATCGAATTGCTGCTATTGGTGGGTTGCGCGAAGCTATTGAAACTGTCTATGGAGGACATGGTGTGCAGATTAAGTACGAGGCTGTAGCCACTGCTGGATTTCGTGCTGCAGGGAACTATGGGCATGAACTAGCTTGTTTGATCGAGTTTATGACCGATGTTCACTTTAGGGTAATCGACCAAGAGGAAGAGGCTTCTTTGGCCTTCAGTGCTGCGCTGATGCATCATCCAGAAGTCAGAGGAGAAGATGTTGTTGTTTGGGATATCGGGGGAGGTAGCATGCAGTTTGCCGTTCAGTCTGAAGACGGTGGACTGACTATGGCGGGCTGTCGTGTTGCTGCTCGAACATTTATGGAGATGGTGTTTCGTGCTATTAAGTCTGATATTACTTTGGACTCTCCTAACCCTATAAAGATGGGTGAATCTAAGAGGGCAACTGCCTTGGCCAAAAAACTTTTAACCAAAGGGCTCGCTAAGGATAAAGACATCGCTTTTGATTCTTTAATTTTAGAGCCTGTGCGCAAAAGAGTCGATGCAGGTGCTACGGTCTTTGGCGTCGGAGGAGTTCACACCTATCTTGTTTTAGGTTTTGTTCAAGCTATTCTAGGCACGAAGAATAACCTATATACTAAAAAGGATTTACTTGAGGTTATAGAAACTCTTGTCGAATCTACTGACGATGAGATTCTAAATCTTGCTTATAGTTCTGGGAATACCAAGCTGGACTCACCTCACAGTGTTGTGACGAGTATTCTGCTCGTATATGCAGCCATGGATGATATGGGCATTGAGACCGTCCATGTTGTCCCTGCAGATAATACTGATGGGCTCCTGGCGAGAGCTATTGAAGGGTCCTTGCGTGAAGAATAATTCATAAGGTATTATATAACAATTGCTTGTGATCTATATGTGGTCAGGCTCTTGAATATATGCCTTTTTAGATGTATGTTATGAGACGATGGATGGGAAAAGGCACAAGTTTTCGTTGGGCCTGAGGGCGGTCGCCTGGGCGGTTGCGTGCTTGCTGAGTGCTCAGGTGGCTTTTGGCTTTATGTATTGGGATTCTAACGGGAATGCCATGGCTCGATCTGATGAGGACGGGAGCAATGTAAATAATTCGTTCATGACAAGTGGCGGTTCTATTACCAGTGTTGCTGCCAATCAGACGCACCTTTTCTGGCGCTCAGGGTCGAGCACGATTGGCCGGTCGAATGCAGACGGTACCGGGGTTAATGCAAGCTTTATGACCGGTCTTACTTTAGTGAATCGTATAGGCATTAACAATGACTATATCTTTTGGGGTGTTGGGGGCGGTAGTGCAGGTATTGGCCGTGCCAACATTGATGGTACGGGTATTGATAACAGCTTCATTTCAGTGCCTAATGGCACTGTAGGCGTTCGAGCTACGAGCAACTTTGTTTATTGGAGCGATGGCGGTGCTAATCGGATTGGTCGTGCTAATGTCGATGGTACGGGTGTCGACCCCCTCTTTATTACAGGCATTACCGGGCAACCTACGGGCATTTGGGTAACCGATACGCATATTTACTGGATTGATGGTAGTGCTAATACCATTGGCCGAGCCAATATCGATGGGACTGGAATTAATGAAGGCTTTATTGGTTCTCCTGGATCGAGTGCTTCCGATATTGCGGTGACTTCAAGCAAGATCTTTTGGACACGATTTTCGCCCAATGCTATTGGGAGTGCTGACATTGATGGCACGAACGTGAATACAACGGCCATTAGCACGCTTGAGCCGGCAACGATAACGCTAACGATACCGGAATCCGGGACTTATGGCCTCATTGTTGGGCTATTAGCTGGACTGGGCGTTCTTTTATTGCGCGTGAAGTCTAGGGGGCTAAAGGCTTAGGGCATTGACAAAGTTCAGGGTTGTCCTGAGCTGGTTTTCTCGTTCATACTGAAAGCCATGGCAAAGTGGCTACTCCTCGATGGCTCTAATTTAATGTTTCGTGCATTTTATGCAATTCCTGACTTAACGCGGTCCGATGGTTTTCCCACAAATGCGCTCCATGGTTGGGTACGCACACTTTGGAAGCTTGAAGATGCTGAGCAGCCAGATCATATGCTTGTCTTTTTTGACCCTAAGGGGCCAGGAAAGCGAGCCAGCCTATTCCCTGACTACAAGGCAAATCGCAGTGAGACGCCCGAGGAGCTCCTTGAGCAGATTCCGTGGATTAAATTAATCACTGAAGCCTGCGGTATTCCACTTAAAGAGAGTGACTCTTTAGAAGCTGATGATTTAATCGCTTCAGCAGCTCGCGATCTTGCCAATGAAGGACATGATGTCAGAATTGTAAGTGCGGACAAAGATTTAGGGCAGCTGATCAGTCCTCAAGTCAAGCAGCTCCTTCCACCTCCGACAGCTAATCCACGCCTGGGTTGGCGGCTTTTAGATGAGGCTGGTGTTAGGGGTAAGTATGGTATTGAGCCTGGGAAGATTCGAGACTATCTCGCTCTGATTGGGGATAGTTCGGATAATATACCCGGTATTCACGGTGT
Source organism: Opitutia bacterium UBA1116 (assembly GCA_002313355.1). Taxonomy (GTDB): domain Bacteria; phylum Verrucomicrobiota; class Verrucomicrobiia; order Opitutales; family UBA1977; genus UBA1977. The sequence continues at coordinate 1,506 of DCBD01000146.1, read as the reverse complement.
CGGCCCTAAGACGGCTAGCCGCTGGCTGCAAGAGTGGGAAAGCCTTGAAGGCATTATTGAACATGCCCATGAGCTTAAGCCATCTCGCTTTCAATCTCTTGTTGCTGAAAGCGTAGAGATGCTTCGGCTTAACTATGAGCTTGTTGGGCTAGACTGTAGCGAGTCTGTTGATCTGTCTACTCCAGGAGAGGCTAAACCAGAAGCGCTCATTAAGATTTTAGAGTCGATGGAGATGCGCACAGCCGCCCGTGATGCGACAGAGCGCTACCGCGTTGGGTATTTGTTTTAATCTAATTTAGGCAAGTTCAACCTTGAGGAGCTTCTTGGTCGAAGCATCACCCTGAGGGTCATAGATGTAGCCAACTCCGTGGATAGTTTTAAACGGAGAAAGGTCGCAGCGGTGCCGGGTAAATGTGTCGCGAATTTTGACGATGTATTGATCGAGTGAGCGGCTGCGGACATCTGCATGCACGCCCCATACGGCGTGAATCAATTGCTTTCGGGAAAGAACACGCGAAGGGTTCGCAGCGAGGCATTGAAGGATGCCAAGTTCTTTGCGGCCGATTTTTTCGCGTTTGTGATCCGGGTATTCGACCTCCATGCGTTGAGGACAAATGATGGCGTGGCAAAATGTGAAGGGCTTGCCTGTTAGCTTAGCATTTTTAGTGACTTCGTCATCATGCGCTGTTTCGGTGCGCCGTAGTATTGCATGGATGCGGGCGGTCATCTCAGGGAGGCTGAAGGGCTTAGTGAGGTAATCGTCAGCGCCCATTTCAAGGCCTTGAATTTTAGTTTTTTCGGCGTTTTGACCCGTGACAAAAATAACGGGGACATCGATATTTTTCTTCCGCATGTATTGTAACATGTCGAGACCTGAGCCATCGGGAAGGGTGATATCGAGTAATACAAGGTTGGCAAAATTTCGCTCGAGGTAGCGACACGCATTTTCACAGCGGTGAAAGATTTGAGGTGTCATGTCGGCAGCCTCCAGGTGATCGTTGATCACTTGGGCCATTTCCTTTTCATCTTCGACGATGAGAACTAGCGGCTTGGGGTTTTGCATAAGAGGGGCAAAAAAGAGGGGAGAGGTCTGGACCAGGCCAAGTCGATAAATGATTTCAGATTATTTATTTAAAGTCAATGCTAAAGTGGTTTTGGCTTGTGAGTCTGCTTAGTAATCGTCTTGTATAATGGGCGTTGTGAAAAAAAATATTGTATTTGGGGTGCCCAAGGGGGGTTTAGAGCCTGCAACTTTAGAACTGCTAGCTAAGGCGGGCTTTCGAGCGCGACAGCAAGCGCGTGTTTATACCTTGCGCTTTGATGATCCAGCCGTGGATGGCCGCTTGGTTAAGGCTAAAGAAATGGCCCGTCATGTGGAGCATGGGCTCCTGGATTGTGGTTTGAGTGGGCATGATTGGGTTGTCGAGAGTGGTGCGGACGTTGTTGAGGTTTGCGAGCTTCAGTACAGCCGGGCCTCGAATCAGCGTAGCCGTTGGGTGCTTGCAG
>DCBD01000110.1 GCA_002313355.1 Opitutia bacterium UBA1116 | reverse complement strand
TGCACGAGGTGAGGGGGTATGGCTATGGGACATCGATGGCAATAAGTACCTCGACATGATGTCCGCGTATTCTGCTGTGAGCCAAGGGCATTTACACCCCAGGCTAGTCAAGGCCGTAAATGAGCAAATTAAAACCCTCACACTGACTTCACGTGCCTACTATAATGATAAGCTTTGTCCCTTTTTAGAAAAACTATGCTCGCTTTCAAATATGGCACTTGCACTTCCCATGAACACGGGAGCGGAAGCGGTAGAAACCTCTATCAAAGCTGCGCGCCGTTGGGGCTATGAGGTCAAAAATATCCCCAATAATAAGGCAGAGATCATCGTTGCTAAAAACAATTTCCATGGCCGCACAACGACCATTATCAGCTTTTCCTCCGAGCCAGACTATAAAAAGCACTTTGGCCCGCTGACGCCCGGTTTTGTTGAAGTCCCTTTTGGGGATGCGGATGCTCTGGAAGCAGCCATCACGCCGAATACGTGTGCTTTTCTTGTCGAGCCCATTCAGGGCGAGGCAGGTATCATCATTCCTCCTGATGGCTGGCTTAAACGTGTTCGTGAGCTGTGTAACAAGCACAAGGTCTTGCTTATTTTAGATGAGATCCAAAGCGGTCTTGGTCGGACAGGAAAACTGTTTGCCTATGAGCATGAGGATATCGAGCCTGATATGCTCATTTTAGGGAAGGCTCTTGGAGGCGGCTTTGTTCCTGTCTCAGCCGTTTTAGCAAAGCAGGGCATTCTTGATCTTATGGGCCCCGGTAGTCACGGGTCCACCTTCGGGGGCAATCCACTCGCTGCTGCTGTTGGGCTTGAAGCACTCAATGTTATTGTTGATGAAAAGCTCTCAGAACGCTCTGAAGAGCTTGGGCACTATCTCATGGATCGCTTAAAAAAAATCGATTCGCCTTATATTAAAAGCCTCCATGGGCGCGGTCTTTGGATTGGCATGGAAGTGAATTCAAAACTTAAAAGTGGCCGTACTGTTTGTGAAGCCCTACTGAAAAACGGCGTGCTCTCTAAGGAAACTCACGAAACGGTCGTTCGCTTTGCTCCTCCGTTAACGATTACTAAAGAAGAGCTAGATTGGGGCCTCGAACGTATCGAGGCCACCCTTAAAGAGCTTTCTTAGCGAAGTAACCTTACGAATTAGACTCTTCGTGGCAGACAGCGGCCCCTTCAGGAAGGTCGTGGCCTTCCTCGTCTTCGAGGTATGCTTCTGGTTCGAGGGCTTCTTCGACTTCCTCTTCGGTGACCTTGTGCTTGCCACCGATGAAAGCGTTGAGCTTTGAAAAGAGGATGGCGAAAGCACCATTGCCAAGAACATTGGTTGTTGTACCGAATGGATCAAAGAACATGTACGCAACCGTAATAAGGCCGATCATCTCGCCACTGAAGCCAAGGTATTGCTCCATAAGGGGAGCGGCAACGATAACAGCACCTCCGGGGACTGCTGCTACAGCGAACTTAGCAAGGGCCCAAAAGAGAGCAAACTTAATAAAGACGGAGAGCTCAGGGACGGCGCCCGTGTAGACCAGTGATGTAATAAGCATGAGGGTTGTCATCCCGATAGCGCTACCAATAGTGTGAATATTGACCGTCGAAGGAATAATGAGCTTGGCGAGGTTAGAGTCCTTCGTGTTTTGTTCTGCAGCGACGACAGATAGGGGCATCGCAGCAACACTGGACATGGCACTAAAAGCCGTGACGCCTGGAGTTGCGACGTTGCGGAGGTAGTAGAAAAACTTTTTGAGTGAGAAGCCAGCTCCTAGTAAGTAGAGGAAAGTGAGATAACATACCTGCATGCTGATAACGATAAGAAAAACAGGCCCATACATGGTGATCACTTGCTCGAGCATTTCGTCGTGCTTGAGCTTAACAACAAAACCAAAAATAAAGAGTGGAAGTAGTGGAATGAATAGTTTGCGAAGGAAGATGTTAGCAATGGTGTTGCAGTAGTGGCTTGCCTTGTGCCCAATGGGATGGCGGTATAAGGAAAAGATCACCCCTGCGATAAAGCCGCCGATAAGGGCCCATTCATTAGGAATGATTTTGGGAATGAAAAAGTTGAAAAGAGGCTCTAGAGCAGGAATATCGCTACCACCGGAAATATCCAAGTTAATGCCCCAGTGCTCGAGAGAGAAGCTGCTCACCCCGTAGCTCATCATGATGGCAATAAGGTTTGAACAGTAAACGAGAACCACTAATTTGCCGATGAAGGCGAGAGCACCCTCACCTTGAGAGGTGAGTGAGTGAAAAATATAACTAAAGATAACAAAGGGAATTGCAAAGAGAAGAACTTGCTTGAGGAAGATACTGATGGCGTAAAAAAGCTCTTGGTAGTAAAGGGGGATTGCGTCACCAAAGAAGGAAACACCGACTAAAATGGCAACAAGAGTGAAGAGTAATTTGAGCTTTTTTAACATAAAATCCTTTCGTTGTGATTTATTTTTGTGTGGGAATCGCCACATGCTTAAAACTGAGTTAAGCGAGGGCCAAAGCCCAGAGAGGGTAGCGATGACCCTAATACACTTATTTTAGCTTATCAGTAAGACTCTTGCTCGGAGTTTGCTAGTAGGGGTGAAAATGTAAAGAAAAAGTTTTTAAGCATTTCATAATCAATAGATTAAATATTTATTAAGTGAGCTTTTTTCAAGCGACTAATATTAAGTTTTTCGGTATAGAAGACCCTTTCTTAGGGACCTTTTTTCTGAAATTCGCTGTCTTAAAGATTATGATGAATAAATATATTTTTAAAATGTTTATAAAAGGATTCAAGTGTGTTGTTTTGTTTTTTGTTTCTCTTTTAGTATTTCTCAATTTTGCCAATGCAAATGAGCTCAATACGGATCTTTTCTCGGCATTGAACTCGGGAGATTTAGAGATAGTTGAACAACAATTGAGTCATGGAGCCAATGTTAATGCTGCCGATAAATATGGAAGAACACCTCTTTACCGGGCTGTGAGTCGTGGATATCTAGAGATGGTTAGTTTGCTTCTAAGTCATGGAGCAGATGTTAATACTGCCGATGAAGATGGAGTAACGGTTCTTTACTGGCCTGTAGCTGATAATAATCTAGAGATGGCCAGTTTGCTTCTAAGTCATGGAGCAGATGTTAATATTGCCGATCAAGGTGGAAGAACACCTCTTTACCGGGCTGTGAGTCGTGGATATCTAGAGATGGTTAGTTTGCTTCTAAAGCATGGAGCAGATGTTAATATTACCGATCAAGGTGGAAAAAGGCCTCTTTACTGGGCTGCATATGCTTACCGGGCTGGATATGTTGAGAATCTAGAAATAGCTAATTTACTTATAGATTCTGGGGCTATATTGGATGCACACAGTGCTAAGACATGTTTTGAGAATATGAGTGTGGACACACTAGAGAGTTTTCTACGGCGTGAAAATGTGCAGTCTGCTATTAGAGGGTTTTTAAACGATATAAAAAGAGACCTCCTCGATAGCCTTGTAGTCAGGGAACTCGCTCTAGGACCTACAATGACACCTCTCATTGAGTGGTTTGAAGCTCAGTTTGGAGTAAGGCGTGGAGCAATCCCCGGTGCAGTACGCAATGTAATACGCGAGGGTCTAGAAAGTGCATGGACACTAAATGAAGTGATATTTAATCAAGGAGTTGATGCTGCAAAAGAGCTTATTGAAAATAAGGTTTGTATAGGTATCGTTACTGTTCGTGGATTATTCTACGATCATATCTTAGAAGCAGCAAAGCACTATGAGCAAATGCATACTGAGTTTGCTTTTTATTACGTTACCCGGGCAATGATAGATATGCTTGGTGTGGATGCTTTTAGCGGGCTCATATTTCCAGGGGCTAATGACAATTATCCAAGAGGTCTGAGTGAATTTACTTTAGCAGATATGCCTGAAAATAGTCGTACAGAAACTGAAGTAACTTATCAGTATGTTTACGAGCAAGCGCAATTAGTTGGAGTGCCCACCTTGGGTATTTGTGCTGGAGCGCAACACTTAGCACTGCACAGAGAAGCAGCGTTGACACCGAATAAGACACATAATCGAGATGTAAGCTTGATCCCTTTTCGTGTACCACACTTTCTGAGCTTGACCATTCAAGAACGAAAGGCGCTTCTAGAGCATTGTGAGGCACCTCAGTTGATGGTAGATGTGTTTCGAGCACATAGCTATTCTGCGGTAACTGAAAGCTTGCAAGAGCAGGGTTTTGAATTGGGGGTTGAAGATGGAGAGACACCACTTGCTTTTTATCAAGACTTTGATACTTTAGGCATACAATTTCACCCTGAAGCTCGATATGAAGGGACTAGTAGTAGCTATGGCGATAGAGAAAGCCGAAAGAGGCAGACTAACCTGATCAATGGTTTTTTCGAGCTCTGTGGGAGTTATCAGAGTTGGGTGGATTGGGGCTGCAAACAGGGGATTTCCCGTAAAGACGCTTTGAAGATGCGAGAAGAACTTCTTCAAGACATATTAGAGCGTTTGGCAGAATGTGAAGAGAACCCCAATGCTCTGGACCGAGTGGGCCTCTGGCATGAAGAAGAGCTTTTGTTTCAGCCTCTTTGAGTTAGGAGGGGAGAATCTGAAATGAGTGATGCACCCTGTTCTATTAGAATATTACGGAAAGCACCACTTCAGCGCCAAGTTGATAATAGTCAGAGCTAGCGACGGTCTGGAGATTATCGAGCTTCCCAATTTTTACGCGCTCTTTAATCGGCGTTAGTAAGGCTCGACCACGGACCATAATGGCAACATTGTCGGAAATGAAGACACCAGTTCCAGCGAATATTTGACCAACGGGAGCTATGTCAAAGTCTCTAATGGTTTTAGTTGCTACATTCACTGGGGCTGTTGTTCCAACAATGGTCGTGAATCGCTGTTTTTTATTCCTAAAATCCATGAGGTTAATACCACCGCCAAAGCCAATATAGTAAGGGATCTTAACTTTTTTGTTTAAGGTGCCTCCATAGCGATAATTTAGCATGAGCATGTACTCTTCGAGGTCTCCTTGCCCTTTTACTAGATTGTCTGCTACGAGAAAGGATCCACCAAAAATACCGCTAACTCGAAGATCAGGCCCGGATAGGCTTCGTACACTCGTTGTGAGTTTTGCAAAAAGAAACTCAAACTCTAAGGCATCTTGGAGTTTTTCTCCGAAATGAATGCCCGTTCGAGCGCTTAAAGTAAAACCGTCAAAATCTCCGCTTTCCATGCCACCAACGCCGAATTCGCCATAGTAGTTGTAGGGGCCGGTGTATTTCAAAGCTTCTAAAAGAGGCTGTGGTTGCGTTGTTGTGACTCTTACATGGTCTTGTGTGGGTACATCTGTAGTTTGAGCACGAGAAGTAAGAGGCGCTCCGAAGGCGAGCGAGAGTGCTAGAACTTGAAAAAGGCCTTTATGGGATGCGTGCATTGCGTTGAGGGGGGGGTAATGAATTTAGAAGCCAAACTCTCGCATCACTTCTTGAAGTAACGAGAGCTCGTCTTCGGTGTAGGGGTTGTTTGGGTTTCGACTAGGCGTAGGTGTTGGAGTAGGGGTAGGGGTAGGAGATGCGCAGACATCACTTGTGGGTGTCGGTGCAGGGCTAGCTACGGCTGGGTAGGTGACATTCGCTTGTATCGGATTTGATGTACTATTTAAACTTACAAGGATGCCTGTAGACCCACTGAAAGAAGGGCGGACAATGCCATCTGCAAGGTAGATGTTGGCGCAGTTTTCCCCGTTAAAGATGACCTGAAGAGGGCTTTTTATGTTATTTAATACTTCTCTGTCGGAAACCGCTGTATTGTTAAAGAAGACGTTACTATTGTTGCCGATTAAATTTAACACGGTGTATGTGTTTGGATCGACAAAGGGGTTGGGGACATTGGTACCAGAAAAGCTGCCAATAGTGAGGCGTGCTGGTGCAGGGCTTGCAACATTTGTATCGTGAAGTGTTCCGTCTTGTTGTAGGGCGTCGTCGTAGGCGAAGGCATAAATGGGTCGCATGAAACTGTGTATGGCTCGAGCGTAAAGATCATACCATGGCCCTTGAGTGTTCGCACTGGACGGGAGGAGGGGATTGTCTTGATAGTAGGTATTGCTTGTAAAGTAAGCGGTGTTGAGTGTTGTCCCGCTAGGGGCGGGAAGTAGGCCTGAATCAAAAGCGGCTGTGAGCTGGCGAATGATGATGGACTTGGGCGTTTTGTTGACTGCATCAAAAGAGCCGCCAGCACCTGCGTAGTAGGGTAAGGAGGTTGTTGGCAGTTCGAAAGCAACAGAGTATGTGTTATCTCCATTAATGAAACAGAATTGATCTGAACTGAGCACACCAGCAGTCGGAGGACATGTATTGCCTGCTCTTAAAAATTTACCTGTGAAAGTGTAATTGCTCAGTGAGAAGGAGCCCATGAGCTCAGATGTGTCGATAATGACGGTGTTAGCGCCCACAATGATGCCGGGCTCATAAAAAGTACCCAAGTTATCAATATAACTGAAACCATAGGTGGTCGCATTGTTGAGGTAAGTATTATCAAATTGGTTTTGTATTTGAGTGTTGCCTGGGATGATCGCTTTTGCAGGGGCAGAAATACGTAGTGTTGAAGCAGTGCCTTGAGGGTCTGTGTAGTCCTGGTTTAAATTTGACCATATTTTATTTGTCGTTCTGTCGTTTGCAGCAATGAGAGTGCGAACCGCGGTGATAATGTTAGAACGACTGTCTGTAAGTCCTGAGTCTTTTAATCCAGTGGGATCCGTTACGTTTTGCTGGATACGAATGGGAATGGAAAAAAAGTCAACCGCTGTTGGGTTAATAAAAGTTCCTGAGCTATCATACGTAAGTTCTACCTTATCGTAAATGATGGGGTAGTTTGGGTCTTGTGGGTCGAAAGAGTCTGGATCGGGAATGGTGATATCACCGTCAACATTGGTTGTTACCCTAAAATCCATCGGATAATTGATGGAGAAATAGACACGCGCTGAGATAATTGCTGGGATGTTGAAGACACGCTTTCCATTTTGAAGAGGGAAGTCTGAGAGTTGGTAGTTAAATTGTGATGTGTCTGTAGAGAGTGATGCTAAAACGAGAGACCCATTTCCGTTTGTGTCGAAACTTACAAAGACGGCTGGATTGACCCCTTTGCCATTTTTGACAGGATCTTGGGCTTTGATGAGGATGTAAATATTGTCGTCTGTAATGGTGCCTGAGTCATTAACGACTTCGATGGGGAAGACACCACCTGGGACTTGAGCATGTAAACTGGACAAAGATAGGGAGAGCAGTGCACATGCAGAGAACAGTTGGAAAATGCTTTTCATGGGGCAAGGGTAAAAGGGAGAAAAAAGGGTAAGAAATGATAATGCTAACCGCCTTCAATAGACGGTCAATGCATTTGTTATGGGTGACGCCTTTTAGGCTGTCTTTGTTCGTTTACCTCTAAGTAATTATATGGAGGCCAATACTTTTTGTATGCTGAGCTCCATGTGAAAGCGTTTGAGGAGTTCCACTGAAGCATTTGCGATGATGGCATCTTGATGCACTAAAAGTCGCATGAGCCCATCGTAAAAAATGGGCAAAGGAATAAGGTCTTCGTGGTATTCATAGATTTGAGCTAAACTCTCAAAGAGAGCCCCTGAGACAATAAGGCTTGGGTCTTTGAGAAGCTCACTAAATGCAGTAATGCAGGCCTGCCTAAATTCGAGATCAAGGTGGGGGGCTAGAATGCCTTCTGTAAGGACTCTAATCATGCGAACGCGCATGTGTTCAGAGTCATGGTGAATTAAAGGATGCAAGGCATTGCCAAGTTCTGTAAGTTCGCTAGGGCTTAAGATGTCGTGCCTGAGGAGCTGTATTAATCGTTCCTCGGCGAGTATTTGTAAGTCATTGTTGCGGATAAACAGCGGCAAGCATTCCAGGTAAATGACGCGCAACTTTGGGCTGAGCACCGGAGCTAACGTCTCAACATCGAGTGTATGCATGAGCTGAATACGGCGATCTAGGGGCGTCCTCGGAGAGACGATAACACGAATGATAGCTTTCAGAACAGCTTCTCTTCGAATATCGGTTAAGATACCCCCAAGAAGCAGTGTTTGCATGCACTGACTTGCTGCGAGCACTACAGGGTGTTTATAATGTGCCTGAGTGATGAGGCGAAGAAGGGTTGTTAGGACGCCCTCCATCTCTTTGTCCGACAAGACACCATCTGAAAAAAGAATGCCGAGTGCATGAATCGCTGCAACATGGATTTGAGGGTTGCGGTTAAGCTCACTTAAGACGGCTAAAAGACGCTGTAAGACTCCCGATGTGATCATGTCTTGGGATAGCGTATCGCAAGCACCGGTTACCTCGCGCAAGAACATGCCGTTGGGCTCAGCTTCTGTCCTGAATAGAAGCGTCCCTTGCGTCCACAGCCTTTGCAGATAGTTTTGCGGAGATGAGGGAAGCTCTGGATAAACCAGGATTTCTTCGTTCATAAAATGGAGAGCTTGGGGCAAGTATCCTGGCATAAAATCATCATTACTCAGAAGCTGCCTGATGTGTACAGCGGCTTCGGGGGTGATTAGGTTTAGGCTCCATAGGGTTCTGAAAGTGCCTTGCCAGTTGAGCCTGAGTGCATTGACGTAATTGCCATTAAAAACCTCTTGGGCAACTCTACGTAAATACACATTGGCTATGGCCTGGACGTCTGTTGCAATTCTGTAAAAGCGGCGACAAACTTGCATGAAGCTGTTGAGTGTCTCAAGGTCAAGAAATCGCGTGACCATGGGTAACCAAACTTCGTCAGGAACCATCAAGGCCAAGGGTAGTGGATCATCTGCTTCATCTTTTTCTTCAGCTTCTTCCTCATCCTCTGCCTTATTTTCTTCTTCGAGTTGAAGGATGATTTCTGTATTATCGAATAGTACATCTAGACTGGGCGCGAGGTAGTCATTATCTTCATCATCGTCTTTGAAAAGCCCTTGAAGGAGGTTAGCATTGCTTGCTTGGTTTGTTGCTGCAAGCAGCATAGAGACGTCCACTCCGCTTGCCCATAGAGAGATAGGGGCAAACGGACTTACCAGAAAGAGTAAGCCTAGTGCGCAACGAGCCTTGATGCCTCTATTATGCTGGAATCAAACAAGACGTAAATTCTTAGCACCCTAAGCCTATACATTTATCAAAATATTTACAGCTATCTAGGGTATAAATAAAGTAAGGCGATCAAATAATAACGAGGTTTTAAAAATTGCTAAGATCTTTTTAATGAGCTGATTGTTAATGTTGCTTGGGCCTCTTGAAAAGAATGTCTTTATGGCTTATATTAAGCAAGTGCTTGAAGCTCGAGTGCGCGTTTAAAAACTTTCAGGAGTATAGATGAAATCAACTAAAGCAGGAGGATGCTCAGATGAGTCGGGTAAGCAATGAGGGTGGTGTAGGAGGTTCAGTAGGTGATCATGCCAAAATAAGAAGGGAAAGTGAGTTTGTCGATAGGTCCGTTGCAGTAAGTTCTCCAAACGAGCCTGCAGCAAAGCAAAATCAAGGAGAAGGTGTTTTTCATTCTATTGGCATCTTTCTTCGAGAGGTGTGTGAAAATATGGGTTTGTTAAGACTTGAATTTCCAGACGTGGAGCACATTGAGGGCGATGAGGCTAAGCTTAAAGCAATCGGGCACTATATGATGCGTTGTAGTTCACTTCAGGTGAGACCTAGGTTTCCAGATATGACTACTTTGGAAAATATAGACTTAGATACAATGTCAACAGATCCCGAAGTCCAGATTGCCGCATTGGCGATCGATTATTTTCGAGATGGAGACGATGACAAGAACGAGCGCTTAATTCGCCAGCCGGGTGGTTTTTTTATCGATATAGCTAAAGCTTATCTTAAGGACAATGAACACTTAATAGAAGGTAATGTGCGTAATAGTCTTTGCGAGGGTATTGATGGCTATGTTTTAAGCTGTATTAACGAAAAAGACCCTAAGGCTAAGCTAATCGGAACTCAGTATCTCAAGCGAGTTGGAGAAACAACGGGACTTTCACCTGCCGATGTTATTGCGATGAGGCTTCTTGGTCGAGGGCTTGAAAATCCGAATAAGCTGAGCTTTCAGGAGAAGCTCTTTGTTGCGGAGTTTTTAAATAAGGTTCCTGGAAATATGAAGCTCAATAAGGCCCTTAGAGAGTTGAAGCCTGATGATTTAGAGAGGAATGGTGTTGATAAAGATGTAGCGAGCAAGCTAGGGCGTTTGAGCTTTAAGACTCGAGAGAGAAAAGTATACGACAATGCTTACCAAAAACTAAAAAATCTAGAATATCATGCACGAGAAGGAAATGTTCCACCTGATAAATATAGGCTTTCTTTGCATGAGGCGATTGTACTAGAAGAATTTGGACAAGTTGCGGACATTATGGATGAGTTTGCAAACGTTGTCAAAGATGGTGCTGCTGGTTTTGGGTATGAAGGAATGCCAAACGCGGCTAACACAACCCTTTCTCATTCAAATAAACTGAAGGCAGGAAAGATGATGTCGGATAATCTAAAAGTAAAACTGGCTGAATCCCTGAATCTTCAGTCGGGAGACATTATTCAAAACATTGGGAAGAAGTTTTTGAGTATGCAAGGGTCTCAAGCGAGCCGAGCGGAGCAAATTCGTTATTTGGCGTCTATTTATAGACATTCGGGGAAGGTTTGCATGGTAGATGGAAAGCTCAGTGTGAGTGATGTATGGGCGAAATATCGTAATTATGAAATGGGTTTTACGGACCTTATCACTTCGGACTTTTTCAGGATCGATGCGACGAAATTGATTAAAGATCCCGAAATGATTCAAGCTTTGAAGGATAAATACGGTGAGGGTTGGGAAGAGAAAGTTAATAGAACCTATCGTGTCATTGAGCAAGAGCTTCATGCTTTGGAACCAGAAAAGAAATATTCGAAGATTAGAAATACCCGGAATTTGCAGGCAAAGATAGGACTTACTTATCTCTTTAAAGGTTTGCACAAGCGTTCAAGTGATCGCACGTACGAGGGTCTTCATAGCAAGGTGATGGAGGGTCAGTATGGCGAAAAACATACGCCCATGGTCTGCTCGGTGTTTGCTGCAAAGACGACCTTAGCTGCACTTTATCAGCTCAATGAAGATTTAAAGGCCGATTTAGGTGTTGATAAAGATGTTATTGCGATGCCTTTTGGCCCCCGTGAAAAAATGCACAATATCAACCCAGACCGATTTACGGAAATTTTAGAAGAGGCTGGGTGTATTGATCGTATCCAGGGAAGAGAGACCTTTGAGCAGTACTTTGACTTGGATCCTGTTCATGGTGTGGGTGATGTGCATACTGTTTAATTATTCAAGCACTCAAATCCTATTCTTGTCATTTATTAAAATTTAAGCAGGCTTGTCTGCCATGCTAAGACAAGCCATTATCTTTTTCATTGCTAATTTTTCTTTTATATATGCCTCCTGGGCTCATGAAGTCCTGTACGTAGAGGCTTCAGAGCCATCTAGTTTGGGCATTCTAAGTCAAGTTGACCACTGGATGAATAAAGAGATCGCCTACTCACTTACAATCAAGCACTTGGGTCTTTGTTTTGGGATTATCTTGGCCACCTTGATTTTTCGCCGAATTCTCGTTAGTGCGCTTTTTAATGCGCTGAAGCGTTGGAGTCAAAAAACTCAATTGAAGTGGGATGATATTTTAATCGATTCCTTTGAAAAGCCTGTCATGCAGGTGGTCTTTGTGTTTGGTCTCTATGTGGCTATTGCCGTGCTACCTTTGAGTCAAGATATTCAAGACCTCGTTCAACAAGGTTTCAAAGGTTTATCCGTACTTTTAATCTCTTGGGGATTAATTCGCCTGTGTGATTCTTCGGTGGCTGCGGTTGAGGATTCTGCAAAAGAGAAAAACTCTGCGCTAATTGGTTTCTTGCCGCTTATTCGCAAGGCCCTACGTATTTTTATCATCATTGTTTCGGTTGTTCTGGTGATTGATAACTTAGGCTATTCGGTTGCCGGTTTAATCACAACACTTGGTCTTGGAGGTGCTGCCTTTGCCTTTGCGGCAAAGGATACTATTGCAAACCTTTATGGCTC
>DCBD01000095.1 GCA_002313355.1 Opitutia bacterium UBA1116 | reverse complement strand
CCGTGAAGACGATGCTCACATCCTCGGTAACCGTCTGCAAGTCCCGGGCCGCCGACACAATCTCGTCATAAACGGTGCGGTCGTTAATCAAAAGCCCGAGCGTCCCTTGGCTATCATTAATTTTCTGTGTGATTTCCTCAATATTCTTCAAGGTATTATCAAAGCGATCACGGTTATCGACGATCAAATCATTCAGGTTGGCAAAGGCCCCTCCATTGCTTTTACCACCTCCATCAAAAGTCGATAATGCGTTGTCAATCCGGTCACCGAGATCTCCAAAGTTTGCAATGACTTCGCTTAGACTCGCAGTCTCGCGTGTTTTAATCCGCATATCATTGGAAAGCATTTCAGCCTCTCGCCCCGTACGGATCGCAACATAGTTATTGCCAAGCAATCCCGCTGTGGTGATGGTCGCAACTGAATCCGCTGGAATCTTGTATTTATCTTCAATCGTCAACATGACAATGGCCTGGCCATCTTGAAGCCTCGTTTCGCTGACATTACCAATTTTTACACCAGCCAAGCGTACTTCATCGCCGGCGGTCAACTGCTGAATATCGGCAAAGGGCGCTTGCACGGTATAACCACGGCCAATCTGGAGGCTGCCATCACTGAGGGTGTCATAAACAACCCATATCAGGGCGATACCTAAAATAAAGAAAAGGCCCACACGAACGGTTTGGAAGGGATTATTCATCGTTTTTATTGGGTTTTAAATCGTGGATGTTTCAAGTTAACTTCGGGGTTTAAAAATTCTTTAATCTCGCTATCATCGATGGCTTTAAGCTTATCCATGGTGTCAATTTTGCGGATACTGCCATGCATAAGAACAGCCACACGATCTCCAATGGACGAAGCGACATCGCGATCATGGGTGACGACAACACTCGTCACACCTAGCTCATCGCGCAGGGTTGCTATGATCTCACAGATAGTTGCCGCCATGATAGGATCTAGCTCAGAAGTTGGCTCATCGTAAAGAAGAAGCTGAGGCTCCATCATCAGTGCACGCGCAATAGCCACGCGCTTGCGCATACCACCCGAAAGAGCCGATGGCAATTTTTCTGCCGCATCCTGCAGCGAGAGCATCTCGAGGACCCGATCCACTTTTTTCTTTAATGTCCCCTCATCGTAAAGCTCATGCTCACGGGGATAAAAAGCCAAATTGTCAAAGACAGATAATGAATTAAAAAGTGCTCCAGACTGGAAAACCATCGCTGTAAGCACTTGGCTATGCGTTTCACGCTTTGAGGCATCCAGCTGATCAATCCATACCGTGCCTTCATCGGGCACCTCAAGGCCAATGATGTTTTTTAGCAATACACTTTTGCCCGAACCGCTCGGCCCCATGATGACAAAAATCTCCCCAGGCTCGACTTCAAAGCCGACGTTCTTCAAGACCTCTTGAGCACCAAATCGCTTGCTCACTTGATCGACGCGCACGGAAACGGGTTGGCGCTTGGATTCAGCCTGGTTCTGTTGAGATGCGTGCATGATTATAGCTGAATTTTAGTGATGAAGTAATTCAAGAAGAGCACGGCCACCATCGATGCGACAACAGCCCGCGTAACAGCACGACCTATCTCGCGAGGCCCACCCTGCGTGCGCAAGCCTTCATTGCAAGCGATAAGCACAATCAGCAGGCCAAAAATTTCCGCTTTGACGAGCCCATCCCAGACAGACTCAAATTCAACAAGCGACTTGAGCCCGCGCCAATAGATATTCGGGTCCAAGTGGATAAAGTCGACGTGCTGGCTTACGACAGCCCCTCCATACCAACCAATAATGACGGAAAAAATGGTGAGAATCGGCATCATGAAGGCAATGGCCACAAGCCGAGGCATCACGAGAACGCGCGCCGGAGGGATATTCATCGTCGTTAAAGCATCAACTTCTTGATAAACCTTCATCGATGCAATCTCCGCCGTGATGGAAGAGCCGACACGCCCTGCCAGGAGGAGCGCCGTCATGACGGGGCCAAGCTCCTGGCACATTGAAAGCCCAACAATATTGCCTAAGTAGCGCTGAGCACCGGCAAAATTCGCCAAACTATACCCCGTCTCAAGAGCTAATACGGCGCCAATAAAAAAGCTCAGAACACCCACGATGGGCAGGGTCAGGTAGCCCATAGAAAACGCGTGGTCGATCACGCGAAACCACTGCTTGGGGAGTGTAGGGATAAAGCGCACCGCTTCGACAAAGAGCATGCACGCTCGGCCGATAAAGTCCAATCGCTTCGTGATTTGCTGACGCATTCTATTTAAGTAGTTGTCCATTGTACACTTAAAATCTTAAGAATGGAAGCACGAATGCCCTTAACTATCGCCTCCTGTGCCAAATTCTTTCCAAAAAAGCTTAAAGCCCTGTTTGCCATTTTTCTTGGTCAATCCAAACAGCCCATACAAAAATTGCACATGCGATGAATCTTTGCCCTCCTTCCAGTCAATAATAGGCCCAATTGCTATTCGCTTCTCATCATGCTTTCTCTCCCAAACAACCGTATTAAAGAGCAGGGTCTGACGAACGTGCCCTGGCTCAATTTGATTATAGCGGTACAGGGCGAAGAGCGGCGTATAGACTTTACTGACAACTTCATTGCCCAAGAAGAAAACCTCAAGTGGGTTGATAAATTGAAACTGTTTACGCCCCGCACCATTATCCCAATAACTAAAGAAAGGCCACACGAGTGTCTTCTCGGCAAAGGGCGCTGAAGGGTTAGCCAAACTCCACTGCCTCTGAGACCAAATCAAAAAGTAAAATACCTGACCTTCTTCAATATGAACGCCTTTCTCATCCCAGTTGCGCGTTCTTAAGAAGGGCCACATGACCCACTTCTTCTCCTTTCCACGATGTATGGAATGCGTGTAAAAAGGGGCCCAACGGTTGACATAGTCGACCGCACCACGCCCCTGCACAAAGAAGGGCCAGAAGTAGCGACTTTCATTGTAAAAAGGATTCGTCTTGTGCGTGTAACCAAAGAAGGGCCAGACCCAGGTCATGCTCTCAACATTGGCTGAGGTTTCCTTGGTGTAAAATGGCAAAAACCCCTGCTTGTGGGTGATGTTCGGCTTATCAAGGTCCTCTTTATAATCGTAAATAAGCGGCCAAAGCATGTACTGGCGATTGTATTTGTTCTTTCGCTTAAACTGCCCCATCAGTGGCCACAGTGCCCCACCACTGCAGTCCGGTCCTTCGAGTCGCTGAACGAAAGGCCATGGAGAACAAATCCGCGACTCTCCCCATCGATCAAAGCGCGCATAGAGCGGGAACCAAAACCACGAGACTTCTTTATAGCCAAAAAAGCCCTTCACGCCTCCCGCAACCGGAAATAACCCCTTATACGAAGAGCTTTTGTCGCCCGTTTCCTTTGAGTAATAGATCGGGAAAATCATGAAATGCGTCACACGTGCATCATCATCGAGCTTCGTCTGGCTATAGCGCACCACTCCAAGCATATCCCAGGCATGGTAGTGAGGCTTATCATAGCGATTGTAGAAGGGATACAGGAAATGAGACTCCTTTTCACCCTTGGAGGTATTTTCAATATCCACTGAAAGCGGTCGGAAGGCAGCCCACGTCTTGGGCTCTTCATAGGACTGCTCCAAAAAAGGCCCCAGCATAGCAACGCGCCCAGTCCCTTGACCATCAGGCTTTTCCGTTTCTAGATAAAACGGAGGAGCCCAGGTTTCTTCGGCCACAAGCGGCCCCGCACTGCCAAGATGGATAGACACCCACACTAGCAAGCACAGCCCACGAACGTAGCACTCTTTCAGGCGTACAGTATTGCTCTTAGGTATCTGGGTCTTCATTCAAAGTAGAAAGCTAGGCTACAAAGCGGTATTAATTGGCTTCACATTGTTCCATATTTTGAGGTAAATACAAGGCTCTTCTCATGCGAATAACCGGAGGCAAAGCCCGCAGCATACCGATCCGCTGCCCAGCGTCGATCACGTCTACACGCCCAGCGACAGACAAGCTACGTACATCGCTATTCTCAAGTTTGGGCCCGCTTGTCGAAGGCACCCATTGCTTAGACCTTTTTGCCGGCGTTGGCAGCTACGGGCTCGAGGCTCTCAGCCGCGGGGCACAATCGGTCACTTTTGTCGAAAAATCCCGCCGCTTGATCCCCATCATCGAAGCCAACATCCAGGCCACTCAAAAAAGCCTCAACGCGGCCCCCCCTCCAGCTACTTCCGTCCTTTGCCTTGACGCCCTAACCTGGCAATCACCGAAGACATTCGGCCTCATTTTCGCCGACCCTCCCTATGCCCTTCTAGAAAAAGAAGGCCAGCGCATCCTAAAACAGCTCGAGCGCCTCCTTGCTCCAGCGCCCCATGCCCGCCTCATCCTTGAAGCTCCAGGCAACTGGCACCCTCCCGAAAATATCCCCTTCACAGAACTCAAACGCCTCGCCCGCGGCCCACACAACCCAACCGCGATTATTTACCGGTACGCACCACTCACCCCTCAAGAACCTTAAATGCCCAACATTTTGACAGCACAAAGGTTATTGCAGCAACAGTCCCTAAGGTAACTAGGAGTGCAATTTGATAATTAACCCCGAAGTATTGATATAAGAGAACAAACAAGCTCTGATTCAAAACAAAACCCAGACATGCAGTTGCAAAAAACTTCACCATGTAACCGCGATTGGCAGTTTTAATCTGAAAGGTTAAATAATAGTTCCCGTAATAAGAAACAAAAAAAGCAATAAGAAAGGCAAGTGGATTAGCCCAAAATGGAGCCATAAGCTCAAATTCCACCAAACCAATAACAATAGCCAGATGCACTAAAGTGGAAAGAATGCCAACGCCTCCAAAAAACATCAATTGTACAAGCGTTGGCATCAACAAAGAAACCTTATCCGTCTTTAACATCTTCCAACCCATAAGTTTCACGCACAATAAAGACCGGACGCTTTTTGACTTCACGATATAAGCGGCCAATATACTCTCCAAGAACCCCCATAGAAATCAACTGCACACTACCAAAAAACAAAATACCCACCATGAGCGATGCATACCCGGGGACCTCTATACCCCAGACAAAAACGCGCAAAACAACCACAAAAGTATACAAGGCACTTAAGAGCGCAATAAGTACACCAAAATAGCTCCACAGCCGCAGAGGTAACGTTGAAAACCCAGTAATTCCATCAAGTGCAAAATTCCAAAGCTTCCATAAATTCCACTTTGAATTCCCTGCCACTCGTTTATTTGGTTTATACTCGACACCTACTTGGCTAAAGCCCACCCAAGTAAAGAGGCCCTTCATAAATCTATTGCGTTCTGGGAACTGCAAAAGAGCCTTAACCACACGTCGATCCATCAAGCGGAAATCAACGATATTTTCTGACATTTTGATATCGGCCAGTCGATTAAAGCCCTTATAAAATAAATTTTGCAACCACCTACTGGACGTTCCGCCTAGGTCACCATAATCACGGATGCCGTAAACAACATCATAACCTTCTTTCCACTTATCAATAAAAGCAGAGATGAGCGATGGCGGATCCTGAAGATCTGCATCAATCGGAATGACCACATCACCCTTGGCATAATGCAGGCCTGCTGTCAGCGCTTGCTCCTTACCAAAGTTGCGAGACAAATCTACAATTTTAATGTAGGGCTTATCTTTTCTTAATTGAATCAGAGCCTCAAGCGTACCGTCTCTGCTGCCGTCATCGACACAAATCACTTCGTACGGAAAACCTAATGGAGTCAAAACCGCTTCAAGTTCGGCAAAAAAATCCATAAGCGCAGCCTCTTCATTGTGCATAGGCACGACAATGGAAATCAGTTCTAGTGAAGACTCTCTTGTTTCCATATCCATTAGCTTTTATTTATCAAAATACCCAACATTCCAACTAGTCATCTAACCTAGTAATAACAACACTCCTTAAAGCAAGCCCTTCTATACCTTCATAAAAAGTACGGACCTCAATATCGCGTGTATACTCATCCAATTCAAGCTCATATGTCATACTGGTGAAAACATCTCCCGTGCCCATAAGCAATCCTTCTGAAATAATCCGCCCCCCACGTTCTGTTGCAATATCCCACTTGCCTACAACAACATCAGGGTCACTTGGGCTAGCATACTCGATTTCAATACGATATCTCCCTTTAGGCAAATCCACGTAAGGCCCAAAACTTAACGTCCCATGCTTATCAAGTTCTTTCGGCTGTATAATCCCATTATCGCCATGTTTGCCTACAGCCGTGACAAACAAGACACTAGCATTAAAAACCTTTCTTGGTATTAAAACATCATCTAATTTCACTGACTTCAGAGCATATTTTTCTTTTAAAGGCTCTATCCATTCTTTTTTGGCACAAAAAATCAGCCCCTCTTTGCTCTCGACACAATTGCCATCTGCAATCGCATTTCTAAACAGGAAGGGCAGGTCAAACAATTCCACTAAAAATTCTCGCTCAACGACATAGAGAGAATCATTCTGTAGGGCTTCATCAAAAGCCTGATTTTTTGACCGACACCATGCCGGATTCGATCTAGCCACATATCCTGTATTTAAAAGGGCACCAGCCTTGGAAGCTGCATATTGAAACTGAAGATAAAAAGAATCGCCTCTAAATACATTATTGCAATGATAAACTGGGTACAAGTACACCTCTTTAAATTGGCTAATTACAGACTCTAAAAAAGCATTCGAAGTTCCAAGCTTGTGAGTCGTTGCTCTAATACGGTCACGAAACTCGGAACAATCTGCCCATTGAAGAAACATAGCTAAAATTAAAAGCACATAATATCGTAAAGAGTGCCTTCTCAAGAAATATGCTAAAGTAGAAAAGAGTATCACGTAGCTAGGTAGCCAAAAAAATCGCACACTAGCACGGAAAGTGCTAGCCAACTCACGAGCCGTCTTCGGCAAAGGTATGTCAATTAGAGTCCATACACCTAAACGGATATGGTTGCTTGCAGCAAACAGTGTCGCCAAAACAAGCATAAGTATTAAACCTCTGTACGGCTTACACCGTAAATATACTCCACGTCCCACTTCTCGCCCTTGCATGCGTATATTAGTAATAAATAAAACGCCCAACAAAACTATAAAGCCTAAGCCAAAATAAACAAACCCTTCTCCTGTAATCGTTATTTTGTTCTTAATAGAGGCAAAAAATGGGCTTAAGGACCCTCCAATAAATGGCGAAGCAAGGTTAAGAGTATATGCTCCATAATCGCCGGGACTAGAAGCCGGCATAAAATATCCAGCAACGAACATAATGAACCCACACCCAGCAACATAACTTAGAGCGCGCCAAAGCCCCTGCTTCCAATGTTCGTTTCGAAAGCCATCATCCATCAAAAAGGCAAAAAAGACACACGTTATCATTGCCCAAAGATAGGCGTGTATCATCAAAGCCAGCATCCCCAAAAATGCTAAACTTCGATAGGCTTTTTTATCAGAAAGCTCACCTCGGATACCGAAAAAGTAAATGCCTATTGCAAAAATAATGAGCGAATGAGTCATTAAGGCCGTATGCCCTAATCGCCAAGTCAGTATGGGCCATGTTAAGGCAAACACAGTAGCGACCATAGCAGCAAAAATCGTACGCCCGCCTAAGGATCTTATCGTAAATGTTGCTGCAATAGCTTGAGTTAAATATGCTACTGCATGCCAGAGCCCTATATAGTGAAAGCCTTCGGGTAACCACCGCACAAAGGGCTTAAATAAAAGGGCCGCAATCGGTATACTATCTGTAAAAACAATACTCACCCCCTCTGGGAAGTTTAAGCGTTGGGTAAATAACAAAGGAAATCGCCAACTATCTTTTTCAAAAAAAAGCCATCCACTTACATGCTGAGCTGCATCTCCTTCAGAAAAAAAGGCCCCTTCGCCTAAAAAAAAAGCCAGTGGATACATGTAAAATAAATAGAAAATCCCTAAAGCTATAGATACGCTATACGCTATCCATGAATGTTTTTCATCCTTAAATAGAAACTTCATCAGCCAATCTGGTAATAATAATACTCTTCAAAGCAAGTTCTTTCATGCCTTCATAAAAGGTACGAATCTCAACATTCTTTACATTCTCATGTAAGGCAAACTCATGTATAACATTTTCAAAAGTGCCTCCTGTGCCCATCAGTAATCCTTCTGAAATATGTCTCCTGCCATAATCTGTGGCAATATCCCACTTGCCGATAACAACATCTGCTGCACTCTGGCTAGCATACACAATTTCAACACGGTACTTCCCCTTGGGTAAATCCACGTAAGGCCCAAGACTTAAGTATCCCGCCTGTTCTACATCCTTAACATACAAAAAACCATCTTTTCCATATTCGCCTATTTCCGTTGGCAGAATCCAAGCATAAAAAATTTTCCTTGGAGTCTCAGGCAGGTGCTCAAAACGCTGCAAACTAGGCACTTTTTGCCTCACGCGCTTAATAAGCTCGCGCTCTCCGCAAACAACAATCCCATCTTTATCTTCCAAGCAATCACCACGGTCGATCGCTTCGACAAACACTTCAGGCAACCAAAAGGCTTGCTCAAGAAACTCACGACTAACGACATAAAGAGTATCGGGCTGAGGCAAACCTTCGAAGCGCTGCTCCTTACCTCGGCAATGATGCCAATTATACCGGGCCAAGTAACCCGTATTGATCATCGTCCCTGCTTCAGCGGCTGAATACTGTAAAGTTCTGTAGTAAAAAAGATAAAAAAAGCTCCACTGACTACAACCTGCAGGAGGATAAACGTAAACAAACGCGGCTTCTTCCATCATTTGCCTCAAGGCATTATCTTGAGGTACAGGTTTATGAGCTTCTTCTCTCACAAAATGGCGCAATTGACTCAAATCGGCCCACTGGAGAAGCATTAACAAAGCCAGCATAGAACAGTAATAAGGCTTTTTGGCTTCTTTCAAAAAATACGCCAGAGTCGTGAACAAAAGGATGTAGCTAGGCAGCCAAAAAAATCGTCCACTGGCTCTAAAGACATTGCACATCTTTTCCACCCATTCAGGCAAAGTAAAATAAATCGGCCCATAATTGCCTAAATAAATTTTATTTGAAATAGCAAATAGAGTAACACCTACCAGGATGAAGATCAGCCCTCGATAAGGACC
>DCBD01000013.1 GCA_002313355.1 Opitutia bacterium UBA1116 | reverse complement strand
CTACAAAAACGTTCTTCATTTCGATGTCACGTCACTATATCCAAGCCTTTTGCTCAATATTGGGCGTGTCCCTAAGAACGATACGCTCGGTGTCTTCATTCCTATACTTAAAGAGCTTCGGAGTTACCGCTTAAAGTACAAGCAGCTAGCTCGTGAGACTGATGATGCTAATCTCAAGGCCGAGCATGATGCCCGGCAGGCTGCTTTTAAAATTATCATTAACTCCTTTTATGGCTACCTTGGCTTTGGAGGAGGACGCTTCTCTGACGGTGATCTTGCCGCAGAAGTTACTTCGCAGGGTAGAGCACTCATTCAAAAGCTTATCGAGCTTTTCCAAGAGGCAGGCTGTGTGGTGCTAGAGGCAGATACAGATGGGCTTTATATCGCATCTGATAGTTATTTTAACAAACCTGAGGCTTTGCTTGGTAAAATTTCGCATTCTTTGCCAGAAGGGATTGAGCTTGAGTGCGATGGCCTCTATCCCTCGATGTTCTGCTATAAGTCCAAGAATTACGCCCTGTATGATGGTGAGCGCGTCATTATCCGTGGTTCAGGCCTACGTTCTCGTGGGATGGAGCCTTATCTAAAAGAGCTAACAGACTGCCTGCTTTACTACATGCTCGGCATTTCAGATAAAACTCCTCGCATGCTGGCTGATGATTTTCATAAGCGCCTCCAAAACGGGACAATGGAAATCGAAAAATTAAGCAAAAGTGAGTTTTTAAGCCAAAATCCAAATGCTTACGCAAAGGCCGTTGAGCTTGATGGAAAGCCTCGGCGTGCATCACTCGAAGTTGCCCTTCGGATGATTCCTATGCCTCGAATGGGAGATCGTGTCAGTTACTTCATCACTCCAGGCGAAAAGCCACGAGATCCAGACTGGAAGCGCGCTTGTCCTGTCAATGCTTACAACCCGAAGACACTCCCTTATGATGCGCTCTATTATGCAAAGAAGATAGACGCGTGGGTGAAGCGCTACCAAGCTTTCTTTGAAGATGTCGATGGGGCTCAGAGCCAGCAGCTTCTTTTTTAATTAAATTTTAAATTCATTTAAAAAGCGCTTTTCTCGCTGACATTCCCTGCTGATTTTCCTATAACACTCCTTATCTTATGAATTTATCTGAACGCCTGCTTCGCTTGATGCATGAGGAAAACTATGTGCCTCAGGGGCTCAAGGAGCTTGCATCCGCACTCAATCTTGATCGTAAGGAGGAGCTTAAGTTAAAAAAACTTTGTAAAGCACTCGTTGCAGAAGGACGGGTTGCTCGCGTCAAGAAAGACAAATACTGCCTTCCTTCAGATGCGGATCTCACGAGTGGCACTATTTTATTTCGTCAGAGTGGATCTGCAAAAGTCATTCCCGATGTCAAGGAAAGTTCCAAGTACCAAGAGGCGCTGCATGTTTTGGCTGAAGATACAAGCACGGCACTTCACGGAGATCAGGTTCTTGTTCGGATTAAGCCGAAATGGCGTCGTCAACGCCGGAGGGACTGGACAAGCGAAGAGTTCACCTATGCGCGTGTGCTCCGCGTTCTCAAACGCGGGCGAGAGACTATCGTCGGCACGCTAGATCGCCGCCGAGACTTTTACTACGTTATTCCCGACGATCCACGTTTTTTTCATGACGTTTTAGTCCCTCCTCCGACGCCTCTTAAGTCGGGTGTTACACCCAAAAAGGGCAACAAGGTTGTTGTCCGCCTGGAAGAGTGGGAGCAGCGGCATTTAAGTCCCGTAGGGGAGATCGAGGCTGTCCTGGGTGAGTCGCATACCCCCATGGCAGAGTATTTAGGCGTTTTGCACCGCTACAATCTCGACCCTGAGTTTCCCGAATCTGTAACCAAGGAAGCTAAGGAAATGCCAGCTAAAGTCTCAAAGGCCCATTGTGCTGGGCGCTTAGATTGTAAAGACTTGCTCACCCTGACTATTGACCCTGATGACGCTAAAGATTTCGATGATGCTCTCTCATTAGAGACACTGAAAGACGGTCGCGTACGCATCGGCATTCATATTGCTGATGTTAGCGCTTACGTTAGGCCAGGCTCTCAACTCGATAAAGAGGCAGAGCGCAGGGGCAATTCCACTTACCTCGTTGGCACCGTTATTCCGATGTTGCCACACGCTCTGTCTAGCGGTATTTGTAGTTTGCTCGAGGGGGAAGACCGCTTGACGAAAACAGTTTTTGTCACTTTCTCCAAGGCAGGGAAGCTCGAATCGGTAGATTTCGCAAATACGGTCATTTGTAGCAATAAGCGTTTTTCTTATAAACAGGCCTATGCTCTCTTAACAGAGGAAGATCTTAAAAAAGTTCGCAAGGTGTCTGGCCCCATGGGTCATCAAACGGGGCATGCAGGTCGTTCATTGGAAGAAGTTTCAGACAAAGAATTAAAGCTCTACCAAAAGGCTGTTTGTGCTTTTTGGAATATTGCCAAGCGTCTTCGCGCTCAGCGCATGCAGGCCGGAAGTCTTGATCTGGATATGCCCGAGGTGAAGATTTACCTCGATAAAGAAGGCTATGCTGACCGCATTGAGAATAACCCTTATGACGAAAGTCACCAATTGATTGAGGAGTTCATGCTACTGGCTAACGAGTGTGTCGCTAAAGCTTTGCACGGTGCAGGTTTTGCATACATTTCGCGGGTTCATGACAAGCCTGAACAAGAAAAACTCAACGACCTTCGGGACCTTCTCGTTGGTTTTGGGATCCAGACGGGTGATCTCAGCAACCAAAGCGAGGTGACTAAACTGCTTACTAAGCTTAAGACACATCCGCAGGGTTACACCTTGAAAATTGAGTTCTTGCGTAGCCTAAAGCAGGCCTGTTACCGTGCCGAGGCAGACGGTCATTATGGCCTGCATAAGACTTTTTACGCTCACTTTACATCACCTATTCGTCGCTATAGTGACCTTATAGTCCACCGAATCTTTGATGCTTATCTTGTAAAGTCCGGTAACGAAACAGCGCCGAAGTCTCATGAAATGTACTTGAAGGCAAAGCTCATCAGTATGTCAGAGCATTTGAGCCATACCGAGCGCAACAGTACAGAGGCTGAACGTGAATCCGTGAAAATCAAACTTCTTGAATTTTTTGAACGCGAGCTTGATAAGCCCAAGAAAACACCTCTTAAAGCCGTCATTCTAGAGATTCGAAGCCACGGCATGTTTATCGAGCTCAAAGACTCACTTGCCTTTGGTTTTATTCACTTGTCAACCCTGTCTGATGACCTTTACTTCGCCAGAGAGTCTTGCCTTGTTGGGCGTCGCACCCGAAGGAAGTTTTGCGTAGGGGATGAGCTTGACGTTGTTGTCATTAGCGTCAATCGCTTTAAGCGCCAGATGGACTTTCAATTGCATGAGTTTGAGTCAACACCTAAACGCTTGAAGAAGCCTCGAAGGCGAGCTTCTTCAAAACCCCGTGAAAAGCGCAAGCCAAGGAGACGATCATGAAGCACTACAACTACCAAGAACAGCTTCGGCATTTATGGAAGCACGCGGTGACTCTTTGCAAAGCTGAAGAGCAAGATTTAGCTGCCTATTTTAGCGCTGATGAGACTTCATTCCTTCAATCGATTGGCATGTTGCCCCACGAAATGTACGACTTTGCTGAAGACTACGTCGAAGTGGGTGAGCCGGATTTTACCACTATGGCACTCATTCAACACGTGCGGCGTGGGTATTTTTTGAGGGAACAGCAAGGCATGCCTTCACAACAGGTTATTTCTGCTAGCGATATCCCCAGTGGAGAAGACACTATTGACGGGGTTGACTGGCTTCCCCGTATTACCCATAAGGCCTTAGCCAAGCTTCGCGGTGAGCTAGACCCGGACCTTATGTTCAATTGTGGGCGAGATCGGAAGTTTTTCAAAGATCACGATGTTCATCCGGCAGATTTCCTTCTATGGGTTTGGGATCTTGGTGCAGACACCAAGCGCCTTGTCGAGTGTCTTCAGCCTTAATGGCTATTTTTTGCAAATCTTTGAGCAATAATTAATAAAAACGCTTGAATGAAGCCGTTTGCTTGTCATAATAAGGTGAAGTACCCATTACCTTATGAATGCCTTGCTGTCCGAGTGCAAAGCGCGCAATTATTCAAATAAAATTAACGGCATTCTGGTTCTTGATGATGAGGAGGACCAGGCCGAGCTCATACGCGCTTTTTTGGAGAGCTATCGCTTTTGTGCTGATGTCACCACAAATCCTAAAGAGGCAATGCGCCTCATTCAAAACAGAAGATACGACCTCATTATTTCTGACTATCAAATGCCAGAGGTTAATGGGTTAGAGTTTTTTCAAGAAGCTCGCAAGGTAGACCCCGATATTCCCTTTATTCTTGTTTCTGGCGTTATGGGTATGCCAGAGCTCGTGGATGCTGCAAACCAACACGTAAACTGCGTCCTTAAAAAACCCTTTAAGAGTGATGATCTCATTGAGAAGGTTAAGTGCTATGCACTGCCCATGCCTAGTGATGCTCCTATGGGTGTCTGCAGTCTGGATATCGCAAATATCTGCGTGAGCCGCCCTTGCAATTACATCGCAGGTTCATGCTATGGCTCACGCTGCTTCTTTAAAAACCTCCTTGATCTTGCTGTCTATTCGGGGAATATTTTTATCGAGACCTATAGTGGCGTCGAGGTAGACCTGGTCATGAAAGAGTTTTGCCTCCAACAGGGAAATAAATTCCCAGAGCAATACCTTGCCATTCAAGTGGCAGAGCTCGACAAGCCCTCAACACAACAAGCAATCATTGAGTACCTAGAAAAGGGTGAGCCAACGCCAGCCATCGCTGTTCGCGGTTTTGAGTCTTGTTCTGAAGAAGATCTACTCTTTATCCAAAACTTTCTTCAAGAGCGTACTCATGATCTAGGCCATGCTGTTTTTATCTACTGGATGACTGCAGACTACCTTGCAGAGCATCGGGCGATCATTCCTCCAGTGATGATGGAAACTTTCAAAAAAAACCAAGTCTTTTTACCCCGCCTTGCAGAGCGCATTCCTGATATTGCCTCCTATGCAAATGCCTTTTTTGAAGGTCGAGGTACTTCGATTGAGTGGACGGAAGAGGCTGCAGGCTTTCTCTTTAATTACACGTGGCCCAATAATTACGATGAGCTTATGCTCACTCTCGAGAAATGGGCAAAAGAGGGCATTCCTAAGACGTCGCCTTATGGTGGTTCTTCACTAAAAGAAGCTTTAAAGCGCTACCAGTACGGCATCATTAATGATGTTATGCTCTCTAGGCGGGTTTCTTTACAAGAAGCCTTAAGGGAGCTCGGTGTTGACGAAAAGCACATTCCCAATGAGAGTCGTCTTGATAATTTAGGCCTTATCTACCCTGAGTTGCTTGAAATTGGTCATTAGTTATATTCTGCTTATCCCTATAATCTCTCTTAAATTTACCCCTTTATGGCCCTAGCACGCATACAAAACGACATTATCGCGCATATTAGTCAGTACGGTTGGTTGAGCAAAGAGGAAGCAAAAACCATTTCCTCAGGAGAAAAGTCTCTCACGGGCAAAGACCTCAATACACTTTTAATGGAAGACTTTGGAATTACTCGGTTCCAGATTCTTGTGGGTACTGCCAAAGTTTTTGGCCTAAGCCCTTTTAACGCTGAAGGGTATAGGTTTGATGAGTCTTTATTTAAGCACGTCAGTCGGGAGTTTTGTCAAAAAACTAAAATATTGCCGATTAGCCTCGTAGGGGAGTGTTTGGTTATCGCCGTAGACGACCCTTTCTCTCACATAGAAAACGAAGTCGCTGAAGTATCAGATAAGAAAGTCATAAAGGCCCTTGCTTTTGAGGATGATATCCAACGTTACTTAGAGTCAGATGCTCAAAACTTCATTGATGAAGAAGAGTACAAAGAAGTCGTCGAAGAGCTCGATATTGAGTATGGGCTTGAGCAAGAAATTATCGAAAGCGAAGACATTGAAAGTGAGGACTCGGCACCCATCATTCGTTTGGCGACGCGCATTATTGAAGATGCCTTTTACTCCGGGGGGAGTGATATCCATATTGAACCTATGGAGAAAGAGTGTCGAGTCCGGGTGCGGGTTGATGGTCTTTGCCAAGAAAAGCTTTCTCTTCCCGCTAAAGTATCCAATGCCCTTGTAGCTCGCTACAAGATCATGTCAAATCTTGACATTGCCGAGCGTAGGCTTCCTCAGGATGGTCGCATCGTATTCAAACAATTTACAAAGAGAAATATCAATATCGACTTGCGTGTCTCTACAGCACCGTTGAATCACGGGGAAGGCCTTGTCATGCGTATTCTAGACAAGACCAAAAGCACATTGCCACTCCCAGCTCTTGGCTTTGAGCCTGCCAATCTCGACCTTTATCGAGACGTTATTACACGCCCCTACGGCATGATTCTCCACTGCGGGCCTACAGGGTCGGGTAAATCGATGACACTGTACTCCGCTTTAAACGAAATTAACCGCCCTGATGTTTGCATCCGTACCGCCGAAGATCCTATCGAGTATACCCTCCCAGGCCTCTGCCAGATGCAGATGCACCGGAAAATTGGCCTTACATTTGCAAGCGCGCTGCGGGCATTCCTTCGCCAAGATCCTGATGTCATTCTCGTCGGCGAAATTCGTGACGTTGAGACGGCGAGTATCGCCGTCGAAGCTGCGCTTACAGGGCACTTGCTTTTTAGTACTTTGCACACAAATGATGCTCCGAGTGCTATCGCCCGCTTAACGGAAATGGGCATTGAGCCTTTTATGATTTCTGCCTCATTAATTCTCGTGTGTGCTCAGCGTTTGATGCGGCGCGTATGCAAAAATTGCCGTCAGTCTTACAACCCAGAAACACGCGAGTCGGATATCTTAAAACAAGCCATTGAGTGGACAGGGCCTATTTATCGTGCTAAAAAGTCTGGGTGCATAGCGTGTAATAGCCAGGGGTACAAGGGGCGTGTGGGTATTCATGAGCTGATGCGTACCAATGAAAGCATTGTTAAGGCCATTAATGCAGGTTTTGAGACAGCTCGCATCAAGAAAATTGCCATGGCTTATGGCATGAAGACACTCCACCAAGATAGTATGCAAAAAGTTCGTGCAGGCCTAACAATCATGGAAGAGGCGATTGCTACAGTACCCTCTGACGTAGACGAGATTTTACGCCTAAAGCAAGAGCTTGCCGAAGGTGTCGATTTTCTTGCTGCCGATTAATTCAATGTTGCTTTAAAAACGCTTGAGGAGGTTGACGATTCCCTGTGTCACTCGCGATGCTAGCTTTGGTGTGTAGTATTGTCCTGCGACGCGCTTGCTGATTTCATTGAGCGTAGGGTAGGGGATGATGCTGTCGGCAAGAGCACCTATCTTGAGCTTCTGCTTAATGCTTAGTGTCCAAGGCGTGATCAGTTCGCCGGCATGTGGGCCCACAATGGTAGCTCCTAAAACAGTGCCCTTAGCGGATACCAGCACTTTGGTAAATCCCTCTGTGCAGTGTTCTGTCTGAGCACGATCATTGTCAGCAAAGTCTG
>DCBD01000070.1:432-7511 GCA_002313355.1 Opitutia bacterium UBA1116 | reverse complement strand
AGCAGAGCCCGATCTGATAGACCGTCTCCCACTGCCACTGAGGGTCGGTCGAAAGCGGTGTAATCGCTTGATACAACCGCAGCGCATTGTGATAGTCACCCTGCTTGTAAAATTGATTAGCGATCTGATTACCCGCACGTCGCTTCCAGTGGACCCATTCCTCTGAATCAATCCGCGCCAGATTGTGATTCTTCTTAAGCAAAACAAATATCTCCTGAACGGCTTTTTCAGACTGATTCATTTTTCGGTAACTATCCGAAATCAAGTAATGCGCTTCGGGCACACGACTATCACGCGGGTAGGTCTCGATAAATTCTTTGAGCGCAGGTATCGCCTTCCCTGGGCTACCAATTTTTGTTTCGAGGTACCCTCGCTGAAAGAGCACCTTAGCATGTTCATCTGCAGGCAGGTCTAGCTTAGCAAGCCTTTGGTAAAACCGCTCCGCTGACTCAAAATTACCACGCTCTGCCTCTGTCTCAGCGAGCTTGAGCTGCGCTTGCAGAGATATCTCACGATACTCCTCTATAGCCCCCTTGCGCGACTTAAGGGCAAGATTGAGGATTTTATAATAATGCTCCGATGCAAACTTGAAAGCCCCGATATCCCGATACAAATCCCCCACTTTCATGTGCACACGGGGATTCATCTCATCATCCGGATAGAGTTCTAAAAACGTTTCGTAGACAGCAATCGTTTTGATCTCATTTTTTTGCTTTTCGTAAAGATCCGCCATCTCGATGAAAACTTCTTTTTGCTCGGCATTGCTGATGGATCCGTTGTTAAGGATCTCAAAATAATATTTTTCGGCAGCTTCATAGTCCCTTGCTTTCAAAGCCATTTTCGCATGCCGCCTCCAGGCAATGGTGCGCTGCCGTATTAACTCCTCTAAGAAAGTAGGCGGCTTCCCTGCTGAGGCAGCTTCCGTATAGGCTGCATGCTCTTCTCTGTACTTGGCTTCTTTTAATTTTTTCTGCGGCGCATCCTCGCTCACCTCAACGGTAGCCCCAAGTACAGCTGCTGACTTACCCAAAGCCTCACGCTGCGCCATCACCTTATCGCTTACACGCTCCTCGGTTGAGACAGATTCCGCCTTTAAAAACCCAGCGGTTATCAACCCAAGCAACAAGCCAGCAATCACTCCGCGCATCATCTAGTCTTTTCTATAAGTCGCCTTACTGCGGGCGGGTGGAGGTTGTTGCCAAAGCCCATCCGAGGGCACCTCAAAGGGAATGTAGTAGTTTTTTTCAGAGCCACCCTTCCCACTGCTTTTCTCAAAGAAAAAGAGCAAATCATCCGGGCTAATATTCTCTTCACGCTCATGCTCCGCACCATCCTCATCAAACTCCTGGCGCTGCACACTGTAGTATGGGGGGTAATAGTAAGTTCCTGCGCTTGCTTCAACCGTCTCATAGGCATCGCCCTTGCGCTTAGCATCGACGTCCTCATTGGCCTGCATCACCTTTTCGGCCTCTTCATCGGAGATTTCTTTTTCCTTCACTTCAGGCAATGGCGTCAAAAACAAGCGATTAAAAATAAGGGGCCGTCTTTCAAAGAACACACCATCAGGCCCCTGCACGGCAAGGTACCCACGATAGCCATCTTTCCCCGAACGCGTCACCGTGGAGCTCGTTGGCTTAGGCTCACGTGTAAAAGCAGCCTGCACACTCAGGCCAAACCCAAGCAAACAGGCAGTCAATAGAATGGATCGAAGGTGCTTCAAGCTAACACTAAATATCGGCCAGCACGCTAAAAACTTAAATTTCCGAGAAAAACAGCCCTTTCAGAGTCTTTATTAATCACGAGTTAATAATATCATATAAACACCCAACCCCAAAACAACCTCTAGGGAACAACAGCACCTTGTCGTTGTCGCTATTATGGTGCGCTTCCTCCTATATGATAATCCCTCATAAATTCTGCGAACAGCTGTTCTCCGGCGCTAATCTCGGTACCTCGCAAGACGTCATTATTCATCGGCGCCTCAGTTTCAGTGAGTTCCCAGACCTCCTCTTCCTCCTCTTTCTTTTCTTCCTCTTTAGCACCATCCTCTGCATTTTCAGGATCTTCGTTATGGTTCAGCCCAGCATCTTCTCCATCCATGTCATTATTGATCTCAACAATGGTCGGTGTGCAATACTTGCGTCCTACTAAAAAATCAAGAGCCTTATGGAGGAATCTCATGATTGTAGTTCTTATGCTATTATCCTTCATCCGTGCATTATAGAGCAGTTCCGCAATAGCTATTTTTGTGGAATCATCATTAATATAGGGAACCATTATCGCCAAGGCCTCTATATTGCCCAAGCGAGCAGCCATGCACGCGGGAGTTTCATTATTATTGTTTCTTATTGTTGGGTCGGCACCGCATATGAGCAGCAATTCTATGATCTCTACACAAGGATTTCCCAATTCTTCAAGATATTTTGCATAAGGCCCTGCTTCCAGATCACTTTTACAATCTTGGATCGCTGTATGAAGGGGCGTATCCCCATCAACATTCACTGCATTCGGATTCGCAGGTGCACGTTGGTTGAGGAGTAGCTGAGAAACGATATGATACTGGGACTTCCTGATAGCTAAATGCAGGACGGTATCACTCATCGCATTAACTGGATAGTCAACCTGATTAACATAGATTAACATACTTGCTAGCCTGGGCATGCCTTGCACACTCCCCTTAGACTGCAGATACTCATCTAGATCCACATCTAGATAGTAGTCATCCCCATGCCCGTCGAGCCTCTTGAGAAATTGAACGTATATGTCCTCTATCGACCACTCTGGGGGGTTACTACCATCATCTTCCAACGTACTAACTGAACCATGATCCTCATTCCTTTCGAAGGGTATGCTTGGCTCATCCTCAACAGCCCACAGCGAGCCACTTAGACTCAAGATTCCCATCAAAACAACACTCAGTACTTTTTTCATAATTTTATAATTTTTGTATACGGTCATAATCGCGGTGTATGCCTCCCTCCCTCATTAAGTTTTCTAACAGCTCTGCTTCGCTAATCTCGGTACCTCGCAAGACGTCATTATTCATCGGCGCCTCAGTCTCTGTGAGTTCCCAGACCTCCTCTGTCTCTTCTTTATTTTCTTCCTCTGTGTTTTCTGGGTCTTCCGTATCGTCCAGCTCAAGACATTCTCGATTCAGTCGATCACTGCGGGAACTTTTCTTCTGGGTAGCTCTCCATTCCCCAATATGCGCTTCGAGCACCTTAGCGATAAGGACTATTTGTGCCATCTTTGCTTCATTGCCTGTAAAGTTAAATGCCTCGATAAGTTTTTTAGCGAGCAAGAGAGCTTGGTCGATCGTGTGCCCTATGTGGAGCTCATCAAAGTCAAGTTCCCAGTTGCCGATTGCCGTCATGAAGCCGTCATCACTGAGCATGCTGATGAGCTTGTCGCCCATTTGCTTAAGAGCATCTTCATCTTGTTCGTTTTCAGGCTTAAAGTTTGAGTTTGAGAGCAATTCGCTTAACAAGCGTAGAGCAAGTTCTAGTGAGCTTAGTTCTTGGTCTGTTATCTCCATGTTATTATTGATCTCAACAATCGTCGGTATGCAGTGCTTGCGGCCTAGACTATGCCCGAATAACGCATTTAAAACGCGCAGCAAGCGATGATATTCTAGGCTGCTTTTGAGCTGAGGAATCAGATCCGTTAAAGAACTGACGACATTACCGTTGTCTTTATCTGTGTTTTGCTCGAAATCAAGGTACCAATCCAGGAGGTGTTGCAAAAGCTCTGGATTATAGTCGTTGTTAATTGCAACTACCGATAGACGTGGCGCATTGGGTTTGGTTAACGAAGCCGAAACAGGGCGACCGCCTGCATTATAGAGCAGTTCCACGATAGCAGTTCTTATGCGATCCTCATAAATCTGCCCGCTGACGAGAGCTGCCTTTAAGGCTTCATTTAAAATAATTTCATCGGTGATATAGGGAAGTAGCAGCTTTAAGGCTTCTATCCTGCCCAAACGAGCAGCCATGCACACGGGAGTTTCATTACAGCTGTTTTCTATTGTTGGATCGGCTTTGTGCTCGAGCAGCAGCTTTAGGAGGCATTGGAAGTATTTAGTACTGCTACGCGCAATGGCTATGTGCAGTACCGTTTCATCGAGATCGCCCGTTCGAAAGTTTGGGTCAGCTCCACTCTCAAGAAGTGTTTTCACTAAAAGGACAGTACCCTGATATTGAGATCTGGGAACAGCCAAACCTAGAGGTGTCTCTGCTGACTGGATCCTGTAATCCTGTATCGTTTTTGCATCTGGGTTGGCGCCATATTCAATCAGCAACTTTATTATGTCTGCATAGGACTGTGCTTCTTGATCATTTTTACAATAGTAAGTAGCTTCATGAAGAGGCGTGTCACCAGTAACATTCACCGCATTCGGATCTGCGCCTTGATCGAGGAGTGTTTGAACGATATCAACCAGACCTTTTTTGGCTGCCAAATGCAGGGCGGTATTCCTAAAGACATCAACTGGATCATCAATCTTCTCACTCTCAATCATCTTGAGCGCTAGCAAGGGTATATTTGGCTCATCCCCAGCAGCCCACAGCGAGCCACTTAGACTCAAGATTCCCATCAAAACAACACACAGTACTTTTTTCATAATTTTTATGATTTTTTGTTTAATATTTATTTAAAAGATATATTTCGACATGACCCAGAGCATACACGCGTAACGAGGCCCACTTATAATAACACCTTAAACCCTGCCTAAGCACCACCACTGAGGCGCTCTTCTCCGTGCTCTCCATTATAGCCAAAGCCAAGATATTCACCCCGCATGGCGTCCCTAAAATCCGTCAGGTCTTCGTGTTCCATCCGCACACGCTCTACGCCGGCTTCAAGGTATTCAGTCTCTGTATACTCCCAGCCATCATCGTCATCACTGTAGAGTTCTTCAAAGGTATCCCCATCATCATCGTCATCACCTTCGCGGTTAAACTCCTCAAGCAGCGTCCGTTGTTTTTTACGTGGAGGTGCATCTTCATCCTCACTGCCCTCATCACTCGGAC
The DNA here is from genome assembly GCA_002313355.1 of Opitutia bacterium UBA1116. GTDB lineage: Bacteria > Verrucomicrobiota > Verrucomicrobiia > Opitutales > UBA1977 > UBA1977. The sequence continues at coordinate 2,484 of DCBD01000070.1, read as the reverse complement.
GAGTATTCACTAACTTCTTTGTGCCCTCATTATTCGTATTCGTTGTACCCAAAACAAAAGACCTTGCACTTTTCACTTTAGAAGTACGTTTCCATAGATGTATAGCTTCCCCTATTGCCTTAATTTGACAAAAAAGCACAGCAGCTATAGCAGCTTCTAATCGTAAATGATCCTGAGTGGCTCCCGTCAATTGCTTATCGCTATGCTCCTTCAGGAGGTTGATGATGTTGTCGACAAAGGCCATTAATGCATCCTCATCTTCAATGCTGATAAGATTGTCTACAAAGACCTGAAGTACTGTTTCATTCTCGAATAGCAAATCTAAGAGCTGTATGTCAGCATCAAATAAAAGATCAGACGCATGTTCTTCCAAGATACTTTCTTGCACTGGAAACGCCCTAACTTGTGCCATGAGCTTCTTAAACAAATGCATCGCAAGGACGAATACATTCTGTCCTTCACCTAAGCCTTCTTCAATGTTGATCAGCGTAGGCATGCAATGCAATTGCGCACCTTTCGTCTTTAGTACAGCATTTAAAAGGGTATAAAAAGTTTGAAAGTATTCTTTGAACGCATACTTACATACAACCCAATAACGCCCCTTAATATCCATCATTCGACTCAAAGGACAATATCCAGGATCGCTACTATCGGAAGAATTAAAACATGCTTTTAAGAATTCGTCCCCTAAATAGCCCTCTGAATCGTCCTTTGAATAGTAGTCCGACACCGTCTCTAATAAAAGAGGCACATGCTGAGCCAAATCCTCAACCACATGAAGATTCGAATTATCAGCTGAGAGTGCTGCTTGATTATTTTTTTCAGGGCGTGTCAAATAAAATAGAAAATTATGAAAAAAGCCTCCCATTAAAATATCCTGAATCGTCTCTTCCCCAAAAACGGTATCCATCATGTTAAAAAAGCTGAGTAAGCGTTCCTTACTTGCCGGAATCAAAGAACCATAGGTAAGGAATTCAAAAGGAGTATCAACACCATCACAGGGTATCTGGATCGTTTTAGAGCTAAAGCCCTTATAGTTTAAAAGAATTTGCTTAGCCTCCTGTTCACCACATACCTCCTTTAATGCCTCGAGAAACAGAGTAATCGTTGTTTCGTCACTAAACCTTACAATCAAATGCTGCAAAGACAGCAAATACTTATTATTCTTGGAACCAAAACGTCTAATAGCATAGAGACCCGCTTGGGTTAACTGTGTATCTTGGACCATGCGGATAAATGCGATAGCTTCCGCACGAGCTTCCTCTTGATTAGGATTCATCGCAATATTTTCAAAGACTCCGTGTAATGTGTAGGTATTGTTGTCTTGTATGGCTGAGCGCACTAAAACTTTCCTCACATCGCTATCACTCATAGGCTCCGAAGTGTTTTTTTGAAAACCTTGTTGAAGCAATTTCTTCCTAATTACATCCATGGGCAAATGCATTCGCGCACCCTGATCCAGGAGTAATTGAATCATCCTCTGTGCACCAAAGCCCACTTTGACGGCCCGAAGCAAAGGGGTATAACCCTCAGCATCCATCATATTCACATCAGCTCCAGCTTCAATAGCCGCCTGTGCACCTTCGAAATCACCGTTTTGCACAGCCTTCAATAATCGCGCATCACAATCTTCTTGTTCATCTCCAATAGCCCACAGAGAGCCACTCAGCCCCAAGACCCCCATTAACACAACACACAATATTTTTTTCATCATCCCTTATCTTTTTTTGCTTAATTTCACTATTCCCAGAATAACCAGGAGCACACGCCTTTATAGTCACCAAAACACACAAAAAGTTCCATAAAAAACCAATAATATTACTTAAAAACAAAACTAAAAAATATACCCATAAACACCACTATAACACCCATCAAACCCTTTCCCAACTGAGCACCCAGCCCCCTTACCACAACCCTCCCAACCCAAAAACCCAATCCCCGCAACCCACTCATAAACAACAGCTAACAAAACAATTTCTCAAAACCTCCCAAAACTCTCCCCACCAAAAACGCCCCAAAACCCCACAAAAACAATCCCACAACCAACTACCC
>DCBD01000070.1:0-132 GCA_002313355.1 Opitutia bacterium UBA1116 | reverse complement strand
CAACAAAAACAATCCCATAACCAACTACCCACCAATCACCTACAAAACAAAACGTCTCTCAAAACACACCTCATTCCCCACCCCAAAACAAACTCAAGCACGCAAAATCGACCCCCTCGACCCCAAATACCT
>DCBD01000134.1 GCA_002313355.1 Opitutia bacterium UBA1116 | reverse complement strand
GCTAGAAAATAGTGAGCTTTGAGCTCCCACTTTAATTATTGATTCTATATTCTCACAAAAACAGTCTTTGAGTTAAGCCTTGTTGTGCTTACACGCTTTTCAGAACTCACGTTATCGTATATAAAAGCTTATTATGAAATTATTTTGGAGGTACCTGCCGATCATTATCTATACTTATCTGGGAACCTCATCACTCCAAGCCATGGACCGTGGAAACAATACGCACAATAATGATCACTGTACCTATATGGGTCGCGAACGGTCACTCACTCTCGTACTCCCTCTTCCAGCACAAATACAGTGTGAAAATGACAAAAACGAAAAACAAGAACGCTCACAATCAGCGCGAACCAAACGACGTAAAAAATCTCCTCCTAAACGAGAAAAGTCCGCCATTATATCTCCACGAAACACAAACACCAATGACACCGTACCCGTACCCATCCTTGAACTCAATGGACCTTCAGTCAATGCCTACAATTCTCCACCCCTCCAAACACGCCACAACGACAAAGAAAAACAAGAAGAAGACATTGATGAAACAGAAGATGAATTCAGCACAACACCCTCTAGTGAAAAACGTAAACACCGCTCTTCTCTTGGTAAGCTCACCCCAAGAAGCTTAAAAGGCATACTCAAAAAACATTCATCCAAGAAAAAAGAAATAGAGAAAAAAAAGGTTCACTTCAAAGACGAACCAGCAGATACAGATGAACAACTGGAGAACGAAATTGAAATTAGCCCTATAATCCTGGCCGAAATTCTTCGCGTTGAAATCATACCTCAAATTGAAAGCGATGAGCCTGAAGTTCGTATTCGAATTGCACTTCAACACTTAATGGAAGCTCTAATCAATTATATTGATGATGATGACATCGAAACATCTCAACTTGAAGATCCACGAACTTTACTTCAAGATATTGAAGCATGCTACCAAGCCCTTGTCGCCATCTTAGAATGGAAAATTGAAAATAGTTATTTAGAACGCAGTGCCCAACAACGCCTTCGTTTTATCAAATTATTCTACCCACTTCTCAAAGATCATCTCGGTGACGACCCATTCATAGGTGCTATCACAGGCATGCATATCGAAAGCTGGATCGAAGCACTAAAAACAATCATTCAAACAAAATCCAACGTTTTAAAATCTCAAGAAAGAGCACGTCAAATCACGCTAGGCCTCCATCTAGAAACATACCTAAAGCTAAATGGAACAAATACACGGCAAGCTTTCTTATGCACACTAGACATGCTCTCTGCCCTCTTAACGATATCCTTACTAGAGAACTACGAAGGGCAAAATGCTCCAGAAGCACTTCGGCAATGCGCCTTTCATTACATGCTGATAACAGCTCGCCATGCTGAGCACAACCGAAAGATCTTGGCTACCATCTTCTTTAACCGAATCGCCATCGCCTTATTCAAGACAGCCTACGCATTAAACAATGCGTTGCCTCCCATCACCCATGACATTGAGGACTGCAAGACCCAAGCAAACCCCTCTCTTGAGCAGTTATTTGCAATCCAATAAGGGCCTAGGCACTTGCCAAAAAATTTCTTTAACCTAAGGTAAGCCTCACCTATGAAAAGCGCCATCACTTTAGAGCACACAGTTGATTTCTCCGAGACAGACATGGCAGGCCTCGTGCATTTTTCAAATTACTTCCGCTGGATGGAAAAGGCCGAAACAGCCCTCCTTAAGTCCCTGAGCATTGAGCTCATCGAGCTCAGTAAATCCGGCATGCAAGGCTGGCCGCGAGCCAAGGCCGAGTGCGACTTCATGGCCCCCATCACTTTCGGAGACACTGTCTCTATCTGCCTCTGGGTAGACGCCATTCGCAAACGCACCCTCCACTACCGTGCAGACATTTATAAGCAAGAAGGCAAGACCTGGGCACTCTGCGCCCAAGGCCGCCTAAAAACCATCTTCGCCCACAGAGCCTGGGCCGAAGATAAACTCTCGGCAGAGACTATCCCTGCATCGGTCTTAACAAAAATCAGCGTCTGCGAAACGCCCCCTAAGCCTGGCCCGTCCAATAAAGAATCTTAGCTCCTGCTTCACCCTTATATTTCTCAGCAACGGTAAAGGGGCGAACTTTTCCATTTTCCTGAATCAAGAAAAGCGGCACACCACCCTGCTCGCGAATGGGACCCACATCACCCAGCTCCATACCCTCTTCATAATCAGCAAACTCAAGAGGAAGATCCTGTAAGAAACGTTTCTCAAGGGTACCATAATGCACCTGAGTCCCAAAAAGAATATTCTCTTTAACATCTTCGCTCGGCGCATTGCCCGAATCAGGATTGGGCATAATTTTATAATAATGCGCACTATCAAAAAGATCGTTCAAGGCATTAAAAGCAAAAGTGTTCACCTCGTCATTGGAGGTTACAGCCAGCACCATCCCCATCTCAGAAAGATCAAGCAAATCTAAAAACTCCTCAGAAAAAATATTCCCCGAATAAGCATTAAGACCCATACGCCGAGCAACAAAGACATTGGTCGTATTGCTATCGATAAGCACGGTTGGCACTTTAATTCCATCAAGTTTTGAAGCAAGAGCGCGGCCCCAAGCATGCGCTCCGACAATGAGGACCCCACGCGGATTTCGATTGGCAAGCCCAAGCCACTGGGCTGCCGGCCCGGCTAAAAGGCCGTAAAAAGACACCGTCCCAACAACAACAACTAAGATCGTCGCTAGCCAATTGCTCGCTTCCTCTGGATTGTGTTCGCTCAAACGAAAGGCAAAAACCGAAGCCATCGCCATAACAACAATACCGCGCGGCGCTACCATCATAAGGAAAAATCGCTCTGCCCAAGGGAGCTTTGTCCCCAAAGTGGAGACTAAAACAGTAAGCGGCCGGGCTACAAAAATAAGGCCCAGTAAAAATAGAAAATCGTCCCAACCAATATATTCAAAAGCAGACAGTTCCAGCCTGGCTGAAAGGACAATAAAGAGACTCGCAATTAACAGGACCTGCAGATTCTCTTTAAACTCAATAATGTGGTGAACCGAAAAGTTTTTCTGATTTGCGAGAATAATCCCCATCATAGTAACGGTGATTAGGCCGGCATCCTCCGCCCAGAGATTAGCAAGCACATAGGCAAGCATCACCATCATGAGCGTCACGCTGTTGTGGAGAAAATCCGGAATCCACTTTTTGCGCATAATAAAAATGAATGTCCCAGAAAAGATGCCCCCAATAAATAAGCCAATCATCAAAGTCTCAAACATTTGGGCTACGATTGAAGCGCGCTCGTGACCAAGACGCCCAGCGATAATCGCCTCCATAATGAGGACCGCAAGAATAGCCCCAATCGGATCATTTAAAATACCCTCCCACTTTAGAATGTCGCGAACGCGACCCCGTGGCCGGATAGCCCGAAGCATGGGAGCGATGACTGTGGGGCCGGTGATAATGAGAACGGCCCCCGTTAAAAGAGCGGTACCCAATGGAAAATCGGTACAAAAATAAGCGAAATAGGCAACAACAAGCCAGCCGACCAAAGCACCTATCGTGATAAAGCGAAGAATAATGGGGCCGGACCCACGCCACTCGCGTAGATCAAGTGAAAGCCCGCCCTCGAAAAGAACAACAGCAACGGCTAAACTAACAAAAGGTTGTAAAAGATCACCAAGAAGAAACTGGGGATTGATCCAGTTAGCAATAGGCCCGGCAAGAAAACCAAAACACAAAAGCAATAAAATGGAGGGAAGTTTAAAGCGCCAAGCAATCCATTGGGCTAGTGTCCCCAAAACCAAAATCAGTGTAAGACCAAGCGTAAAGTGCTCATTCATAGGCCTCTAATGTATAAGATATGAGTCATAAATCCAAGATTAAGTACTCGCCTTTTTCAATGTATTTTGTAATTTTGGCATTCCCTATAATCAGCCTTTCATGTATGCGCTCTGTGAAAGCTATATTGTTCTATTTCTTAAACTTATCCATTTTAAGCACAGCCTTTTCAGCAGTGGATATTATCGCACATAGAGGGGCCTCAGCCTATGCCCCAGAAAATACACTGGCTTCAGTAGACCTCGCCTTGGAGCTCGATGCAGACGGTATTGAAATCGATGTCCATGTGAGTGCAGACGGGCGACTTATGGTCATCCATGATGGCAGCACAGGACGTACGTGCAACGAAGACGTCATCATTCAAAAAACCCACAGCCATACCTTGCGACAACTCGATGCAGGGAGCTGGAAGGGCCCCGAGTGGAAAGATGAAAAAATACCCTTTTTAGAAGAAGTCCTCGAACGTGTTCCCCTAAATACAAAGCTCTTCATTGAATGCAAAACCAAAGACCCAAAACTTTTTCTTCAGGCTTTGGAGCCCTTATGGAGTCGCCATCAAGAACGCCTTCAGTCCAGTATCCTTATTAGCTTCCATGCACCCATACTGAGCGCTTTCAAAAGAGAGTACCCTGAGCAAATGGTTATCTGGCTCATTGAGGAAATGGAATCACTCGAAGCTTATGCAAGGCATATTAAAGAAGGAGGAAAACGCTTATTTGATGGACTCGGCGTCGATCATGAATTGGGCATTAGCGATCATGACATCACTACACACTTAGCAAGCGGGCACTTACTCTCGGTCTGGACAGTGGATCAACCTAGGTGGGTTAGCTACTACACATCAAAAGGCTTTGCTTTTTTCACGACAAATCGCCCCGACCTTGTTCAGCTTAATAAAAATACACAAGTCACTAAATAGTAATGCATTAAGAATAAACCACTAAAACTCTTTATCGAAAAATCCTTACAAATTTAATATAATATGTTAAATATACAAGGATGATACTCAGGAACATAAAGTCCGATTTACTCAAGCAAATCAAATCCCAGGCCGTGGTAGGACTACTAGGTCCACGTCAAATAGGAAAAACAACGCTGGCCCGAGAAATTGCCCAAGAAATCGATAGCCTATACCTGGACTTAGAACTCGATTCAGATATTCGAAAACTAGAAGACCCATTTAACCTACTTATCCAAACATCAAGGAAAACTCGTCATTATTGATGAAATACAACAAGCACCTGACCTATTTAAAACATTAAGACCCTTAGTTGATAAAAATAGAAGAGAGGGTTATAGGTATGGACAATTTCTTATTTTAGGATCCGCATCGGTTGAACTTATCAAGCAATCTGCTGAAAGTTTAGCTGGACGCATTCACTATCTCGATATTCCCGGCTTAAATGCTCTTGAAGCCACTCAATCACACAAGGAAATCGATAACCTATGGGTTCGAGGAGGGTTTCCCGACAGTTATTTAGCCCCAGACGATGAAGCAAGTTGCACCTGGAGACAAAACTTTATTCGCACTTACCTTGAGCGAGATATTCCTCAACTAGGACCTAGGATCCCCGCAAAAACGCTACACCATTTTTGGACCATGCTTGCCCATGTACAAGCAACCATGGTCAATGCTTCAAAAATAGCCTCCGGTCTAGATATATCATCACCCACCGTTTCTCGCTACATAGACCTCATGGTAGACCTTTTATTAGTCAGGAAGCTGCATCCCTGGTCTAGTAATGCTGGAAAGCGACTGGTTAAATCACCCAAAATCTATGTTCGTTATAGTGGCTTAGTGCATCAGTTGCTAGGGATAACAAATAAAGAAGCTCTTTTAGGAAACCCCATCATTGGACAGAGCTGGGAAGGGTTTGTCATCAAAAACATACTGTCTGTCCTCAAACAACCCGAACAAGCATTTTTTTACAGAACGGCAGCTGGAGCAGAAATAGATCTCTTGATTGCGTTCTCAGATCAAGAAATCTGGGCCATTGAAATTAAACGAACCACCGCACCTAATGTTAGAAAAGGCTTTCACAATGCATGCCAAGACATTAAGCCTCAAAAAAAATTTGTTGTTTATAATGGCGAAGAATCCTACTCCCTTCAAAATGAAATTAAAGCCATAGGCCTTAAGTCATTAATGACTGATATTATTAATTTTCAAAAAATAAGATAGAAGCATTTTAGGCAAACCTGCTTATGCCTTGCTTCAAGTAAGTGCTTGAATGCGCTCATAAAGACGCAGTGCTACCCAGGCATCCGTCGCAGCGTAGGTGATTTGAGCATCCGTTAATTGACTGCGTGCCCAATTAGAAACGCGAACCGACTTAGAGACACGCCCCTTGAGGAAGATAGCAGCAAGGCTGCGAAGGCCTGTGTTTTCGATACCCCATGTGCGTGTAATAGAACTTAGCTCGACAAAGCCTACTGGCTTAAAATCGTGAAGGTATTGAAGGGCCTTGACGTCATCATGCAAGGCAACGCCTACTTTAAGGAGCTTCTTCTTAGTAAAGAGATCACTTAAGCCGCCAAGGTTTTTGAGTTTATTCAATTGAAAAATGTAGACGCAATCGTGCACTGCGAGCTGAACTAGCGAAACGGGAAAAGAAACCCCCTTGCGAAAGGCAGGGCGCGTCTCGGTATCAAAGCCAAGAACAGCTTCACTGCTTAAGTGATCGATAGCAGCATCGAGCGCCTCTTCTGATTGGACAAGCTCCACCCTGCCTTCATAGCGTAGCTGAGGAAGCTCTTGTATGGCTGATTTTTCGATGCGCAGGGGTAGCTCTTCGCGTTTATTGGGTAAGGCCTGCTCCATACGACTTAAAGATTAAGCTCCCAACCATCATAAGAAGCGGAAATATCCTGAGGGTAATCGTAGTCGCAATCTGCAGCGTAATTTTGAGCGTGACTTAAGGATTGCTCGAGCTCTTCATCCGTACGCGTAGGATCGTGATGAAAAAGAACGAGATGCTTGGCCTGGGCACGGTGAGCGAGCTCTACCCCCATCATGCTACTGGAGTGCCCCCACTCGAGCTTGGGTGCATCATCGTCAGCAGAGTACATGCCATCAAAAATAAGGACATCCGTACCCTTAAAAAACTCAACAAAGGGGTAGCCTGCCTCCTCGACACCTTCCAGATGCTCCGAATCAGTCGAATAAACAATCGACTTGCCCGCTTTTTCAAAGCGATAACCATAGGAGAGACCTGGGTGCTTTTGTTCAATACTGTGAACCGTATAGCCTGCTACCTCAAAAGGGACACCTGGAGTGTGCACCTCAAAAGCGATACTTGCCTTGAGCGCATCAAAGGGAACCGGAAAGAAAGGAGCTGACATTTGAAGGCGAAATGCATGCTCTAAGTTTTCGTGAAAGCCGTGGACAATAATGCGGTTGCCAGGGATGTAAATCTGGGGAAAGAAGGGAAAACCCTGGATGTGATCCCAATGAAGGTGGGTAATAAAGAGGTGATAAGTTGCCCCAGAGGAGGCCCCATGATCCACCCAATACTGGCCTGCATCGCACAAGCCAGAGCCCGCATCACAGAAAATGTGTGTGTCAGCATCATCGTCTAAAATTTCGACACACGATGTATTGTTTCCAAAAAATCTTGGAATCGTCCCAGGGAAAATGGTATCGATAAAAGCCTCAGCCTCGGCCCTGCTCTTCAAAGGCTTACCCTCAGCAAGGTGCACCGCCTCAACCATGTGCTCACGAAGTGCTGCACGGGAAGTCCCTACGGGGAAGGAACCCCGGGTACCCCAAAAGCGAATACTCAAAGGACTGTGCATGTAGCAATAAATAACAAGTGATAGGCCTAAAACTTAGGACTCAAGTGATAAAATCTTTAACAAACTCATACATTCAATGCGACAAAAAAACACCCCCGAGAAGAAATCCCCCGGGAGTGCATGCATTATTAAAAGAATCGTTGGTAATTAAGCAACATTCTTGGATTCTTCATTAAGAACGTCTGCAGCTTCTTGAGGTGTTGTGGCGTTCGTCTCGTCGCTCGGAGCGGCATTGTCAGCTACGACAATAGCCTCCTCTTCGGCAGCAGGAACTTCTGGTGTAGTGCTATTACCGCTGTGACCTACGTCCGTAACGGTGCTGTTGCCAGCAGCAACTTCATCTTGAGGATCCAGCCTATCACTGAGCTTATCTAAGCCACTAGCAACCTTATGGCCTGCTGAGCCAATCTTGTTGCCTAATTGATGGAGCCTATCAGTAATACCATGAACATTATCGCTAGCACCATCAACAACGTTACCGGCTGTATTTAAAATAGGCTGGGCTGCAGAGACACCTGGAACGGCTGTACCTACCAGTGAAGAGACTGTACCAAGGCCCTTAATGCCCGCTGCGATAACATCAAGCGCTTGAGCAATAAGTTTTTCTTGCTCGGGAGTGAAGTCTGTACGATCATCAACGATACCCGTTACACCTTCAACAACGTCACTGACAACATCAGCAACATTGGCAACTGCGCTAGTGATTCTACCATCGCGCTCACCAAGGCCATCAAAGAGGTGACCCCGTTCACCGACCCGGACAAGGATATTGTCAAAGCGGTTCATGGCACGACCTAAGAGTGAATCAGGATCTTCATCACCACCGTCAAGAATGTCACCTAAGCCATCTGTAACCGTGCCAACGATATCCCTAATACGACCCAATGGGCCTCCATCGCTTTCACCTTCACCGCCTTCAGCATCGCCCTTGTCGCGGCCAAGCACTTTATTAATGCCATCCTTAATGTCGCCAGCAAAATCTTTAACGCGGTCTAATGGGCCATTCTTCTCGTCGCCCTCTTCAGCGTCTCCATCAGAGTCACCCTTATCGCGAAAAATGCCTCCGATGGTATCTTTGACATCATCTACCAGGTCTCCAACGCGGTCGAGAGGGTTCTTTTTGCTTTCTTTATCGCCATCTTCGCTCGAAGCCACTTCTTCAGCGACAACTTCTTCAGTAGCAGGCTTTTCAGTCGTTGTTTCATCTACAACAGCCTCAGCATCTGGGCTCGTGCCAATGCCATCGGTTTCTGTAGCTGAAGCTTTAGCGCTTGCGTCATCATTTTTTTTGTCATCATGGCCGGTCACCGTGTCGACAAAGTGCTCTCCAGCATGCACAGCGTCTTTAGCTGCACCTTTAACGGCACTGCCAAAGCGCTTAAAAACATTCTTTTTCTTGTGCTTCTTTTCACCTTCGTGATCGTCACCAGAGTCTGCATCAACCTCATCTATGCCGAGGATCTTTTTGGCAGCAGCTTCTGCTTCGTCGCGCTTGGATGCATCACCATCAAAAAAAGTATCTAAGACCTTCTGCGTTTGTTCAGCGAGCTGATCAAGGTCTATATCAGCAGCAAGAAGGGTCCTCGTTTCGAGGGATTCGAGTCTTAATGAGGGGGTTTTCATATATTTATTGTTTAGGTTAGGGTTAGTTTTATGAGAAAAATGAGTAAGGGGGTCTCAGCTTCAGTCATCACTGTATACGAAAGAAGCGACCTTATTCCAAAATTGAACCCAAAGATCTTTCCACCAGATTTCCTTCTCTGCGTATTGATCGATAATCTGCGTGTTGCTCGGGACAAGTACAGGCGGAGAAGAAACACCATCGGAAGGCGTTTCAACTACACTTTCTTGGGTATTGAGTTGAAAATTCTCTTGAGAGGCTTTGAGACTAGTTCCACCACCTTCAACGAGAAAATCAATAGCTAGAGGAGCGTCTTCAGAGTGTTCGCAGAAAGGACAGACAGGCTCACCCACAGTTTCATTGAGTAATAACAATGACCATGCAGGACACATGTTAGCATCGTCTGCGGCTAGCAAAACACGCGGTTCTAAAACTTCACACAGGGGCTGTGCTGCGTTCATGGGAAGGGATAAAAATCTTTAGGGAACAAAGAAAGAAACTTCATTTTTAAAGTTTCGTTTGAGGCATTTCAAATCCTATTTTTTAAAGAAAACGTATTTCTTTTCGAGGATATCGATATAATACACTCTTAAATATAGAGCGCTAGTGCTTCTTTTTGTAGGACTTACGATCGCCTATAACGAGAAGTGAAGGCGTTAACACTAGGGTCAACACCGTTGCAAAGGCAAGACCGAAGACGATGGAGGTTGAAAGCTGTTTCCACCACTGAGTCGATGGTGCCCCGAGGGTGATCTCCCGATCGATAAAGTCGAGATTTAAACCGAGAACCATAGGGATGAGGCCGAGGATCGTCGTCACCGTGGTTAATAAGACAGGACGCAAGCGTTGGGCACCCGTACGCAAGATAGCATCCATAGCATCAAGACCATGATGGCGTAAGTGAGCATAGGTATCAATCAGGACGATGTTGTTGTTCACCACAATCCCTGCAAGAGCAACAACGCCGATGCCATTCATCACAATGCTGAACGCCTGACCCGTGATGAGAAGACCAAGAAAGACACCTACGGTAGAAAAGACAACGGCCGTTAAAATAAGGAAGGCGTGATAGAAACTGTTGAACTGAGAAACGAGGATAATCGCCATGATGGAGAGAGCAACAAAGAAGGCCTCCATCAGGAAGGCTTGCGCCTTTTGCTGTTCTTCATCTTCGCCACGAAATTCAACACGAATATTAGGATCTAAATCTGCCTCTTTAGCGAGCCAAGTACGCAGCTCTTGAACTTTATCATCAGCAAGGTAGCCCTCTTTAACACCTGCTTTGACAGCAAGTGCACGGCGGCCATTCGTCCGGTGGATCGTACCGACCTTAGGAGCGGGCGTAAAGGTGACAAAATTACTCAAAGGAACAAGGCCGTAGGCCGTTGGGATGCGCAAAAGCTCAAGCTCCGAAAGATTGCGATAATCGAGAGGGTAACGAATGCGGATATCAACCTCATCATCCGTAAAATCCGGACGATACTCACCTACTTTGACACCGTTTGTCACAAAACTGATCACATCGCCAACGGAAGCAACATCGGCACCATAGCGGCTGGCCTCAACCCGATCTACATCCAGACGCCATTCGATAGCGTCGTCGGGGCGAGTATCTTCAATATCCTTAAGGCCTTCCATCGAGTCGAACTTGGCACGAATACGCTCAACAGCAGGCTCTAAAAGATCAGGGAAACGTGATGTCACCTCTATTTGGACGGGCTTACCCACCGGGGGGCCACCCTTTTCACCCTCAATCTCAATAATGACGCCAGGAATATCTGCCAAGCGATCACGCATTTCTTGCATGATGGCTTCTGCCTTGCGACGATAACGCCAATCAGAAAACTCGAATAAAATGCGACCATGCGTATCTTCGGGGATATCGCCCTGCCCCATTGAAATGCCGCTGCTGGCGTAGATCGTCTTCAGCTCGGGCATATCAAGAATGCGTTTTTCAATCTCGTAGAGCTGATTATCCATCTCTTGAATGGAGAAATTGCCCTGTATACGCATATTGAGGTATCCTACCTCAGGCTCAACATTGGGGAAAAATTCCACCCCTTTGCCAAAAAAGATTTTCGCCGTATAAACGAGAACCAGCGCAAGGATAATGCAACCCACAACACGCCAAGGACGCATGAGCCATCGATGCAAGGTGCGCACATACCAACCTGTGAAGCCTTTAAGAGACTCTAAGTCTCCCCCTTCGGCAGCAGCTAGAGAGCCGAGGACAGAAGGATCCCCCGAGCCTACTTTACCGAAAATCCCCCCGAGTGTTGGCACAAAGATGAGGGCCATAAGCAAGGAGGCCGTAAGCGTTGCAATGAGGGTGATAGGGAGAAATTTCATGAACTCGCCCACAATGCCAGGCCAGAACAGAAGCGGCATGAAGGCTGCAAGCGTCGTCAACGTAGAGGCGATAATGGGCAGTGCCATGCGCTGTGAGGCAAGTAAGTAAGCGCGGTGACGTGGAGCACCCTCGGCCATCTTACGATCAGCAAATTCGACAACGACAATGGCTCCATCGACCAGCATGCCCACAGCAAGAATCAAACTAAACAGAACGACGATATTGATCGTGAAGCCAATTAAATTCAAAACCATCAGGCCCATCAAAAAGGACCCGGGGATAGCAACGCCCACGAGCGCTGCAGAACGAAACCCAAGGGCACCAAAAATAACAATCATGACTAAAAGCACGGCGCTGATGAGATTGTTTTGCAAATCCTTCAGCATGTCGCGAATTTGGTCGGACTGGTCTTGGAAAAAGCCAACTTCAACACCGTTCGGCCAATGGGCCGCCTCTTCAGAAACGATGGCTTTGACCGCTTCAATGGTCTCAATGACATTTTCACCGACGCGCTTTTGAACCTCTAAGACAACCGCTGACTTGCCACGGAGACGGGCGTAGCCCTCAGGATCTTTAAAGGATTGGCGAACGCTGGCAACGTCACTCACGCGGATGACGCGATCTTGATCGACCTTGATAGGGGTACTTAGAATAGTATCCACCTCTTCATATAGGCCTGGAACCTTAACCGGAATACGACCTGTGCCAACATCCAGAGTGCCTGCAGGAATCAGGCGGTTATTGCGTGCAATGAGCGCCATAACCTCCTCCAAATGGAGATTGTAGGTTTCTAGCTTGGAAGGATCGACTAGAATTTCGACGAAATCCTCGCGATCACCCGCGATATTGACATTAAGAACGGCGGGTATGGTCTCAATTGCATCTTCAAGGGTACGCGCTAATTGCACGAGTGTACGCTCCGGGACATCCCCTGAAAGGCCAACAACGAGAGCTGGAAAGAGAGCAAAGCTAATTTCTTGAACGCGGGGCTTGTCCGTATCCTCAGGGAGCTCTGCCTCAGCGATATCGACCGCAGAACGAACATCTTCGAGGGCAGCCTTGTTGTCAAAACCTGCTTCAAACTCGAGAACAACCGTGCCTACACCTTCACGGGCATTGGCCGTCATCTCCTTAACGCCCTCAATTGAGCGAAGCTCCTTTTCCATCGGACGAATCAACAGGCGTTCGGCATCTTCAGGAGAAATACCTTCGTGCGTCATCTCGACGATAATGATGGGGATGATCACATCTGGCTCTGCCTCTAAGGGCATCGTCTTGTAGGCATAAGAGCCTGCAACGAGACAAAAGCCCAAAATCAGAAGAACTGGGCGCGTGTGCTCAAGGAGGATTTCCAGAAGGCGCTTCATCGTCGCTTAGAGGGACCTCGAGGAGGGAGCAACCGTCACGACTTCGCCAACACGAGCAAAGCCCTGTCCCAAAGTAATGATGCGTGCTTGTTCAGGGAGGCCGCTAACCCAAATACCATTGGGCATCGACTTAATAACGGTAGCTGAATGAAACTGGACCGCTCCCGCTTCATCGACCGTTTTAACCCCAAGCTCCCCATGCTCGTTCAAAGAAAGTAGCGCAGGGGAAATAAAATAGGCAGGGACACTTGTGTAAGGAATGTGGACAGTCGCCGTCATCCCCGCAGGGATGCTAGCATTTTCATTGGGAAACTCAACCTCTACGGCAAACGTACGGCTTGCTGGGTCTGCAGCTGGAGCAACGTAACGAACCTTGCCCTCGCGAACCTCAGCACCGCGCTCAAGCAAAATCTTTGCAGGCATTCCTGATTGAATATGAATAACATCGCGCTCGGTAACCTCCCCGAGCACAACAAGAGGACTGAGCTCAACAACGGTTGCGATTTCGTCACCCGATTGTACAAAATCTCCCACCTCGACAACACGGTCCTGAAGCTTGCCACTAAAGGGGACGCGAATAGACGTCCGCTCAATGTCATCCTGGATGCCTTCAAGCTGAGCCCGTGCAGCTTCGAGCTGGGCGTAAGACTCCGCAAGTTTTGTCTCCGCCTGAAAGCCTTTTTTAGAAAGACCTACAGCGGCATCATATTCAAGCTCGCGCTGTTTGAGTAAAGCTTCTGCCTGAGCCTTGAGCTGTTTACGATGGCGCATATCCAGCAGCGCAACCGAATCTCCCCGATTAATAGTATCTCCACGAGCTGCACCGAGCTCACGCACCATACCATCAGTCTCTGCGCGCAAGATAACCGTCCGCGCGGGGACTGTCCTCCCGCTGAATGTGACTTCGCGTTCGACAAGCTCTGAAGCACGCTCGTCTACCTCGACGACGAGTTCTTCCAGATGAGTCGAGGGAGCATTAGCGATATCGTTATGATTGCGGCTCCAGTAACCCGAGATCATCCAGAGGGCAACGACAGCAAAAGCAATGACAGCAGTGATATAAGTTTTTTTCATGGCAGAGGCGCGTTAAAGGCCTGATACTAGGCCCTACACCTCCGGCATCAAGCCTCAAAGTTTTTCTCTTGCTTCATAAGTTCAGTAATGCGGTCGCGGACTTGGGCAGCTTCCTCGTAGTGCTCGGATTTAATCGCCT
>DCBD01000052.1 GCA_002313355.1 Opitutia bacterium UBA1116 | reverse complement strand
CGGCTTGTGCGATGGAGTAGACAACGAATAGAACGCTTACCAAGGCAAGCAGGGGTAAAAGAACTTTTTTGGTTAACATAAGGCCTATGATTTTGAGAGTCCCCAGTGCATTGGTCAAATCTATTTATTAGATGTGGTTGTTTGTAAAATTTTTACATTGAGCCTGTCTTCATTGGATAATAACCAACATAAGCCTTTTACTTATTGTCTGATGCATGTGTTAACGGGACGACTGTGTGGCTATAATTACAACCCGACTCGTCTATAATAAATGCATTTTCGGCTTCTGGAAGAAATCTTAAGTCCATGTTTATGGTCACATAACTTTGCGAAGGGTTTGCGGTTACGGTTATGCTTTCCTGGGTTCCTGGGTTCGTAATGATCGCTTGCACCTTGTCCTCGTAGTGAGCCGTAATGCGTATGCCGTTGTCCTCTAGAGTGATATCATAAGCTACGGTTGCTCTATCTTTGTTTTGTCGAGAAACGAGAATCATAGCTTCAGTGGGTCCTGTGCCTCCTGGAATGTTTCGTGTGAGTACTCCGGCGAATAAGGCTTGGCCGAGTGTATTGGAAAGTTTTTTTAAGTAGTCGGGCCCTTTCTCTGCGCCATATTTTTCAGTGAAACTCTCTAGTAGTGTGCTAATGATAGTACCCTTATCCTTTTGGTTGGAAATATTCTGCCCATTGAGAGTGATTGCACACCGACCGATGTCATTGCCAAAGCCTTTAGCCCGAATGAGCATTTGATCTTTGTTGGTCGTGGTTTCACCCTGTTGATCCAGATAAGTATCTCTTGGGTGCTCGCTAAGTGCGTCCTCTGCATAATCGAGTGTTAAACCCTCTATGAGTTCTTTGGAAAAAGATACATTGTCAAGTGCGACGATGTCTTCTTCTCTAGGGTGTAGATCTGCGATGACTTGAGTGTACTTAGCTTTTACTTGCTTCAGTTGCTCCTCTGCCTGGATTTTTAAATCATCTGCGATCGAGTTGTCTTCTTGGATGGCTGCGACCAATTTTGGCAGCTTTTGCATGCTCTTTGTAAGGATGGCTTCATCGTGCTTTAATGCTTTCAATGAATCGGCGTATTCCTCTTCATCGCTGGCATTGAAAATAGAGCCCGGCATAGCCTGAAGCTTGTTTAGATCTTCGCTGATAGTCCTCATTATCAAACGCGCAAAGTCCTCAGTGGTGAGATCACGGCTATGGGCATCTGAGTCTATATGGGTCCAAAGCTGTCTTAAGTGCGTCTTACCTATCGTACTATCAAAGGTATTTTGATACCACGATTGAAAAGAGGTTTGATTCTTAATGTTTTGCTCGACTCCCTTTTTCCCTAGGTTGGCCGCATCTAAAACATAAGCGACGTGTCGCGCTGTAAGTGGCAGCCCTTTGGATAAGTGAGTGTAGGTTTCGCCTAAAGCTTGCGTTGCTTTTTCTTCACCCACACGATCAGATAGGGCACTGATAAATTCGTTAGATGCGCTAATGTTCGCTGTTTTTTCATCATGGCTTAATGAAATGCCAAGAAGGCGAGACGCATTAGGAAACCACTCAATGAGTCTTTCTTTGAAAGATCGCTTTCCGGGTATGCAAACATCACTATTTGCTGGCTTACGAATGGCGCTATTGTCACCTGATTGGAGAGCCTCTCGGGCAATTTTACGAAATTCTGAGATCGAACCGCTACTTCTTGGTTTATGTATTTCTGGCATGATATTCCCTCTTTAGATCATTATTTAAAAATAGCTTGGCTAAGCCTTTGGAGTAGGTTGAGATAATAACTTCTAATATTTTAGACCTTAGAACGATCCTAAAAGTTCCTTTCTTTATTAGATAAACTCGATTTAGCTTAGGTTCCTATGAAGAAGCGGACCTTTAGGTAGGCAGCTAGATGTTCTCATTAAAATGACAGGAACTTAGCTTATGTGTAATTATTTAACCTTTTGATATTTTGTGATTTACTTAATATTTGCTTGGGTTGATAGCCTTTGCTATTGCTTCGATACCCGTTTGATTTAGCATCATGGAGTATGCGAGCTCTTAAATATCATGGTTCATGCCTCCTTTGGTTAATTACTGTAATTTGCTTTCTGCCCGTGCCCCTCTTTGCCCAAACAGAGGAGGCCCAAAAGGCTGCTCTCAATTACCTTTACTCGGGTGATATCAAGTCTAACGAGGATTTCGAAAAGGCTTTGACCCGCGCTAAGGCCGCTGGCGTTCCTGCTCAAAAGTGCCTTGAGGCGGAGGTTGTTTACGTCGTCAATCATGGAGATATTGTCCAGGTGAAGTCCGTGTTTGAGCAGATGAAAGAGGCATCTTCTTCGTGGAACTACAAAGAAGCCCAGTTTTTAAATACACCCGATCGCTGGAAGGCTGTAGAGGCTTACTTCAGGGCACGTATTGCAGTTCAAGAGGGAGATGGCAAAGAGGTTGAAGCTCAAGTCAAGGATGCCTTTTGGCTCAATCCAGAGCTGGGGCCCTTGCTTGCTCGTTTCATTCAGGAGTATCGTTTTGTTCAAAACATGCAAGAGGTGAAGGTTTCAATGGACACTGCTCTGGAGACGGCTGCGGGCAAAAAGCGTACCTTAGAGAGCTTGGTTGAAGGCAATAAGGCCTTGCTGCTCGATTTTTGGGCCTCGTGGTGTGGTCCTTGCAAGAGCCTAATGCCCAATCTTGTTAAGGAGCAGAAGACATTGAGCAAGCAAGGTGTTGTTGTTGTGGGTGTTAATATTGAGCCTGAAGTCGTCGCCCGTCGCCAGACAACACAATTTCGCGAGCAGTACGACATACAGTTCCCTTGGTTGCTAGAGGGGGATGAGCATCCTCTCAGTCGGCTCCTTGAGGTGAACTCGATTCCTCGGATGGTTTTGCTTTCGCCGGATGGCAAGGTCCTTTACAATGGCCACCCGAAAGGGGAGGGCCTTGCCAAAGCTCTCTCAAAAATGGATGTTAATCTCGATGCCCATTAATGCCCATAAGCCTCACATTCTTTGAGAGTACATATTCTTTTTTCTGCAAACAGCTCTGGTTCAAGGAGCTGTTTTTTTGTGAAGAAATGCGAATAATTTAGGATTGAAGTGTGCGTTTTTCGCGAGCACTTTCGATCTTCTTACACTCGAAGAAAGTTCTTTGCGATTTTTGTAAAAGTTTTGAGAAAAACATTGTTTAACCACTATATCTAGTTGATCTTTTTAATACAGACCCTATATTTAGGGTTTTATCGGCCTCTTTGGGTTTTATTAACCTTAAAGAGGAATGTGCGATTCTAGCCTGCTTTGCTGGCAACTTCCCCTGTTGGAGGGGGGGTAATTCGCGCGCCGCATTTATCCACCCAACCTAATCACTTCAACCACCTTGACTATCTTATGGACACCACCACTTACACCGTCGGCAGCAGAAATTTCATCTTAGACAAGAAAAAGGCCGAGCAAGCCTTTTCCGAAAAGCGCGTGATCAACGGCCGGATGAGCATGTATTTCAACATTCTCCCGCTCAAGTACCAGTGGGCTTATGAGCTTTATCGCACCATGAAGGCCAATCACTGGGAGCCCGAAGACATTCCCATGCAAAAAGATGTTGAGCAATGGCGCTCTAATGATGTTTCAGATATCGAGCGCTGGATCATCAAGATGGGCATCGGGTACTTTTCAGCTGCAGAGGGTATTGTGGGGGATAATGTTATGCACGTTATCCGCGAAAAAGTCACTGCTCCAGAGCTCAAGCTTGTCCTGGGCCGTCACGCCCATGAGGAAAACATCCACGCAGACTCACTCGTTTACATGATCAGCTCCCTCGGTATCAACCCCCACGAGGCCGAGGCTATGTTCGAGGATGTTGAGACGATTGCCAAAAAGAATGACTTTGTGGTTCGCACCTCACGCTCCATGCGCAGCGATCTGGATCTTACGCTCCCTGAAAACAAACAGCGCTTCGCTAAGAATGTATTCGTTTTCGGTCAGTGCATGGAGGGGACGCAGTTCTACGGCCTCTTCGGGATGATTCTCTCCCTTTATCGCCAGAACAAATTCCCCGGGATTGGCCAAATGTTCCGCTACACGCTTCGAGACGAGTCCAATCATATTGAGCTTTTGCGCAACCTCTTGATGGACCTTGTCGAAGAAAACCCCGAGATTTGGACGGCAGACTTCCGCGAAGATCTCCGCAATCTCATGCGTGAAGCCGTTGGTCTCGAAAAAGCCTTTATCCAAGATTGTCTTCCTTTAAATGCCGTAGGCCTAGGCGCTGAAGACTTTATGCAATATATCGACTACATCGCAGATCGCCGCTTAGAAGGTGTGGGCCTTACCCCGCTCAACCCTGGCATCCAAAATCCCTTCCCTTGGCTCGCTGAGTTGATGGACATTAAGAAAGAGCAAAACTTTTTTGAAGGCCGCGTTACCGAGTACCAAAAGGCCTCCTCTTTAAACGCCGTTTCTGACGATGAGCTTTAACCCTACTGTCTTATAAACCCTAAAAACTACTAACTGTATTCTCACATGCGTTCTCTCAACGAAGATCTAGCCTTAAAACGTCTCTCGGAGACACCTCTGGACAAAAAGCCACGCTTCAACTGGAAGGAGGTTGTTCCCAAAGACCTTGCGCTCCCTACGGACCTTTCTCTTGAGTCCGGTGATAGCACCAAGTCGATTGATTTGCTTGAAATTGCTGAGACTGTTGGTCACGCCTTGACGGACCTTCTTCTCTCCCGTGAGCAAGAGTCTATCTACACCGAACAAAATCAATCCTTCGTTGCCCGCATCACCCATGCGGTTGCCGAGGGGCTTTCAAGCCGCCTAAAGGATGAGGGCGGCATGCGCATCTCCGAGGAAGAGCTCTATTGGGTCATCGAAAAGGCCCTCGTCGATCACGATGCTTACGATGTTGCCAAGAGCCTTGTCTTCTTACGCTCCCAGCAAGCCAAGGGCTCCGGAGGCTCAGCAGGCCTTCCCGAGGCCAAGGTTCCACAGCTTGCCGTACGCATTATTCGTCGCAATGGCCAAGTAGCGCCCTGGGTTGAAGACAAGGTGGAGGTTGCCGTTCGCAAGGCGTTCCTCTCCAAAAATATGGACTCCTCTCCAGCGATTGAAGTTGCCCGAGAAGTCACACGCCGCGTCCAAGACTCGGGCCAAGCCTTCATCCACATCGAGGACGTTCAAGAACTCGTTCAGGAGACGCTGATGCGTCAAGGCTATTACAAAGTCGCTGAAGCTTACATTCTATACCGTGCTCAGCAGGCCATGCTCCGGGAAGCTCAAAGCGTTGAGATCGAGGAAGACAGCCGCCAAGAGTCGATGATCATGGTGAAGGAGCCTGATGGAGAGGCTTACTTTTGGGATGGTCTTGAGCTCCGCAAGCGGATTGATTTTGCTGTCATCGGCCTCGACCTTTGCCTGACCAAAGATGAGATCGAAAAAGAACTACGTCGTTCTCTCTATTCAGAGATTACTCGCGCAGACCTCAAGAAGACGATTATTCTCAATGCTAAGTCTTTGATTGAGCGCGATGCAGATTTTGCGAAGTTTGCAGGGCGCATTTTGCTTAGCTACATTTACGAAGAAGTATTGGGCTGGGATGTTGTTCGCGATGGCGTCGGAAAATTAAAAGACTTTCACGCACGTAATTTTAAGAAATACATTAAGCGCACGGTCGAGATTGAACGTCTCAATCCCAAAATGCTGGACTATGACTTGACGAAACTCGCCTCAGTCCTAGATCCCTCTGCAGACCTTAATTTTGAATATCTGGGCATCCAGACCCTTTACGATCGTTATCTTATTGTTGATAAAACGGGCAAGGTGCACACCCGCATGGAGACGCCGCAGTTCTTCTGGATGCGGGTTGCCATGGGGCTTTTCCTTGAAGAGCCCAAGGACCGTGAAGACTGGGTGACACGCCTTTACACCCTCTACAAGGACCGTCGTTTTTGTTCATCGACACCAACACTGTTCAACGCTGGCACCCCGCATTCGCAGCTCTCCTCCTGCTATCTCTACACGGTAGACGATAATATCGAGAGCATCATGGTCCGCGGTATCGCTGAAAATGCCTTTCTCTCCAAGTGGGCAGGTGGTCTTGGTGGCAGCTGGACGGCAGTGCGCGGTACCGGCGGCTATATCAAAGGCACGAATGGTGAGAGCCAGGGAGTTATTCCTTTCCTCAAAATCCATAATGACCAGCTCGTCGCTGTTAATCAGGGAGGGCGCCGTCGTGGCACCGGTTGTGCCTACTTGGAAACGTGGCACAACGATATTTACGACTTTCTTGAGCTGCGCCGCAACACGGGGGATGATCGTCGCCGCACGCACGACATGAACACCGCCAACTGGATTCCCGATCTTTTCATGAAGCGTATGGAGGCTCGCGAAGACTGGACGCTTTTCCGCTCCAGTGACGCTCCAGATCTCCACAATACCTACGGCAAGGATTTCGAAGCTCGTTATGAGGCTTATGAGAAGAAAGCAGAAGCTGGAGAGATCTTCGGTCAAAAAGTTCCTGCCATTGAGCTCTGGAAGAAAATGCTTTCCATGCTCTTTGAGACAGGCCATCCGTGGATTACCTTCAAGGATCCTTGCAACATTCGCAGTCCACAAGACCACGTTGGTGTTATCCATAGCTCGAATCTTTGCACGGAGATTACGCTCAATACCAGTGCTGAAGAAACAGCCGTGTGTAATCTCGGGTCTGTCATCTTAGACTCCCACTTAACAGAAGACGGTAAACTCGACTTTGAGCGCCTCCGCGACACCATTCAGGTTGCTATCCGCGCTTTGGATAATGTTATTGATATCAATTTTTATCCAACCAAAGCCGCTGGCACTTCCAATACCCGCCACCGTCCTATCGGTCTGGGTATTATGGGGCTTCAAAATGCTTTGTACAAGAAGGGTGTTTCCTTCGCTTCAGATGAGGCCGTCGAGTTTAATGACGAGTTCATGGAAGCGATTTCCTATTGTGCTATCGAGGCTTCTAGTGATCTTGCTCAAGAACGTGGTACATACAGCTCTTACAAGGGTTCCAAGTGGGATCGCGGGCTCTTCCCTCAAGACACACTCGATCTTCTCGAGGAAGAGCGTGGCATAGCGCTTGAGGTTCCACGCGGTGGCAAGCTCGACTGGGCGCCCATTCGTGAAAAGGTGAAGTCCCAGGGTATGCGCAATAGCAACGTCATGGCCATTGCGCCCACGGCCACTATCTCCAATATCATGGGGTCGCTTCCCTGTATCGAGCCTGCCTACAAAAATATCTACGTGAAGAGCAATCTCTCCGGTGATTTTGTTGTTCTCAATACGCCTCTTATTAAGGAGCTCAAGGAGCGAGGCCTTTGGACAAAGCAAATGCTCGATGACATCAAGTACTTCGATGGTGAGCTTAAGTATATCGATGCCATCCCTGAGGACATGAAGCAAAAGTACCTCACGGCTTTCGATATCGATCATAAGTACTTTATTGAGGCTGCAGCGCGCCGCCAAAAGTGGATCGATCAGTCTCAGTCGGTCAACCTTTTCCTGGCTGAGGCCGACATGAAGACACTCTCTCATATGTACCGTAGTGCGTGGCGTAAGGGTCTAAAGACAACCTACTATCTCCGCACGCTCGGTGCATCCAATATCGAAAAAGCAACGGTCAGCGTTAAGAAAGAAAAGCGTGGTGTGATTGCTCAAGGTGGAGATGCTTCTGCTGATAACGCAGAAAAGCCAGAGCTGGATCCTGTTCTTGCACAGAAGGCATGTAGTCTCGAGGCTATGCTCAATGGCGGGACTTGTGAGGCCTGCCAGTAGGCTTTTGTTGAGTCACTTAAATCAAAAGGCGCACAGTTTTATCGAGCTGTGCGCCTTTTGTGTGCAAAGCGCCGCACATCGCGCGCGGCAAAATGGATGACGTATTTCTCTTTATAAAAATCCCCATCGAGATAGTCGCTAAGCGGGTATACTTGCTTGGGCTCAATTTCCTCTGTTGTTAATGCTTCTTCCAGGGCACCACCTTTGAGGTAAAAGACGCCCGAGTCCGGGTTTTTTGAGGTTTTGCTGAGGCGCATGGCTGCCCACTCAAGAAATGTGGGTAAGGCCGTTACCGCCCTGCCTGTGACAAAGTCAAAAGACTCTTTGAGGGATTCAGCACGTATTTGTTTTGCGCGAACGTGGCTTAAATCAAGTGTTTTTGCGGCTTCAGAGACGATGCCTACCTTTTTCCCAATAGAATCGATCAGGCAAAATCGTGCTTTAGGGAATACAATGCCAAGCGGGATCCCAGGAAATCCGCCACCTGTCCCAATATCAAGCACGTGATTGCCTGGCTGCAATGGAATAACCTTTGCAAGCACTAGGCTCGGCAGTATGTGATGTTCCGTAATGTGATCCATGTCCTTGCGCGATATGACATTGATTTTTTCGTTCCACACTTGAATATGCTCGGTAAATCTCTCTAGTTGATAAATTTGCTCTTCAGAAAGCCTAGGTATAAGCCGCTGAATCTGATGGACATTGTTCTGATCTAATACCATGATAGTTTTAAATCTCATTAAGAACTATGCTCGATGCTGTCGCAAGTGCGCATTCGCGTGCAGAAATAACGGGTGAGCCTGTCATGGTTTGGATGGAGGCTTTTGCCAAGGCAGAAGGCTTCATTACAGAGGGCTTTTTATCTGAGGAAACGGTCACGCGTGTGGCCACTCTTTGTAAAAAAGCCCGAACCTTTGACCTCCTCGTTACCCTCTTTTCCGAGCATGCAAAAGAGTTCCCTAAAGAGCCTCCGGCAATGGAACTTCTTCAATCTCATATACGTGGCTATACTTTTAATATGAAAGCCTGGGTCGAGTCGCTTGAATATCTTTATGATTGGCTGGTCGACAAGGATCGTTATACAACGTTTGAAGAGGCCTTGAGTTTTTTAACTAGCTGCGCGGAGCTTGCTTCCGAGTGCGAGCCTCCTCGTGCCTTGCTGCCGGTTGTTAAGGAAACCTTGGACGACTTTGGCTTCGAAGATATTTAGATCTAGATGGTGCCGTCAAATTAACCGCCACTATTCCCTGCTTCTGGGCTTGAGCTGATAATCGCATCTATGTCATAACCACGGTCGGCCAATAGGGCTCTGCGTTTAAGGAGCAGGCTCATTGCTAACCTGCTCAAGGAGTGCCTCCCGGACCCCGCGATCTCGCCATCTGCAGAACCTGCAGTACGTATTTCTCCCGTCGCCAAGATCAGGTGGCATTTCGTGCCAAAGCGCTCCCGTGCGCAGTATCCACAATACTGCATCAAGAAATCTTCGATTAATCTCGACTCTTCGGCCCAACTTCCCATCACCTCGAGGCAGGTGCGGACATAGCCTCTCCCAGAGGCGATTGCTGGTGCCCTGACGTCAATGTATGCCTAATCTTTCTTTACTTCAAAACGCATCTAGTGATTTACACTTTCTAGACCTTTTTGATAATCGTCGATAAAGATTCTCATGATAACTTCGGACGATTTTAATCACATTTAAAGTAATGCGGCACTTGCACGCATGAAGAATTTTAGCAAGGCCGCACGCAAAGTGGCAAAAAATACCCCCGAAGCGATTTTGCTTCGGGGGGAGTCTTAGGCCCTTACTTAAAGGAATGATTGAAGCTTGGATGATAGCCTCGACTTCGCCTTAGAGCTCGTCTTGAATTCTAGCCCGAACTCCTTCTTCTTTATCTTTAAATATAATCCGTCCGGTTCTATCATTAAGAGATCCATCCACAAACTGGTGTTTTAAAAAACTCAGCCAACCACTAAACCTTTGTAATAGGGTCGGCTTTGTCAATCCCGCTGAACAAGAATCGTCTATAAAATCCACGAGCAAAGCTTCGAGTTTCTTTTCATCTAGAGCCCTATCCATTTTAAATCTGTCAAGCAAGAAATAATAAAGCTCCAAAAAGCTCCCAGCCGGACAGCCCTGCGTTATCTCGTGAGCTATATAAAGCAGGTGACTGTCGCTCGCACAAAAGATCATATCTTCATTTTCGAAGCAATACTCATTGGATCCTGCAAATAGGCTTGTAGTGAATAGAGATATACTTCCCAATAGTAGCGTTATTATTTTTTTCATAATATTAGTTAATGTTATTTTTTGAATTTAAGCGAAACGGGAGTTTTAGCCTCAGAAATCGCCAGACAAGAGTGTATAGACACGTTTTTTTTCAAAAAGTTCCTTTTTTTTGGAGAAAATTTTAGACAGTGTCATCAAATTAGCCTATCCCAAGGGATAACAGAGCGCTCCCGTGCACAATATCCACA
>DCBD01000096.1:7645-8062 GCA_002313355.1 Opitutia bacterium UBA1116 | reverse complement strand
TGCTGATACTGCACTTAAAACAGCGGATGCCGGCTATCTGACTCGTAAGCTTTGCGATGTTGCTATGGATTGCATCGTTACTGATGTTGATGATGGCAATCGAGATGGAATCTGGAAGCATGCTATTTATGAAGGTGATGATGAGATTGTTAGCTTAGCAGAACGGATTACCGGACGCTGCTCTTCAGATGACGTCTTTAATCCTCTTAATCCAGATGAATGCTTGGTAGGTTCAGGTGAGATTATCTCTGAAGGAATGTCTCGTAAGATTGAGGAGCTTGGGATTGAGCGGGTGAAAATTATGTCACCGTTAACCCACTTAAAGCACAATGGTATTTCTGCGCTAGCTTATGGTATTGATCCTGCCACAAATGAGCTTGTTGAGAGAGGGTCGGCTGTAGGGATTATTGCTGCTCA
>DCBD01000096.1:0-7344 GCA_002313355.1 Opitutia bacterium UBA1116 | reverse complement strand
AGAAGCTGTAGGGATTATTGCTGCTCAATCAATTGGGGAGCCTGGTACTCAGTTAACGATGCGTACTTTCCACATCGGGGGGATTGCTAGCCAAGTACTCAAAAATCCTGAAATTCGTGTACGTAATAACGGCGTGGTTCAGTATCAAGGGTTAAGGATGGTGCAAGCTGCAGATGGCTCAAATATTGTCCTCAATAAGACAGGATCTGTTCTTATTCTTGATGATACTGGTCGAGAGCTTGAGAATTATCATATTGTTGCAGGATCAGTTCTTCCTGTTGGTGATGGGGATGCTATTAAGAAAGGCGATGTCTTAGCCATGTGGGATCCTCACAATATCCCAATTCTCTCAGAGAAGGCAGGGGTTATTGCTTTTCGAGACATGATTCCAGGCGTTACGGTTAAGCGTGAACTTGATGAGTCTACAGGGCGGATTGCTACTGTTGTTGTTGAGCACAAAGAAGACCTGAATCCGACTATTGAAATTTGTGAAAAGGGTTCCAAGGGCCAAAAAGGCAAGACTCTCGCTACTTACGCGATCCCAACGGGAGCTCAAGTTGTTGTTAATGAGGGTGATGAGATTAATCCTGGCGCACTTCTCGCCAAAACTCCGCGCTCTGCTTCTAAAACACAAGATATTACCGGTGGTCTACCACGTGTGGCTGAGCTTTTTGAGGCACGTCGTCCAAAAGATGCTGCTGAAATGGCCAAGATTGATGGTGTTGTTTCAATGTCGGGTATGGTTCGTGGTAAGAAGCGCTTAATTATTACAGATAATGATTCTGGCGATGAGGAAGAGCACTTAATCCCACATGGAAAGCACATCGTGGTGCATCCTGGGGACTTCGTTTACAAAGGACAACACTTGACTGAAGGCTCAGCCGACCCTCACGAAGTTCTTGATATTCTAGGACCTAATGCTGTTCAGGAATACTTGCTTTCAGAGATTCAAAAAGTTTATCGTCTTCAGGGAGTTACCATTAATGATAAGCATATCGAGACCATTATCTCTCGTATGCTTCGCAAGGTGCGTATTACTGAGCCTGGTGATTCCGATTATTTCTGGGGTGAACAAGTAGACCGCTTTGAGTTCATGGATCAAAATGAACGAATCGTTGAGGCTGGTGGTAAGCCTGCAGAGGGAGAGCCTGTTTTGCTGGGTATTACTAAGGCTTCATTGGAGACAGAGAGCTTTATTTCTGCAGCTTCATTCCAGGAAACTACTAGAGTGCTTACTGATGCTGCTACTTTAGGCAAAATTGATCGCCTCAAAGGATTTAAGGAAAATATTATTATGGGGCATCTCATCCCTGCAGGTACAGGGCTTCCTGCCTTTTCTCGTCTAAAAGTCACACCTCTCGATCAGGATGCTGATGTAGATGATGTTGAGTCTGTTGAGAGTCAAGGAGTTGAGGCTAAATAGGATGCGCGAAAAACCATCCTTTTTAGCTGCTATTTTACTCGAAAATACATTTTACAAATAAAAAAACAAAAAACTAAAAAATTATCTTGCAACGTGGGGTCTTGAGAGTACGTTTTTGCCTCTTTACACAGGAAAATTGATATCAAAAATAAACATTTCGCATGCCAACAATTAACCAATTAGTTAGACGGCCTAGGGTCCAGACTAAGAAAAAGTCTAAATCACCTAATTTAGACGCATGTCCTTTTAAACGAGGGGTTTGTGTTCAAGTAACGACGCGTACTCCTAAAAAGCCAAATTCGGCTATTCGTAAGGTAGCCAAGGTACGTTTGACGAACGGCAACGAAGTTATTGCTTATATTCCTGATGAAGGCCATAAATTGCAAGAACACAGCATTGTTTTGGTTCGTGGCGGTCGAGTAAAGGATTTGCCTGGTGTTCGTTATCATATCGTCCGGGGTACATTAGATGCTACAGGTGTCGAAAAACGCCGTCGTAGTCGCTCTAAATACGGTGTTCCTCGCCCCAAAAAAAGTAATTAATATTTCAACTATTTAAGGATTTAATATCTATGGCACGTAGGAGAAAAGCAGTTAAGCGTCCCGTTTTACCAGATCCACGTTACAATAGCACTTTAGTGAGTATGCTTGTTAATATGGTCATGCGTTGTGGCAAAAAGTCTCTTGCTCAGCGTGTCGTCTATGGTGCTTTTGAGCGTGTTAGCGAAAAGCTAGGCAAAGGTGATTCGGTTGATTTGCTTATAGGTGCATTGGAAAATGCAAGACCCAAGATTGAGGTTAAGAGTCGTCGTGTTGGGGGGGCTACCTATCAAGTTCCTGTTGAGATTTCTTACTTGCGTCAACAAAGCTTAACCTTCCGCTGGATGGTTGCTGCAGCAAGAGCTCGCAAAGGTGTTTCCATGCGTGAAGCATTAGCTCAAGAGATTATTGATGCCTATAACAACACGGGCTCTGTGGTTCGCAAAAAGGAAGAAACGCACCGTATGGCTCAAGCAAACCGAGCATTTGCCCACCTTCGTTGGTAGTTTTTTAGTAATATTATTATGGCAAGTCAACACACACTTTCTTCTGCAAATTCCACAAGTCGAAAAACTCCTTTGGAGTATACGCGCAATATTGGTATAGCTGCACATATTGATGCCGGTAAAACTACGACGACAGAGCGAATTCTTTTCTATGCTGGGATTGTCCATAAAATTGGTGAAGTGCATGAAGGCACAGCAGTCACTGACTGGATGGAGCAAGAGCGTGAAAGAGGCATAACCATCACTTCAGCTGCCATCTCATGTGGATGGACAACTAAAGAAGGCCCTTATGCGAATATTCCTCAGCAAGTTAATATTATCGATACTCCAGGGCACGTAGATTTTACGGCTGAAGTTGAGCGATCACTTCGTGTGCTTGATGGAGCTGTCGCCGTATTTTGTGCTGTAGCAGGTGTTCAGCCTCAGTCAGAGACAGTGTGGCGCCAAATGGACAAGTACAAGGTTCCTCGTTTGGCTTTTGTCAATAAGATGGACCGTACAGGTGCTAATTTTGATGGAGCTGTTGATGATATTCGCACTAAGCTTGGCGGTAATGCGCACCCTCTTTTTCTTCCAATAGGTGGTGAAGAAAACTTTAAGGGCCTTATTGATCTCGTTAAAATGAAGGCTTATCGCTATGATGAGACTGATGTGTCGGGCATGGGTTTTGATGAGATTGATATCCCTGCTGAATTTGCAGATGAAGTTGCAGCGGCGCGTGATTCGCTGATTGAAGCCATTGCCGACCATGATGATGCCATTGCTGAAAAGTACCTTGAGGGCGAAGAATTAAGTGTAGACGAGATTCGCCGAGGAGTGCGCAGAGCAACACTTTCGCTTAACTTTATTGGCGTTATTCCCGGTAGTGCTTTTAAGAACAAAGGCGTCCAAATGCTTTTGGATTCCGTTGTTGACTATCTTCCTTCGCCTTTAGATTTACCCCCGATGATAGGGCATAAAGATGAGGAAGAGGTTTTTATTTCCCCAGATGATAACACTGATATTGTAGGCCTGGCATTTAAACTGATGACTGATCCTTATGTGGGTAAGCTTGTCTTTTTCCGGGTTTATGCTGGAGAATTGCGCAAAGGGGCTACACTTTACAATCCTCGCACTCGAAAGACAGAGCGGATTAGTCGCCTTATGATTATGAAGGCGGATGCACGCGAAGATATTGATGTCGCCTACTCTGGAGATATTTGTGCAATTATTGGCGCTCGCGAGGTGATTACAGGAGATACTTTGTGTACTAAAGAGCTCGACGTTATGCTCGAACCTCCTACGTTCCCAGAGCCTGTGATTAGTATGTCTATTGAGCCAAATAGTAAGGCTGATCAAGAAAAGCTTTCACTTGCTCTCCAGCGCCTCTCAGAAGAAGATCCTACATTCCAGGTTTCAAGTAATGCAGAAACAGGACAAACCATTATTGCTGGGATGGGCGAGCTTCATCTTGATATTATTCGAGATCGTTTATTTAGAGAATTTAAGGTAGAAGCACAAGCTGGCCGTCCCCAGATTGCTTATCGTGAGACCATTACATCTGCTGCAGACGGTGAAGGTAAGTTTATCCGTCAGTCAGGTGGTCGTGGGCAGTACGGTCATGCTCTTATTAAGATTGAGCCTTCTGAAAAGGGTTCAGGCATTGAGGTGGTTTCCGAAATTGTCGGTGGTGTGATCCCTCGTGAATACATCAAACCAACTCAAGATGGCATCATTGAAGCCTCAAATAATGGTGTTGTTGCAGGTTACCCTGTAATTGACTTTAAGGTTCGTATTGTAGATGGTTCATTCCATGAAGTGGATTCTTCTGAAATGGCATTTAAGATGGCAGGTATTTTTGCCTTTAAAGATGCGATGAAGAACGCAGGCCCTATCCTTCTTGAGCCAATTATGAAGGTTGAGGTTACAACCCCTGAGGAATATCAGGGTGATATCATGGGTGACTTAAATCGCCGCCGAGGGCAGATTCAGAGTATGGAGACCAAGTCTAATTTAACGGTGATCAGTTCGTTTGTTCCTCTCGAAACGATGTTCGGCTATGCTACGGATGTTCGTTCGCTTTCAAAGGGCCGTGCAAGTTATGCTATGGAGCCATCTCATTTTGAGCAAGTTCCCGCAAGTCTCTTGGATAAAATCGTGGAGACTTCATCTCGTCAAGCCGCTCGTACTTAATTTAAACAATGACTAAACAAAGAATACGCATTATTCTCAAGGGTTTTGATTATCGAGTTATTGATCAATCAGCAGCCGATATCGTTGATACAGCAAAGCGTTCAGGTGCACGTGTTTCGGGTCCTGTTCCTTTACCCACTAGAATCGAGAAGTTTTCAGTTAATCGCTCGCCGCATGTCGATAAAAAATCTATGGAGCAGTTTGAGCTTCGTACACATAAACGTGTTATCGATATTGTCGAGCCTACTGCCCAAACTGTTGACGAACTTAAAAAATTGAACTTGCCCGCGGGCGTAGATATTACCATTGACGTTTAAATATTAACCATTAACCGCAATAATGCAGGTTGCCTAATAAAATCTGCCGCTTAATGCTATGAGTTTTACATTAATAGGAAAAAAAATTGGAATGACACAGGTTTACGATGCTAATAATGAGCTCGTTCCTGTTACTGTAGTTAAAGTAGATCCTTGCCCTGTTGTTCAGGTAAAGACAGTTGAGTCGGATGGCTACAATGCTATTCAATTTGCTGCAATGCTTCAGAAAAAGGAGCGCATTGCAAAGCCACAACAAGGCCACTTTTCCAAGGCTGGCATTGACCCACACCATCGTCTTTGTGAATTTCGCACTGATAGGGCTGATTTCTCTGTAGGGGATACGCTTACGGTTAATTGTTTTCAAGAGGGCCAAAAAGTTGATGTTATTGGGAATACCAAGGGGCGTGGGTTTCAGGGCGTAGTGAAGCGTTGGGGATTTTCCGGTGGTAAAGCATCTCATGGTTCGATGTTCCATCGTCGTGGAGGGTCTTATGGTCAATGTCAGTGGCCAGGTGAGGTTGATAAAGGCCGTAAAATGCCAGGTCATATGGGGAATGCTCGTCGTACTTCGCAAAACTTAGTTGTGGTTAAGGTTATTGAGGATAAAAATTTACTCCTTATTAAAGGTAGTTTTCCTGGCCCAAAAGGCGGTGAAGTCTTCGTACGTGAAGCAAAGAAGGTTCGCAAGGCGCAGTCATAGAGGGGACATTTTATGAAATTTAAAGTTTATACGAAAGATGGCTCAAGTAGTCGCGAAAAAGAAGTTGAAGGTATTCCTCATTTCGAGGGAGACAAGGGGGTTCGCGCTTTAAAAGATGTAATTGTTGCTTACCAGGCTAACTTGAGACAGGGGAATGCATGCACAAAGACTCGAGGGGAAGTGCGTGGAGGAGGTAAAAAACCTTGGCGTCAAAAAGGTACAGGTATGGCGCGCGCAGGTTCTCGCAGAAGTCCTATTTGGCGTGGGGGTGGTATCGTGTTTGGTCCGCGTCCTCGCGATTATTCAAAGACAGTGAGTCGCAAGGTTAAGACGCTTGCATTCCAACGCGCGCTATTTGATTGTGCGCAAGATGGCCATTTAGACCTCATTGAGTCTTTTGAGGTAAAAGAACCCAAAACCAAGCTTTTTAATTCACTTCTTAATAATATATACAATTCTGGAAAGGTTTTGATTGTTGATCAAGCTTTTCAAGAGAACACCATTTTGGCAGCTCGCAATATTGAACGTGTTTACATTTGCGATGCTGATTCGCTTAATGCTTGGGACTTGGTTCGCTTTGATAAGGTTTTGATGAGCGAAAAAGGCCTTGATACCGTTTTATTGCGTGCAACGAATAAGGAATAGTAACGATGGTTGAGCAAGTTAAAGTTTTTAAAGAGTATCGTGTTACAGAAAAGTCAAATTTATTGGCATCTAACCTTAATCAATATACTTTTGAAGTGTTCCCTCAAGCAAGTAAAGGAGCTGTTTCGAGCGCTGTTGAGGAAAGGTTTAATGTTTCTGTAACCCGTGTAAATATTATCAATATCAAAGGTAAGGCTAAGAGATCTCGCCTTCGTGCAGGCCGACCAGGGAAAAAGCCTGATATGAAAAAAGCTATCGTGACTCTTAAGGAAGGAGACAAGATCGAACTCATATAAGATATTGAGTAGCCGAGAAGGATTAAATTTCGAATTATGGCACTTAAAAAGCATAGACCACTTACACCCGGGCAACGTTTTTTCGTTTCTAATAACCCCGAGGTTAGCAAAAAAGATTCAGAACGCCGTTTAACTCAGTCTAAGCATCGCGCTAAAGGGCGTAATTGCTATGGGCGTATCACCTCCCGTCGTCGTGGTGGTGGCCATAAGCGCAATTATCGCATTATTGATTTTAAACGCAACAAGTTTGAAATCCCAGCTAAAGTTCAGGCTATTGAGTACGATCCTAATCGTTCTGCTAATATTGCCTTGCTTGCTTATTGTGACGGAGAAAAGCGCTATATTCTCGCTCCAATAGGGGTAAAAATCGGTGATGTTCTTGTTAATACTAACCAACCTGTTGATGAGTACAAGGTTGGATATTCTATGCCTTTGAAGCTTATTCCCCCAGCGACGACGCTTCATGCTATAGAGCTTTTGCCCGGAAAAGGAGCACAGATTGCACGAGGTGCTGGCGTTTCTGCGCAGCTTGTCTCGATTGAAGGCGATAAGGCCACTTTAAAAATGCCTAGTGGAGAGGTTCGATTGGTAAATTCTAATTGTCGTGCTACTATTGGTGTTGTAGGTAATGCTAATCACCAAAATGCAACGGTTGGCAAGGCGGGTCGTAGTCGTTGGAAAGGACGCCGTCCTCGAGTTCGTGGTGTAGCTATGAACCCTGTTGATCACCCAATGGGTGGTGGAGA
>DCBD01000046.1:5790-6455 GCA_002313355.1 Opitutia bacterium UBA1116 | reverse complement strand
ATTGTTTTGATCCTCTCGTATTTCGTCTTCAAGTTCGTCTACGGTTAGGCGTTGCTCAAACTCAATTAGGTCGTTGAGCATCTTAACCCTCAGTTTGGTGATGTGATCAATAAAGTCCGCATAGGGGCCTTTTTCCTCATCTAAAATGTCAGGAAGGCCAAATAGGGGTTCGTCAGAGTCTAGAATGGAATCCTCGATGCGCGCTAGGCGGATGTGGCCTTTGCCGAGGTCTTTTTCGATTCGGAATTTAAAAAATGCATTGTCGATGATGGAGCTGTTCAGCCCGTATTCGCGCAAAGGATAGACGACATCGAGGATGTGTGCCATTTGTCTTGGGTCAACGATGCTGAGGCTGTCAAGATCCCAGTGTATGGGATCACTGATTTTTTCGACCCACCAGTTCATGTCTTTGCCGAGGCGAACCTCGCACCATTCAAGCTTTTTTGCGCTTTTTGCCATAGCTATTTAAAGAGTAATAAAGTCGTTAAAGGATTGTATTGTCGTTACAGACTTCGGCATTTCGAAGTTATTGAGTAAATGAATCCTACTGTGATTGAAGATTTTTCTCAAATGTAAATCACAAAAATGCGCTTTTTTCAATTTCGTGCTATGAAGGTGGGTTATCTTTGTGAGTTTGAAATATTGATATTTTAGCTTCATCGAAA
>DCBD01000046.1:5121-5453 GCA_002313355.1 Opitutia bacterium UBA1116 | reverse complement strand
CACCCCTTGAATCTTGGGAGTGCTTTCTCTATAATGCGCATTTCATTTTCATTGATTGAATGAGTCTTTTTTACGAAAAAATTGTTTGTCCGCTGCTCTTTCGCCAAGACCCTGAGTGGTCTCATGATCAAGCTATAGCTGCTTTAAGGCTTTTGAGCAAGTTTCCTTGGCTTTGCCGAATGATGGAGGCTTATAATCAGCCACACGGCGTTGAGCCTTGTGAGCTTTTTGGGCTTAGTTTTCCTAATCTGGTTGGCTTAGCCGCAGGTTTTGACAAAAACGCTCTTTGCTGGCGGGCTGCTAAGGCCTTAGGTTTTGGTTTTGTTGAAGTG
>DCBD01000046.1:0-4836 GCA_002313355.1 Opitutia bacterium UBA1116 | reverse complement strand
GAGGTATATAATTCATTGTTTAATTTAGGTTTTGGTTTTGTTGAAGTGGGGACGGTTACTTACCAGCGTCAACCCGGCAATCCTCGTCCTCGTCTGCATCGTTTAGTTGAGGATGAGGCGTTGATCAATCACATGGGTTTCAATAACGACGGGGCTGAGGTTGTTGCCCGTCGCTTGGCCAAGAACTTTGATGCGCATAAAAAGCCGCTACCTCTCGGTGTCAACATAGGCAAGTCTAAGACGGTGTCTTTAGACGCGGCTGCAGAGGATTATCTCAACACATTTCACCGGCTTGCTGATTATGCTGATTATTTTGCCATCAATGTGAGTAGTCCCAATACCCCCAATCTCCAAAAGCTCCAAGGTGCGGATTATTTAAGGGATCTTTTAAGGACTTTACGTGATGCGGATGTAGACCGTGCAAAAAAAATGGGTGTAAAGCTCATTCCGATGCTTGTTAAGATATCCCCAGATTTAACTTTCCGCCAAATAGATGAAGTCCTTGACGTTGTCCAAGAACTGGGTCTTGCAGGTATCATTTCTTGCAATACCTCGCTAAAGCTTTTGTCTCCAGCTGAAGAGCGTAAAGGTAGTTTGAGTGGTCGCCCCTTGCTTGAGCGTTCTGTAGAGATGATTAATTACATCCATCGAGCCACAGCGGGCAAGCTTCCCATTATTGGTGTAGGTGGCATTACTGATGTCACAGGCGCAGGCCGCATGGTGGATGCTGGAGCGTCTTTGGTTCAGCTCTATACTGGGCTTATCTACCGAGGGCCCTTTTTCCCTAAGCAGGTCGCTCAATCACTTGCCTGGCGCCAAAAACCTTGGCTCGACTAGCCTAAAAGGCAGAAAACAGTCCATTCTTGGTGCTTCCTTTGCCTTGAAATGGTGCTCAGGGCGGGACTCGAACCCGCACAGCTTGCGCCACACGCCCCTCAAGCGTGCGTGTCTACCAATTCCACCACCTGAGCAAAGAACTTTTTAAAATCCTAGCCTACTAGGAAGGTTTTAGAAAAAAAGGGTATTTCCCCGAGAATCAACACAATAATTCTCATTTTTTATACATTTTTTGTTTGGCTTGCCTTTTTCAGAAGATTTATAACAAGATCTCATTTGTCAAAACATCGCTAGATTTGCTGTTTTTAAAGAGTATCGTTTTTAAGTCATTGGCCTAGAAGGTTCGTTAATAATCTCAATAAAGAAGTTTGTAGCCTAGAGCTAAGAAAGAGGGTTACTCACCATGGTAGACACCCCAGATAATTCTGTTGATGAAGCGTCCAACGCACAGGTTGACTTGAGCGAGCTCAAAGATCTCCATTTTGGCCCGAGTTGGACTCAGTCCTCCACACCCAAGCGCAAACAAAAGCCTGAGCGTGAAAAGTCTAAGAAAGCTTCGTTGGCTCCTCGTCGCGATCGCAGGCAGGCCCAAAAAGCTTCAAGCCAAGCTTCAAAGCCTTTCAAGCCAATTGTGGATGCGCTTTTCTATCCCGAAGATGTCCCTTTTAACGCTTTAGTGCGTGCTTTAAAGGCCTCTTGCAAGACCTACCAATTATTTGAGATTGCAACGCTCCTTCTCGAAAAGGTCGATCGCTTTGTCGCTGTTGTCACCCCAAAGCAGGGCAATCCCGAGGCCCCCGAACACTTTTACTGTTCCGTTCCAGATCATTTGCCCTTCCTCACAGAAGAGGAGGCGATGGCTCACATCTTGCGCCATTATGTAGATCTATTTTTTGACATAGAGACTATCGATGTCGACCCGCCCAAGGGCGCGTTCCAGTATGTCAATCGCTGCTCGATTACTGGCGAACTTTTAGGGCCTCCAAATTTTCATCGCTATCAGCAGGTCCTTCAGGAGCACTATGCCACACACTGTGCCCACATGCCTTTTGACCGTTTTGCGGCCAAACTCGAGCGTGTCGAAGATCCTGAGCTGATTCAATCCTGGGTCGAAAAGATGAGCCAGGCCAAGCGCTATCGCTTGAAGGATCGTGCTGAAGGTGAGCCAGAGTTTCTTGACAGTCTTGAGAGTGTGCGCTTTTTCCTGCTCAATCACCGAAAAGACAAAGCCTTGCGTGTAGCTCACACAGCACGTGTTTGCGGTAAGTGTCTCGAGAAAATGCCTTCAGGGCCCTTGCGCTGCTCCATTGAGGCTGAGCTTGATTATCAACGCCGCTTTCCTCTTCAGACTGCGAACAACCTCCGCGGGCGTCTTCGCCGTTTGAAGTTTCACTTGTTTAAAAAAGGTGCAAAAGGGCCTGCTTTTGTGTGCGCTGTTAAGCGCCGTTTCCGCGGCCCAGATACGGTGTTTTCAGAAAGCATCCAAAAGTTAATTGATTTCATCGAGCAGCGGCCAGACATGCTTATTTCAGACCTTAATGCCGAGTACTTAGGCATTGTTCGTGGAGGGAGTTCTTCAGCAGAGGGTGCCTCTTCTGAGGAGCCTGTTTTGACTGAAGGGCAACAGGCAGTCATCAAGCAGATGATGCAGGACCTTCACTGGCTTATCACAGAGGGTTATGTTACAGAGTATTCAGATGGCAAGTTGTACGCACCCCTTGTTCGCGAACATTCTTTAAAAGCTTCCGAGTCTTCTGACGAAGTTGAAGAGCCCAATGCTGACGATTCTCCAACTCACGAGGCTGAAGATACTTTGCCTGATCCTGGGCTAGCAAAGGAGCCTATTCCGGAGGAGCCTAAGGTTTCTTAAAGGTCGATTTGCTTCAGCTGTATTGTGTGGTGTTCTTTGCCGAGGATGCCTAACTCAATATGCCATAGCGGAGTAGGCAGCAGGGGGATTAGCTTTTGAGGCCACTCAACAACAAGGCAATAGGGCGACTCGAGGAAATCATCGATCATCAAATTTTCGGCTGAGGCAGTATCTTTGATGCGAAAAGCATCGACATGCACGAGGTTGCGTGTTCCTGCATACATGCTAAAGAGTGTAAAAGTTGGGCTTGTGATGTGCTGAGTGATGCCCCAGGCTGCGGCAAGCCCCTTGACAAAGGTCGTTTTACCGGTCCCGAGGTCTCCATAAAGGGCGAGGGTACAATCTTCTGGGATGACTTCACTCAAGCGCTTTGCCACCATTTGTGTTGTTTCAGCGCTGTGTGTTTCGATGCCTTGGGTTAGCTCTTCTTGGAATGCTGTCATGAGCTTATGTGTTCAAACCCATACCATGTGGGCAAGGGTTTACCTGTTTTAGCATTGAGTAATGAGTGTTTTTCTCCACTTTCCTGAATGCGCCCAATACACTGCACTTGTGTTTTGAATTGCTTTTCCCAAGCCCGTTTAAATGCGTTGAGCTCGACACTTTCCCGTAGCGTGAAGAGCAATTCGTAGTCTTCACCATCACAAAAAGCATGCTCTACGGGCGGTTTCCCTGTTTGCTTAGCAAGCTCATAGGCTGCTTCACAGATCGGTATGCCATCGAGTTCGAGTAGGGCAACTTGCTTGTTTTGGAGGAGTGTCGGTAAATCTTTCGCAAGCCCATCGGTGATGTCGATCATCGCCGTTACGCGACCATGCTCGGCTAGCCATTTGCCTTCATCAAGCCTTGGCTGAAAATTTAAGTGGTGCCCTAAGATGCTTCCGCCGAGGGTCCCCGTAACCCAAAGCGAGTCTCCTATTTCAGCATGCTGCCTCAAGATGGGTTTTTTTACCTTACCCATCAGTGTCATGTGTCCTGAAAAATAATCTTTGGGGCCTTCGGCGACGTCTCCGCCAATAAGGTGAATGCCATAGCGCTTAGCTACACGGATGATTCCTTGGTAAAAGTTCTTGAGCCAATTCGTTTTAAGATGGGAAGAGGTAATAATGCTCACCAGTGCTGATTGCGGTGTGCCACCCATGGCTGCAATATCGCTGATGTTGCGTTTGATGAGTTTCTCTCCAGCAAGGTCTGCAGCTGCTGTGTGGTCAAAATGAGAGCCGTAGATGACACCATCGGTGGTCAGTAAGTGCTTTCCGGGCTGTTCGATGTGGATGAGCGCGCAATCATCGCCGATGCCTTCAGGAGCAGCGAGGCCAATGGGCTGAGTCCATGCTTGGATAGCCTTGATGAGTGCCTTTTCGCCCAGTACACTAACCGTCTCTTCGCGTTTATCAGAAAAGGGACTCATGGAAAAAGGCAGCCGATGCCTTCGATGGTTTCTGGCTGGATAAGAATGACCAGGTAGGTGTTGAGATTAAAAAAAGCGTGAAAGGCAATGGGCACGCCGATATTTCCAGACCACTCATAGCTTAGCCCTAAGAGCACCCCGAGTAGAAAAAGCGGTAGGAAGGACAGGAGGTTAAAGTGCATGCAGGCAAAAAGTAGGGCACTGAGTAGGAGTGCCGGTGTCGACTCTACGCGCCCTTTAAAATATCGGTAGATGATGCCCCGAAAGACGACCTCTTCGGTGATGGGTGCAATACATACAGCAAGGACGCCCATGAGCAGGGTGGGCAGCATCGAGCTTGTTTCTGCGATCACCTCGACAAGGTTTTGCGGCTCTGCGGTGATGTCTATTCCGAGCGCGTGGAGTTTGCTTAAGAGGAATACCCAGGCTTTATTGCAGACCCAAATAATCGGCATTGCCATGACAAAGGCGAGAACGCCTTGGCAGAGCGCTTTCCCAATCGAGTAGGGCACGGCACTTATTGAGCTAAAGATGTCTTTTTTCCATCCTATCCAAGCGACAAACATGAGCAGTAAAATGCTTCCATGCATGGCAATGCTGGAGAAGAAAGCACCCCATGCAGGAGAAAGTTCTTCTTGTCCATAATATTTGAGCAGGGCTCC
Organism: Opitutia bacterium UBA1116; assembly: GCA_002313355.1. GTDB lineage: Bacteria > Verrucomicrobiota > Verrucomicrobiia > Opitutales > UBA1977 > UBA1977. Next base: position 56 of record DCBD01000046.1, on the reverse strand, counting down.
CATCGATCCTTGTGCAATGAGAATGCCTGCAAAGAGGGCCCAGAGCATAAGGCTGA
>DCBD01000144.1 GCA_002313355.1 Opitutia bacterium UBA1116 | reverse complement strand
AGAAGTGGTGCAACGGCAGGAGGCATCTCCAACCATTCGACCGAAGTGAGCCCTCCACTTAAAATACCGGTAATGCCAACGAGCAAACCGATATTCCAAAAAAAACCTGCTATGAGCAAGATACCACCATGGCGGACTTCAGTCTTGCAGAGGCGAGCCATAACCCAAAGGCCGACAGCAAAAATAGCGTTATTGCCCCAGCCATAGGCAACCGAGTTCAAGTGTGCAGAGCGAATGCGCCCAAAAGTAAGCCATTCCCAGTTAGGAAACCAACTCGGGGAGTGAAGCGTCATTGAAGCAAGAAGTGCAAAGACGGTACCTGCAAGCAACCAGCAAATCGCCGCAATAACAAAAAAAGTACACGGCGTGCGCATAGAAGCGTCAATGCGGCTGAGCTGAACCTTAGGCCGTGCATCAGCCGAAGGAAAAATAACTCGAAGTAATGATTTAAATAAAGTCATAGAACACCTCGCTCTATATTTAGCTTCTTGTGGGAGCGCTCAGCCTCTCCAGGGAAAAAGTCTGTATGAACACCCTCAGGCTCTTCTTCGTCGAAAACACTCTTAGACTGTTGTTCCAAATTGGCAAGCTGGCCCTTTTTTACGGACCAAAACAAAGCATACAATGCCGAGGCAAAAAATAAGCCCCCTAGCCCCGTGATGACATATAGATTAATATCCCACTCCATAGCAGGCCTCCACACTACTTAGCAGGAACCACCCTTTCCGCTTGGTGATACTTCTCTACCGTGAGCTTCATAGATTCCTCAACAGGAATACGTACTACACCCTTGGATTGATTAACCCAGCCATAAGAATTAACTTCTTTAGCGACACCAGCCCGATAGTCTGCAAGCTTTGTTTTGCGTTCTTCAACCTGCTGAGTATCTACAGGCTCTGGACGGTAAGGCAAGTATGCCAAAAGAAGAATAAGTAAGAATATTAAAAATGAGCCTAGAATGCCCGCAAAGGAGAGGGCAAAATGAAGGCGTGTAGGCGGCTTAAGCGCGTGATCTTGATGCGAATTACTCATGGTGATGAATGGAACCTAAAATGCGTGGGTCTCGAATAGGAATGGGCGCAGCCTTGCGCATACTGCGCATAAAGGCCCAAGTGCAAATACCCCCAACTCCGATCAATGAAGCGATGTCCCAAGGAGTAACGCTAAACTCCCGAACAGTGAACCCCACTGTGTTATCGGCTACTTTTTGAGCAGGAACAATATTAAAATAAAGATCTATAATGTGGAAAGAAAGAATCCAAATACAGATGGCAAGAAGACGCTTGGGGTTAATCTTGTTTGTGTAAATGAGCAGATAGAAGAAAGGTATAAAGAAATACCCAAAGATCAGACCAAAAAGACCTATCCACCACCAAGAGTTTTTGAGCCAATCAGCACCTAACTCACGAATATTGAACCAGAAAGTCTCCTCGGGAATATTCGCGTTATAGATGAGAAAATATTGGCAAAAAGTAATGTAAGCCCAGAAAACGGTGAATGTAAAACAAAGAGACCCTAAGTCGTAACGGTGAGCTTGATTGTAAATGCCTTTGAGCGAACCACGCGTTGAGAGAAGGTAGCAAATAATGACTGTACCTGCCAAGCCTGCACGCATAGATGTCGCAAAGAACCACACACCATACATGGTCGAGAACCAATGGTAAGAGAGGCTCATAAAAAAGTCAAACGCGGCAAATGTAGTAATGAGGGCGCACAAAGGTATGCCAATAGCAGAAATGTTATGAGCGCGGCCATCCCAACAGGCATTACCATCCCGTTCCATTTGGAAAGAACATCGGCGCAGCATAAATGCCCAGGCACACCAAAACGAAAAGTAAAAAGCAACGCGAATGGTGAAAAAGTCTTTATTTAAGAAGGCTGCTTTTTTGATATAGAGGACATCGTCTCCTACCGTTTCACCTCCGGGAAGGACGTAGTCTGGATTAAGCCATTTCCAGAGGATGCCAGGATTTTCATGGTAAAACCAACCAACCAACAAAAGAGGAAGAAAGACGAGGGCAAGCCAAGGGAAGGCAGAAAGTGCATGCTCTAGCTGGCGACGAATAATAATGGGCCAACTCGCACCAAAAACATACCAAATCATGGTGATGAAAAGCATGCCAATACCCATGGAAAACCAAAAGCTAAAACCGATAAGCCAGCTTACGATGGGACGAGCATTGCCTTCCTGAAGCCCTTGGTAAAAACCCATTCCGGCAATACCAAGGCCCACGAGGCCGACAAGCAAAGCAAGCCAAGAAAAGCCTGGACTGCCTCGCTGGGCACTCACATCAGAGGATAAAGTTGCAGTTTGTGAACTCATATGCCTAATTTCGAACGGTATTCAGTGGGAACATCGTTAAGCGATGCATTCCGTGCCTGCTGAAGGGCACGCACGTATAAAATAACAGCCCAGCGCTCTTCAGGGGTTAACTTGTCAGCGTAGGGATTCATTGTGTTTTTACCATGAGTAATGGTATTAAAAATCTCACCTTCTGCCATGTCGCGAAGACGGTCATCGTGGTAGGTGGGTGTTGCAATCATGCCGTATTGCTTCGTAATGCCATTACCATCGCCTAAAGCTCCATGACAAACAGCACAGAAAATTGCATACTTTTGCTGGCCAAGCTCCATCAGCTCATTAGTCACGGGAACAGGAAAACCACGATACCATTCTCCTGAAATGTCTTTTCCGGAGTAGAGAGCTGGGTTTTGATCCGGTGCGTAAGCAAAGTTTTCCGAGAAAACTTTTTTGACATTCCACTCGTAACCGCGGGCAACGGTACCCTGAACAACAGGACGATCATCCATTTGATTGGCAAAAAAATCATTCTCGCCCTGAGGGAGATACTTTGCCTGAAAGTCCATATCAGGAAAGACATAGACAGGTGGCTTTGTCGACTTTGTGCCACGCAATCCAAAAAAGGATAATACAGCAAGGCAAGACAGTCCAAATATAGCTAAAAAGTAACGCATGTTATTCTTCTAGTAAAGTGACCTCTTCTCCCCCAATTTCCTCAAGAAGCGCACGTGTCTTCTCGGCATCATACTGAGGATCTTCATTTTGAATAAGAATAAAGAAAGTATCATCGGAAGCTTTATTAAACGCTGGATGATCGAAAGTTGGATGATGATGCTCTGGAAGTTTATTCGAGATAAACATTCCAAAAAAAGTACCAAATGCTGCAAAAAGAATGGTTAGCTCATAAAGGACAGGAAATGGAAAAATAAAACTCCAGAAAGGCTTACCCCCTACAATTAAAGGATAATCATAGCCATTCATGTACCAGGTAATTAAAACGCCCGTCCAAAAGCCGGTAAGTCCACCTATCAAAGTGAAGCGAGGTACGCGAGAGCGCTTGAGACCCATAGCACCATCCATCCCGTGAACGGGAAATGGTGTAAAGACATCCCATTTCTTGTAACCAGCATCGCGTACGCGCTTGGCTGCCTCATAAATATCGGGCGCCGTTTTGAAGCTTGCGATAAGACCAAAAGGTTTGTTGTTAACGTTCGCCATAGTGTGACCGTATTATTATAAATCAATCCCAGGTGCCGTTGCCGTGAGGATCTGCAGGAGGTGTGACTGCCTTGAGCTCGGCAATAGGCATCAAAGGCAAGAAACGCACAAAGAGCAGGAACAATGCGGTAAAGAACCCAAATGTCCCGAAGAAGGTGAAAATATCAACAATGGTTGGTGAGTAATAACCCCAACTAGAAGGAAGAAAATCATTCGCTAGGGACGTAACGGTGATAACAAAACGCTCAAACCACATACCCACGTTAACAAAGCCGCAGATAATCCACACTAAAGCTGGGTTGCGACGAATGAATTTAAACCAGAAAAGCTGCGGGCTGATAACATTGCAAGAGACCATGATCCAATACGCCCAAGCATATTGACCAAATGCGCGGTTAACAAAGGCAAAACCTTCGTAAGGATTCGCACCGTACCAGGCGATAAAGAACTCCATCGCATAGGCGTAACCCACCATACTACCTGTAGCAAGAATGATCTTACACATGCAATCTATGTGATGCTGAGTGATCAGGTCATGCAGGCCATAAATCGCACGTAGCGGAAGCATGAGAGTAAGCACCATGCCAAACCCAGAAAAGATAGCGCCAGCAACAAAGTACGGTGGAAAGATCGTCGTATGCCAGCCAGGGAGTACTGATGCAGCAAAGTCAAACGAAACGATAGTGTGCACGGAAAGCACGAGAGGAGTGGACAGACCTGCAAGAAGCAAATAGGCCATTTCATAGTTACGCCAGTGGCGATTAGAATTGCGCCAGCCCATGGCAAGCACTCCATAGAAAACCTTGCGCCATGTTTTCTTTGCACGGTCACGGAGAGCTCCAAGATCAGGAATCATCCCCATGTACCAGAAAAGGACAGAAACAGTAAAATAAGTGGAAACGGCAAAAACATCCCACTCAAGAGGGCTTCGAAATTGAGGCCAAATGCTATTTGAGTTAGGAAGTGGGAAAAGCCACCAAGCAAACCATACACGACCGACGTGAAAAAGAGGAAAAATACCCGCACAGCAAACGGCAAAAATCGTCATAGCTTCGGCAGCACGGTTGATCGACGTCCTCCATTTTTGCTTAAGCAGACAAAGAATGGCAGAAATCAGCGTCCCAGCGTGGCCTATACCGATCCAAAAAACAAAGTTTACAATGGCCCAACCCCAATTAATAGGGTTAGCAAGACCCCACACACCAACTCCAGTTGAGACAAGCCAAGTGAGCCCAATAAAAGTGTAAGAGGCAATAAGCACTGCAACAATAAAGGACACCCACCACCATCGTGGTGTTGGCTCCTCAACAATGTTACAGATTTTATCCGTAATCCAAGCGATGCTGCGCTTGTTATTAACAAGAGGAGGCTTGGTAATAGATACCGGATTGACCTCCTTTAATATAGCAGGCTTTGGGAGAGAAATATCTTCGAGTACTTCCGACATGGTTATGCTCTTTTACTAAATTAGCTGTGAGTTATCTCCTCTGCACTATGGGTACCATGGCCATAACGATCCTCATACTCTTTTCGGTTTAAAGGAAGCGATGCATAATCAGGCATGGCAGGATTTGGATTCCGAAGCTTGGCAAGATAACTCGTCCTTGGGCGTGTATTAAGATAGCCAAGAACATCATAATTGCGGTCAGATTCTTTAAGCTGGGAGACTTCTGTTGAGGAATCCTCGAGGTCACCAAAAGTAATGGCATCTGCTGGGCAAGTTTGCTGACAAGCTGTCTTAATGACACCATCAGGTACCTTGATATTCCCTGAATCCTTTGCCTCGCGCAATTGATTGATCTTTGCAGACTCAATACGCTGGACGCAATACGTGCATTTTTCCATGACACCACGCATGCGAACAGTGACATCCGGATTCTTTTGAAGCTTCTCAAGCTCAGGCATTCCTGCAGGACCAAAAGGACCTTCGTAGAAGTGACCAATCTCGCGCTTGTTCCAATCAAAAAAGTTAAAGCGACGAACCTTATACGGGCAATTGTTTGCACAATATCGAGTACCCACACATCGGTTATAGGCCATAACGTTCAGACCTTGATCATCGTGCACAGTGGCATTGACAGGGCAGACAGACTCACAAGGAGCCAGCTCACAATGCTGACACATCATCCCCATGAAAGAAACTTGCGGATCCTCAGGAAGGCCACCACGACCACCCTCACCACCAGAATAGTAGCGATCTAAACGGATCCACTGCATCTCGCGACCACGCAGAACTTGGTCTTTGCCCACAATGGGAATATTATTTTCACTTTGGCAGGCAACGACACAGGCATTACAACCAGTACAGCTATTCAGGTCTATGACCATACCCCACTGCTGAGGGCCTTTAAATTCAGGTGTTTGATACAGAGAGTTACCCCGAGGGATATCTGTCACCTTTTGTTGCAAAGGCATATTTTGAGCGGGCCCATAAACAGGAGGCGAGTGCGACTCCATCCCCATCTGATTGACAAAATCAGGATGTGAGGCATACTCTTCTGCGTTTGCTTCGCGAACAATGGCACGCCCCTCCATAGACCAATGCTCTTGGGTATTGGCTAAAGGATAAAGCTCTGGAGTTACCCGGATAGTTGCTGCAGTAGCATAAGCGCTATCCGCCACAGTCCTTAATGGATAAACATCAAAACCAGTGCCCTGCCCTACGCGGCCTGTTTTCTCTCGGCCATAACCGAGACTGAGAACAATCGTATAGTCTGCAAGGCCAGGCTGAACATGCAACGGCCCGCGAACGGTTTGCCCATTGACTGTAATTTCTGCAATATTAGCCTGCTCTTTTCCACGCTTAAACTTGTTCGCATTGGGCGCGATCTGACCGGCTTCATTAAGGAAGCTAGGATCAGGAAGAATTGCAATGCCCGTAGAGCGTTGAAGCTCTTTAGCAAGGCGTGGGCTGATCTGAATAGCATTGTCCCAAGTGAGCTTTGTCATCGGCTCAGGACACTCTTGAAGCCATCCATTGTTATTGTAGCGACCATCCCAAACGTGGTTACTAGGAACAAAACGGCACTCAAGCTGGGATGAGCTAAGCTGAGGAATTTTAAAGGCCGGAGCCGAAAGCGCACGCAACACATCTTTTTCTTGAATAGAAAGCGAAGCCACCGAATAGGAAGACCCAAAAAGAACCCCTACACTAAGCCAGCTATCAAAAGACATGGGTTTAGTTGCGCCACTAAAAGTCTCTTGCTCAGCAGAGCCTTCAAGAACGCCAACACTCAACCAACTATCAAAGGGCTCTGGCTTAGTTACATCCTGAGACAGCCCCTTAAAAGTCTCCTGGACTAAAGTGTATGAATCTTTTTGAGGTGCACCACATAAGTGGGCAATGACATCAAGCTCGCTCAATGTCGAAAAGATAGGCTCAATCATGGGTTGGACAGGAACGACCGTTCCGTCCCACGTGCGCCCGTCACCCCAACATTCTAGGTAGTGACTTGCTGCAACGTGATAATCGGCCAAAGCAGATGTCTCATCAAAGTAATAGCCGTAACGAATAACCTTAGGCAGCTTCTTTTGAAGGGCCTTCCAGTCAAGGTTTGCAGGGGCATCGTATACAGGATTGCCACCCAAAATAACCAAAGTATCAATAGCACCCTTACCTGCTGCGCTCGCAAGAGATTCAATCGAGTCTGCACTTTTAGACGTTACCTTTCGGTAGTAAACCGTCTTCCCTTCAGCGCCAAGCTGAGCATTGATCAATGCAGTCAGAACATGAACTTCGCCTGGGAGCTGAGGCCCTGCGACAACAAGGGAGGCTCCCCGCTCGTTAACTAAATCTTTCGCGCACTCCTCAACCCACTTATTATCGACTTTAAGGCTAGCAGACTTGGAACGCAAAGCACGGGCTAGTGACGAACTACCCCCCGTAAGTTCGAGGACTTGAGCAGCTATTAATGCTGTAA
>DCBD01000019.1 GCA_002313355.1 Opitutia bacterium UBA1116 | reverse complement strand
TCTAAAAACAAAAAATAGATAATTTTACTTATTTTTCAGGAACTTTTATCCTCCCCCAAAAGTCTAAAGCACTATGAAAAAAATCCTGGAAATAAAACAATATCCCAATATTCTCGCTATCACGCTAAGCTTTATGCTTCCAATGTTTAGCACAACTTATGCCGCAGACCAAAGTGAAGCCCTCATGGGCATTATCGAAAGGTACTGCGGAAATGCTCCATTTTGTCCCTACGCAGACGATGACTATTTTCACACCTCAGAATGGGACCATTCAAACACGCAAGCCACTGACTGGGTAGATGCAAAAGACTTTATCGCTGAAGAAACGGCTTACATAGCCACCAGTGATGCTGTTAGTCATTTTGTCAAGGAATGCATTATTGTAATGACAAATGCTGATGGCGAAGTTGTAGACGTCTCGACAAGCTATAGTTGGTACAACATTTCCTCCTATGCATTAGACACTTCTGGCAAGCAAATGATTGGAGAAATGACGCCAGAAGTTGCTCAAGAGGTCCTACCCTATGCGCTCATGGCTGAAAAGGCTAACAAAAATATACTAAGTGAATCTGAAGTCGCCGGATATAGAATCCTAAGCAAAGAAGAGCTTCCTGAGGGCCTTCAGTCCTGGGTAAAAGATGACGAGTCCCAGCGTTTAGAAGATCTAGAAGCATGGTCCAGTTCAGGAATGCGTGCACGCGTTTATCAAAGTCTAGGAACAGGCGACATCGTTCTGTCATTCGTAGGGACAGAATCATCCCCACTGAATGGCTCCCGGAGGGCTTCGGATTGGTGGCGCATGATCTACAACCTCATGAGCTCACCTTACCAGGCTGCCGGAGGAATACCTAAGATTTATACCCAAGCTGCGGAATGGACAGAACTGCTCCAAAAGCATTTCCCTGCGAACAATATCATCCTTACAGGACTTTCCCTGGGTGGAGGCTTAGCTCAATTTGCAGGCCTATTTAATGAAGTGCCCGTCTACGCATTCAACAGCGTTGGATTAGGCTGTGGCACTAAGAGAATACTCAGAGAGCACTATGAAACCCAAGAGCTACTTGATACGGCAGCGCTCAATCTGATCACCCACATCAATGTAGAGGGCGAGTCCTTATCCGACGGTTGGGTTCTTACTTACATAGTAAAACGTGATCAACTAGGTAAAATTTACAAAATCCCTTGTTACAGCGACCAACTCTCTGGTCTTCAACGTCATCGCGGTGTTGCAGCCATAAAAAGCTTAGAAAGTATTATACCGATGCTACCTAGCTTAAGCATCTAACAACGAGGCAGCACTCCCATCTCAAAGATCGTCTTCATTCTCTACGGAGACGATCTTTAGGCCTAAACGAAAAAGTAAAAATATCATAACCTGTTATCAATAAATAAATTACCTCTTAAAAACAAAATGCCATAAAGAAAAAACTTCATTTCTTGTATAACCCCAAATTTTGACAAATAACAAAAATAAGGTATTTTAACTAGAATTCGGGGAACTTTTTTCTTAGAAAAATAGTCTAAAGAATGAATATCAAAAATATTTAGGGAGTTATATCACATGAAAAAGCAAATTAAAATCTATACCGCAATGTTGAGCTTTATGCTATTAGCATTGGGCAACATACATGCTGCGGATCAAAACGGGGCTAAAATTGATCTTATTGAGAATGACAGCGAAAATGCTGTGCTTCGCCTATACGCTCCTGATGGTAGTGCTTATAGCATTGAAGGTAAAGATACTGACATTGAAAACGCCGATTGGGCACACATTGCAGGCCCTATAGTCGGATACGACAACTATGTCATCATCGATGTTGAGGAAAACCCCTTCGAGGAATACCGAATTGTCATCACCAATCTCGATGGCGAAGTAAAAGACATCTCAAAAAGCTATAGTTGGTATAACCTGGCTTCACACGTTGTTGATACTTCAGGCAAGCAAATGATGGGAGAGATGACTCCAGAATTTGCTCAATCTGTTTTGCCCTATGCACAGATGTCAGACGGAGCTAATAAGTATAAAGCTACAGACTCGGAAGTCTCAGGATATAAGATCCTAACCAAGGAGGAACTCCCCGAAGAACTTCAAAAGTGGATGAAAGATGAAAAATCTCAGCTTTTAGAAGACATGAAGGATTGGTCCAGCTCAGGCATGCGAGCTCGTATTTACCAAAACATTGAAACCGGTGATGTCGTCCTCGCTTTTGCGGGCACAGAACTACGCCCATTGAGCGGCTCGATGAGATCTTCGGACTGGTGGCGGATGACCTATAATCTAATGAGCTCATCGTGGCAAGCTGGAGGTGGAACGCCCAAAATATACAGCCAAGCTGCCGAGTGGACAGAGCTTCTGCAAAAGCATTTTGGAAATGATAAAATCATTGTAACGGGTGTCTCGATGGGCGGTGGCTTAGCCCAATATGCAGGGCTTCTCCATGAAGTACCCGTCTACGCATTTAACAGTGTTGGTTTAGGTGGAGGGACTAAAAGCACTCTCAGAGAACACTATAGCACTCAAGACCTTCTGGACTTTGCTGCACTAGATCTTGTAACGCATGTCAACGTTGAAGGTGAATCTCTGTCCGAAGGTTGGCTTCTCACTTACACCATAGAACGTGATCAGCTTGGCAAGATCTATACGGTCCCTTGTTACAGCAACAAACTCTATGGGCCACAACGCCATGACATCAGTGTCGTTGTCAAAAGTCTGGAAAAGGAAGCAGGGAAATAAGCAAACGCTACCTAATTTCACAAAAAAACCTGCGGCATCTTATTGCTGCGGGTTTTTTTATATGCAAAATGACCTTAAGCTAACTACAGCTGAGCAGCTAGCCCTGTAAAAACGTACGGACCCGCAAAAGCAAAGCGTCCGATTAAAACGGTGTCTTTAGGAAACAGAGAAGAGAAATCATCCACAATACGAAGTTCAAAAAGCCCAGCCTGTGGATCAACAGATACTTCTGCCTGCTTAAAGCTCACCCAGGTTGATGTATAAGGGAATTGATACTTATAAAAAGCCTCTTTAGCACTAAAAATAAGCGTTGCCCAATGGACTTGATCTTGCTCGGAAAAATGAGACACCCATTCACGTTCTGCATCACGGAGAACTAGACGCCACAAACGAGGCTTTAAACGATCTGATCGCTCCACATCGAGCCCTAAACTGTATACATCCGAGGAGCGCCCAACAACAGCCGCACAGTATTCACGGGTATGAGAAATGGACCCAATCACCCCCTCAGGCCATGTAGGCCCACGTTGCTCAGAAGGAATAATAGGAACACACTCGGCCCCGAGTAAGCGAAGGGCATTGCGCGCACACAAACGTCCCGCACGAAATTCTCGCTTGCGCGAGGCACTGACACCTTCCAGGCAAGCTTCTTCTTCAGGAAGGCCTTTTTCAGGAGCTTCTGAAATCATACACTCAGCATAGTGGACAATATCAGAACTAAAAAGATCGCCCAAAGGGCTTTGTTCAATATCAAAAACGTCTTGTTTCATCGCTCACCTCCTAAGCGATTCCAGCGATTTTTTTCACACTGAGCTAACTTCAAGGAAGAAGCCACCAAGACTGAAACCACAATCAAAATAGCTGGGCTATAATACAAAAAGTCTAAAAATGCATGCAGCATCATAATAAAAACAGTCAACAGAATCATACCCGTAAGAAGATTATAATGCTGGCGCAATGCAAAAGCCTTCCAAAGCCAATACAAAAAAAACAAAGCCATACAAGCGAAGCCAACAACCCCGTATTCCGCTAAAAATTGGAGATAATCTGAATGTGCATAATTAGCACGAAATCTTAAACGAGGAGGACCATCCTTATGCCTAAAACTTTCGTAGTTAATCATGTAAGAAGGAGAATAATAGCGATAACTACCCCCACCAATGCCCCAGAGCCAGTGATCATGGAACATCTCGACCGTAGACTCATAGAGATAGTAGCGAAATCCAGACTTAGGATCATGTACACTTTGAACCATCTCTTTCATCCTTTGATTAAGCACTTGCTTATCGGCTACATAAGAAAAAAGAAGCGCACCGCCCAAAAGAACAACACCGACGACAAGCGAAATCCACAGCTTACTCGAAACCAATGCGTGAGCAAAATAAGACGCTCCCAACAAACAAGCACAAGCGATCAAAAAAACCATCGCTATAATCCCCCCCCGACTAGCACAGACAACAAGCGAAGCGCATAAAATGCCT
>DCBD01000142.1 GCA_002313355.1 Opitutia bacterium UBA1116 | reverse complement strand
TCCTCGATTTACCTAGGGACGGATATTTTAGCAGAGTACTATGGCCCTAAAATTGCCCGAAAAGCCGTCTGGCTAGGTTTCGCCTCTTATACTTTGATGATAGCAATCATGATGCTCGCTCTTGGGCTTAAGCCTTTGACCATGGCGCAGGCTGGGTCAGAATGGGCCTGGGCTGTTGAAAATCATGATCATTTGATGGCGTTGTTTAACCCTGCTCCTGCGCTACTGGTTGCCGGGATGATTTCTTATCTTTTTAGTCAGCTTTACGATGTCTGGATTTTCCACTTTCTTAAGTGCTTGACGCGCAACCGATGGCTTTGGCTGCGCAACAATGCTTCGACGATGATGTCAGCATTGCTGGACAATATCATTTTTAGCATTCTTGCCTGGAGAATATTATCTGAAGATCCCATGCCTTGGCCTGTTCTCATCTTTACGTACATCCTCGGAACGTATGCTCTGCGCGTGATTGTAGCATTGCTTGACACGCCCATTATTTATCTGGCACGCTACTTTCTTCCCGAAGAAGATCGCATCCTATTGGAGGAAGAAGAAGCCAGTGCCTAATTACGAACAGTTTTCATTTGAGGTTACTCACCAAGATCCGAGCTCTAAGGCTCGGGTGGGTTTGTTGAAGACGCCGCACGGCACCATTGAGACGCCTAACTTCATATTTTGCGCGACGAAGGGCGCTCTCAAGGGGGTGACGACGGCTCAAGCCCGTGAGGCTGGGGTTGATATTATTCTTTCGAATACTTACCATATGATGCTTCAGCCGGGTTCGGAGCTCGTTGCTAAACATGGTGGGCTGCACCGTTTTCTTGACTGGGATGGCCCGATGTTTACCGACTCGGGCGGTTTTCAGATTTTTAGCCTGGGGCATGGAGGTGTTGCTAACGAGATTAAGAGCCGCAGGCAGATGCCCGGGTTTAAGGACCGTGTTAATATTACTGAAGAGGGGGCTTACTTTAAATCCTACATCGATGGTAAAGTTCACTTACTTACGCCGGAAATTTCGATGCAGGTGCAAAAAAATCTGGGTGCAGACCTTGTTGTTGTGCTCGATGAGTGCACACCTTATCACAATGACAAGGTGGATACTGAGCGCTCCATGCTGCGGAGTCATCGCTGGGCGCTTCGGAGCTTGCAGGAGTTTGAGCGTATTGATGATGGTTCGCAGGCACTCTATGGGATTGTCCAAGGAGGCATTCACAAGGATCTCCGGAAGGTCAGTGCCGAGTTTGTTGCCGAAATGCCTTTTTTTGCTAACGCTATTGGAGGCTCCCTAGGAGGCTCAACTGAAGAAATGCAAAGTGTTGTTAGCTTGGTGAGTGACTATTTGGTGACTGAAAGGCCGACACACTTACTTGGGATTGGTGGCTTCATGGATATTTGGCACGGTGCTTCGATGGGTATGGATACGTTTGACTGTACTCACCCAACTCGCGTTGCGCGCCACGGCAGTGCACTCGTGCACCCAAACCAAGGAGAGGGGCGTGGCCACCTCAATATGCGCAATAGCGCCTTCAAGGAGGATATGAATCCTATAGAAGAGGGTTGCTCTTGTTATTGCTGCAAAACGTTTACGCGTGCCTATATTCACCATTTGCTCAAAGCAGGTGAGCTCTTGAGTGGCCAATTGTTAACCATTCATAACATTTCTTTCATGATGCGTCTTGCACGTGCTGTTCGTGAGTCGATTAAAAACGGCACTTTTGAGCAAGAGCGTCGTGCTTGGGGAGCCTAGGAGCTTATGTGCGCTGCGATGACTTGGTTTGAGATTGCTGTTAGCGATGGGCTTCGTGCCTGTGCTTTTTATGAGCAGGTTTTTGAGTGGAGCTTAAAGCCTTTTTTGCATGCTCCAGAAAAGAGTCGCTCTAGGCTTTGGCATATTTATACAACCGAAGGCCTCGCCATTGGAGGGCTTTATGAAGCTCGTGAGTTAGCCGGGGCTAATGCTGTTGAGGTTTACCTTGCTGTTGATTCTGTGGCTGAGGTTCTCGCTCGTGCCTCTGATGCAGGAGGAGAGGTAGATCTTGAAAAGACAAAAATCCCCGATGGGGAGGGGTATTATGGTCGATTCAAAGACCTCGATGGTACGGTTATTGGCTTGTGGTCTCTGATTTGATTCTTCTCTTTCTCTTGAATGAAAAAAGCCCTTCTAGTGAAGGGCTTTTTGTAGATGACTTACGATAACGTCAGCGTCTTAGTTGCGGGGAATGACATCTTTCATGATAGCCTCAAAATCAAGGAAGTTTGAGGTTTTATCGTCATTGCCTAAGACAGCTAATGTGCAGGAAAAGTTGGCGGAATCGTGCCAGCCGGATTCCGCGCAGTTATTGCCCGTTATGATCGCATACTCCATATATTTTTTATTTTTGCTCCAAGTATAGTTTATGATTGGGCCATTTTTTAGAATGTCGATAAACTCTTTGTAGTTTTTCTCTTCAAGTGGGTGCGTGTGTTCAAGAATCAGTGCTTCTATCGTTGTGCGATTATATTCAGCGTCTTGGATTTGATTAAAAGTTTCGATGTCATTTGTTTTAAAGAAACCTAAAGGTTTTAATCCTTTTCCGTATCTGAGGTTTTCCTCGATTAATTTTTCAAGGAGAGCATGATCACTATTTGCTTTAATAAATATTGCAAACGTCTCTTCTAGTGCCCCAAATTTTGTTAATTCATTTAAGATAGTTTCTTTGTCATAAATAATAGATTCTGGGCCTACTAAGGTTAAAAGGAGAAAAGCGAGATAGTGATTTCCTTTATAGGTGAAATTCCAAAATAGATTTGTATACAGTTGATGAGCATGCTCACTATGTTTAAATTTCTTAACCATAATAAAGAGTGTTTGATAGCTGGCTCTACTCATATTGATTATTTCTCTCTGGTGTTCAGCTAGAAGAAGTACGCCATTATTGGCTAAGTAATAAGCCATGACATCCGCAAAAAAATAATTTAAGTAGAATGGGTTAATCGCAGCGTTATGCTCTATGTATTCATTTAAAGCTTCAGTTTCTTCATCGGTGGCTTCTGGTTTGCCAAAAGGGTATCCAAGTCCATAGCCAAATAAGCCATTAATGCTGAGCGTACAAATGAGTGCAGTAAGTAATAGCTTTTTTGTGGGTTTATTTTTCATATCTATAATATGACATTGCTATTTAATAATGGTTCCAGGAAGTTTTGTGATTTTTATGTATTTGTTAATTAGGTGTATACATCTGTTATGGGGTGTTTTATTCAGTGCCTCAGCAAAAAAATAATGAGTTTTTATTGACGACTGATTACTTTGGATCACCCTCAAAGAGGTTATGGTTTATGGGATGCTTAAGAGGGGGGTGCATGGAGTTTTAATTATTCTTGCTTTGCTACAAGCCTCATTGCTTGCACTAGAAGGCTCAATCAGTGGGTCGGAAGATGCTGATTCGGGTAGTAGCTATGCACTTTTGGATGGCTTGACCTCACTTGTTTACCGGGGTATTGACCAGTCCTACTTCCTTGTCGTTCCCATTCTCAATACAGGCATTGGTAGCTTTATGGGCGGAAAGTATGGGGCGCTACTTGGTTTTGTTTTTGGACTCAGTGATGAGCTTTTGACTTATCTTGGTGCTGAGGATAACTATTATCTTACTGCAGCTTTTCTAGGTGCAGGCTCTCTTGATAAGTTGGATCTTCCCTATCATGCAAATCACGTCGTGGGTGCTGCTGCAGGTCTAAGTATTGCTTCAGGAGAACTAGATGCCCTCAAGGACTATGCTGGTAATCCTGTGCAAGGGGCCCTTAATGGCTTGGTTTATGGAGGCACTCAGGGTGCTGTTTTGGGTGGTCTAGGAGGTGTTCTTGATGAGGCGCTCAAGGCAAAAGGTCTCACGCATCAAGACTGGGTTTCACCACTAGTACTCAGCTTAGCTCAGGCAAAAGCGCTGGGTACAGCTGCAGGGATCATTGCGTATTTACCCAAAGCAGGCGAGGTTTATACGAACTTTCGAGATAGCTACCCCTTGCCAGGAGGCACAACAGAAGCTTTTGCTGTTATTTTAGCAGCGATCAAAATCTATAATGAGCGGGATAGTGGTGTTGAGGCCGAAGAGGAAGGCGAGGAGCTTGCTGCTCATGCAAAAACGCCCTTTGAAATTATTGATGCATTCAACGAAAGTTTATCAGAAATTATTGGGAAAGAGCGCCTAGACTCAATGATGCAGCGGCAAGCCATTGTCATGGTGGCTATGCCGCTTTTGGGCAGTCAACTTTCCATGAAGCTTCATGAGTATTTCCAAATTTTTGATACAGAGCTGGCAGGGTTTAAAAAGTATGAGCCTGGATCAGAAAAAGCATTTTTTAATGCTGTTAGCTTGCTGACCGTTTTTATTGTTCCCTATGTTGGTGAATTTTTTCTTGCGAATCTCTTGAGTGACTATCAGGGGCGTGCATTGGCCGTTGCTGTCCAGGATGCTTTGCATGAACGTTTAGCGGGGGGAGAAATGCCTCTTAAACTTGCTCGCCATGAAGAGGCGTCAGCGCTGATCGATGCCATGGATGCTAATATTTACAGCATTGCAACCGATGGAGAGCATCTTCTCTCTCAAATTGCGCAATCTCAAGTGAAAGGCGTCTATAGCATTTGCACCCTTCACAAAACCAACTCTCTGGACTTTGCCGTGCTCGTCCAATTCTTTAACGATCTCTTTGTCTCTGCGGGTGTTGCCCTTGGTGAGATGGAAAATGCTGTTGAGGAAAAGATGCTTCCACTGAAGTCCAAGCTTAGCACGCTGCAAAAGCATTGGCATACGGATTCGCGCAATCTTGTCTACGGGGAAAAGCAGGCGCTTCTTTCTGCTAAGGAGCAGGAGATTAAAAAAGAGCTGCGGAGGCTTTCTGAGGAGCAAGCCTTCCTCATGGTGTTGCGTATGGGATTCTTTAGCACGAAAGGCATCCTCGTTGATTTCATTTTTAATTACAGCTTTGTTGCTCTAAAGATGGTCGGAGGTGAAGGTATTGCAGATGCGGATAGATTGCCTTTTGATGATTATAGCAAAGTGCTTTCATCCTCTAGGGAGCTTTCAGGGGCCTATGGCTGGTATGCTGATAGTGCAGGCAGGCTCATTAAGTTTAACCAAGCCAAAGCAAATGTAGGCAAGCTTATTGGCTTCATGAATGAAGGTGACGACTCATCTATAGCTTATGCTTTTGAAGAGGGAGATGCTAATGCGCTCAAACTCGAAGACTTTTCGGTTGGCTATGATGGTGACGGCCGTGTTACTTTGCTTCAGCCTCAGACGCTGAACATACCTCAGGGCGTTTATGTTGTGTCAGGACCTTCAGGTAGCGGGAAGACAAGCTTCCTTAGCAAGATTCAAGGCATTAAGCATAATGGTATTTGGGGCGAGGGCAGGGTTACCTATGTCGGTCCTCATGGCAGTGACATAGATATACACCAAGCTACTCAGGTAGATTATTTGGTGCCTGACACGACGCTGTTTGAGCTGATTACATCGCAGAGTGCTTATGCGGGCGTGGATGCTAACCTTGAAGAACGCATTCGTGAACTTTTACTTGAAATTGAGATTGATGATAAGGGTGAGAGGGGCCTTGTTTCACAACTGCATACTCAGAAAGAAGACTGGGGAACCATTTTAAGTGGTGGCCAAAAGAGAAAACTCGCTATTGCAAGTGCGATCTTGAAGACCCCGGATGTTCTGATTCTCGATGAGGTTTTTAACGGGCTTGACCCTGAGTCAGTGAAAAAAGCACAGTCAATGTTGAAGAGCTATTTGCCCAATACTTTAATGCTCATTGTTGACCATAATTATGAGCTCAACAATTACAATGGGTTTTACGACGGCCAGCTTCACCTTGAAAATAAAGAGATCCAATTTTCACATTTTTAGGGCTTTTATTTGATGGGAGGTGCTATGCGGTTGTATGCGTAGTCGCTTTCTATTTTGCCCGAATAGTTCGGCTTGCCTTTTAAGGCATAATTTCCTAGTCTCTTCAGTATGAAAAGACTACCCCTCGCTATTGCATTTGCTTTATCGCTGATCTTCCTTCCATCCTGTTCCAAGGAGGATGACTCTTACACCATGGAAGACCTTAAGGAAGATGTCGATGACTACAGTGATAAAGCAAAAGATAAAGCAGATGATTTAGGCGACGCGACTGAAGAATCTTACGATGCCTACAAAGAAGCGATTGAAAATTAGAGTTTCAAGCTTTAGGCTATTTTATAATCTATAAAGTTAACCCACTAACCCTAATATTACATCTATGTCTCTTAAAAAATGCGTTCCCCTTCTTGCGCTCACTTGCCTATTTGCAGCTTGTGAAGCATCTCACGACGATAAAGACGGTAAAAGCTCCATGGACTCTGCTAAAGCAGAAAAGATGGAGACCCTTAAAAAAGAAAATCTAAGCGTCCTCACAGACAAGATTAATCAGAAGTCCACCGAGCTCATGGCGATGCTCAAAGACAAAAACCCTGACCTTCATGAAGACTTAACAGAAGCCATGAAGGCCTTTAATAAGGGTGACATCGAAGAGGCGCTGGATGAATTCAAGGAAGTCTATCAAGGGCATGTTACTACCGATCAAATGGAAGTCGCTAAGGACATTGCAAGCAATATGCAGATCTTTGCCTTAGAGTCTGAGTTTAAAGCAACCGATGGGCCCGTCGGCCAGGCTATTGGTTCTATTCGCAATCAGGACCACGCACAAGCTCTCAAGAGCCTTCAAGACATCTTGAAAAAGGGCCAGCTTAGCTCCAAGCAAAAGGACATTGTCGAAGAAATTATGAAGTACTACACAGAAAGTACCCATGTTATGGAGGATAGCTTGAAGAGCTTCGGCTTGTAAGGCCTTTTGATTGAATATTATTTTTGAGCGCTTCGGTGTATACGGCCGAGGCGCTTTTTTTGCTTCTGGGCTTGACCTGGGTAGTAATTATTTGCATGAATAGAGCCTAGAACCATGTTAGCCACAACATCCATATAAGTATCAGCTTTGGGTTACCTTCTTTTAGAAGGTACTGTTACGAGCTATAAGATACATCTCCGCAGCACTTTATCCCTAGGTTTAGGGTCCTTTTTCATGTGCGTGTGGGGTGCTAACAACCCAAAAACTGATATTTCGCCAAGTTTTGAATCCATGCACCTTCATGAGGTGCTCTTTGTCGTCTACTTTTTATTTTATGAATACTACACAAGAATTTAAGCCATTAACTAAATATAAGCCTGGTAGCACTCGTGAGCTCTGGAGCATTTGTTTGCCGATGATGCTGACTTCGATTACCACAACGCTGATGTATTTCTGCGACCGTATCATTCTGGCGCGTTATTCGATTGATGCCATGAATGCGTGCGTCACGGCGTGGATGGCCTCCGCGGTACCGTCTTTTGCTGTCTTTGGTATTGCGGCAATTTCGGAAGTTTTCGTTGGCCAGTACAATGGTGCCAAACGCTATGGTGAACTCGCAGCTCCGGTTTGGCAGATGATTTACTTTTCACTCATGATGGGTGTACTTTTCGTGCCCATGGGGCTTTTTGCGGGACCCTGGGTCATCCCCGATGCTTATGAAGCTTGGGGTGTCCCATACTTTGTCTGGGTTATGAGCTTTTCTTGGCTTTTTGCTTTGATTGGGGCGCTTTCGGGCTTTTTTATTGGCCAGGGCAAGGCTAAGATCGTCTTTGTCGTCGCAACCTTTGGTAATGCAGTGAATATCGGGCTTGATATAGTCTTTGTGTTTGGCGTACCGGGTTTTATTCCAGAAATGGGTGCCAAAGGGGCTGCGATTGCAACCGTCATTGCGCAGAGCATTCAAGCTACGATTCTCTTTACACTTTTCCTGCGTAAAGATGATCGCCGTTTGCGTGGTAGCTCGGATATGCGCTTCAAGCCTGCATTGTTTAAGGAGTGCATGCGCGTGGGTGTGCCTGTGGCGATTGCCCACGGCATGGAAGTTCTTGCTTGGACGCTGTTGATCGATCTTGTCGCTATTCAAAGTGAGTTGCATATGGTTGTCTTTGCCATTTGCCAATCGGTATTCATCTTTTTTGCCTTTGTTTCCGAAGGCTTCCAAAAGGGGGTTACCGCAGTGGCTGCCAATTACATTGGTGCGAAGGCTTGGGAATACATCCCAAAGATGTTCCGCTCGGGAGTGCGTCTTTGTACGATGGTACTGCTCGTTTTGCTGATTCCTTGCATTTTCTATCCGGATGTCATCGTGAATGCCTTCTTGGTTGAGGAACTTCAAAGCTATAGCTATGAAGAGCTCCAATCACTGTTTCAGATTGCTTTCGTTGGCGTTTGGTTAGCCATGTTTTTTGAGCAATTGGCCTGGCTGTCTATCGGGGTTATCTTGGGGGCAGGGGATACGCGCTTCCTGATGATCATGATGGGTCTTGTTGCTTGGTTTGGTGGTTTTCTACCCGTGGGGATCGGGCTTCATATTTTCCATGCAGGCCCACTTTTTGCGCCGTTAATGCTGGTTTTTTATACCATCTGTAATTCCACTTGCTTTTACTTGCGGTACCGCAGTGGGCGTTGGAAGCAAAAGGTTATTGCTTAAAATGAGCTAAAAAGCCGTTTTTTGACCTAGAATACAGGGCTCCGGGAACCTCCGGGGCCTTTTTTAGGTCTTAATTTAAAAACCCGGGAATAAATTCATATTTTTAATGCTCTTATAAGTAAGTAACCATTTATAAGTTATTTAAAATCAACAAAAAAGGAAAAATCTATGGCTCAGACACAAACGGATAAGAAGAAGGCGATACTTAATTTAGAAACCCTCGAAGCGAGAACGCTCTTTGCAGGAGCTGGTGAAGTTGTTGATGCAGAGCCAGATGTGGATATTATGAACTTCGATATCGATGACCTTCTGGGCGATGACGAGTCGGGTGTAGACAATATTTCATCCGATAATGTAAGTGAGCAAGTGTATACCGTTGCTAAGAAACTTACACAGGGAGATGCTGACAAAACTGAAAGTAACTCTGAGATATGCACCAATAGAAAATCCTATCAGCGTTATAGGGATCATTTAAATGCTGGCATTGTAAGAAATTTTGCGGATAAGCCAGGAGACCCCTGCTTTAAGGAGGCTAAAGGTGACTTTATTAGAGAAGACTTGGACTGGACTACAATGTATACCTGGGGGTTGATGGCTAAATATAAAAGTGCAAAGACCCGTCCTTTTTAATAATTTGTTGATTATAAGAAACTCAAAATCCGCCCGTAAATATCTTTGGGCGGATTTTTTAATGACATCCATGATTTTCTGGGTGGAAAAGTAGTTGCTAAGAGTATCGCAAGTAGGTTTTTTCTAGGAACTTTTTTTCAATCCTCGTGTCTTATATAAAGAAGGCGATTCTTTCTTAATAGGGCACGAGGTTAAATATGAAAAAAGAAAACATGCATTTAGAAACACTTGAGGAAAGAGCTCTTTTTGCTGGAGTTCAGGAAGCACTAGAGCCTGTCGACAGTATTGATGAAGTTAAGGATGGGGCGCTTTGCTATGGTGTGATGGGGACTGTTGGCCAGTACGCTGCGACTGTTGGCCAAACTCTTGAAGTGCCTGGAGCATGGGTGCAGGCGGCAGGAGATAGCATTTATACATTTTTTGATACACCGCCAGAATACCCTGAGGGGGGCATTTATACAGATCCCGTAAGCCAGACTCTGGCAATGTCAGGAACTGTTGTTAGTGGTTTTAGTTTTTTAGGACAAGGTCTCTTCAATGTAACGGGTATGGCCTTTGAAGTGGGTGAATCTATTGCCAGTTTGGGGTCTGAAGAGGCCAATGTTATTAGTCTGCCTTTTGCCGGTTTGAAAAGTATTTCCTATGGAGTGGGATCTTTATTTGGCTCTGTAGGAGAAGTGGGGAAAAATTTTGCTGATAGCAATACCTATGAACTGCCTTATGACCAGTTTGTTGATGCGCATCGTGAAGCCTACTCGACTCAAACAGGTACGATGCTCGGCTCAAGCGTTTATGTTGTAGGGGGTGCTTTGCGTGCTCCAGGTTGGTTTTTACATCAAGCAGGAGACAGTCTTGTGAAGATTTGTGATATTGCAGATGCTACATCTAATTACCTAAAAGACCTTTATGCGGGTGTATCCTGGGCTTATAACAATTACTTTGGGCCTAGTGAAACCGTTGTTAATGACAAGGCTATATGCGATGTTGACCCTTTGGGCGAATTATCAGACTATATTGCACTTAATCCATCCTTTGCGATTGCAAGCTCTTTAGCTTAAGTATTTTTTGAGCAAGTTTTAATCAAATGCACCTGAGGGAAATACCTTCAGGTGTTTTTTACAAATTTTTTTGAGCAAGCTCGATTGCCTCTTTGACGTTTGTGCGCTAATATAGATCTTTAGTTTCTGGATGATCGCGCTCTCTTGTCGAGCCCACTATTTAAAATCATAGAAGGAGGTGTACGATGAAGATATCTCAGTACTTCGCTATCTGTGGCGTTTGTGCGCTAATGAGTCTTATTGCTAACGCACAAATTCCTCATAATATTAATCATGAAGGTTACACAAGTGAAACAACCGTTAATGAGCATGGCCTGTCTCCCTCGTTTGGCGTGTTTGAATGCCGGCGTACGGAAGGGTGTAGTTTGGTTGATGCAGCCGCGGCTAAAGCCACCTTTGCTGCTGAGCGCTATTTAAATGCGAGCAAAGCGTTGACGCTCGCAGCAGAAGCTTATGGGGCTGCGGGTTACTCATGCGTTCAAGCAGCATATCAATCTGCAGCAGATATCTGCAAAACAGCGCATCAAGCATTTTCGTATTTAGGGCAATTTGATGATGAGCATTTTTCTGAGCTCAATATTAGCGATTACCACCAGTTAAGAGAAGAATTGGCTAGCAATATTGATCCTATTTTTCTTGATGCTTGTAAGATCTGCGCAGAAGCTTTTATTGCCAGCGCATCCATTCAGTTAGATGTTAATGCAGTACATACGGCTGCAGCCTATCATGACAGTGCCGCCGCGGCTGCATTTAGGGCTTATCAATTTTACTATGCAGGCTTGGACGATGCTAAGGAAACCTCGGGCGAAGAGAGGACATCACCTTGGATGAAGTATGGTATTACAGCCGTAGGAGCAGGGCTTGTTTTCTACCTGAGTCAGTTCTATTTTTAGGCCATTTGAAAAGCTTTAACCAGCGCTTGAAGCGCATCCTTGTCAGTGGCAGCTCGCATAAGAGCTTCACCCACGAGGACTGCTTGCGCACCGGCATCACGCACGCGCCTTGCATCTTCGGCGGTCCAAATGCCACTTTCGCTGATTTTCAAAATATCCTTGGGGATTTTAGGTAAAAGTGTTTCAGAAATAGCAAGGTTGGTTGTGAATGTCCTTAAGTCCCGATTATTGATGCCGATGATCTTTGCCCCTGCATTCAGGGCACGCTCTAAGTCACGTTCATCGTGAATTTCAAATAGACTCTCAAGCCCTGCTAAGGAGGCTGCACGGTAAATGGCGTTTATGTCTTCATCCTTGAGTGCACGCACAATAATGAGGATTGCTCGTGCACCGGTTTCTACAGCTTCGAGGACTTGAATGGGGTGAACCATGAAGTCTTTTCTGAGGCAGGGTAGATGCGGGCCTTGAGCTGCTAACGAAGTGGTAACGGCTTTTAAGTCCTGTAAAGAACCACCGAAATAGGGCGTATCCGTTAAGACGGACAGTGCGTTCGCGCCGGCTTCTGCATAAGTGTGCGCTCGATCGGATGGATCATCTAGATCTTCAATGAGCCCAGCTGAAGGTGATTTGCGTTTGATCTCTGCTAAAACTCCTAGTTGACCTTGGGGTGAGAGTGCTTGAGAAAAGCTTGGACCCAATAGCTGCTTGCTTGCATGAATGCTGAGTTCTTCGTCTTGAACTGTCCTCACGTGCGCTGCAACTTCTTGGCGCTTGGCGGCCATAATTTCACTGAGCTTGTCCATTTTTTGTCGAATTAAGAGTAATAATCGCTAGATTGCTCAAGAAACTATAAATGTGGGTACTTTTCAACTACGTTATTTAGCCATATTTCA
>DCBD01000068.1 GCA_002313355.1 Opitutia bacterium UBA1116 | reverse complement strand
TAGCTCAGTTGGTAGAGCACCACCTTGCCAAGGTGGATGTCGTGGGTTCGAATCCCATCGCTCGCTCCATTTATTTAAGGGTGTCACCCGTGCTTTCGGTTTTACAAGAGCATCCCTTTCTCTTTAAATCCATCTATCCATGATAGAAGCCCAGTCCCTTTTTAGTTTGCCCACGCATCTTCCTTTTTCGGAACACTTTGACCCGAAGGTACCCCCCTGGGAATGGGTTCCAAAAATTGCTGAGGCACTTGCAGGCTTTGATTTTCTCGAAAAAGACAGTGCTCGCCAAGTGCCAGCCGGTCTTATTGTCGAAGGGGAGGTCTTTATTCACCCAACGGTGAAGCTCCCTCCCTATGCTGTCATTCAGGGGCCCGCATGGATTGGGCCCAATACGGAAATTCGCCCTGGAGCTTTTATCCGTGGAAATGTGATCGTTGGGGAGTCCTGCACGCTCGGGAATTCCTGTGAGTACAAAAATTGCCTGTTGATGGATAAAGTTGAATCCGCTCATTTTAATTACGTTGGGGATTCTATTTTGGGCACTGGAGCACACTTGGGTGCTGGGGTTATCGTCGCTAACCTCCGCCTTGACCGAGACCTGGTTCCTGTCATGACATCCGAGGGGCGCGTGCAAACAGAACTTAAAAAGTTGGGTGCCATGATTGGCGACTATGCTGAAGTAGGCTGTAATGCGGTACTGCAGCCAGGTAGCATTTTAGGGAAGCGCTCTATGGTGACCTCTGCACTGCCTTTTGGTGGGCATTTGCCTGAGGCAACCATAGCGACAGGATCTTACTCGATCAAGAAAATCCCACGCAGGTAGGTCTCTCTATTTATTGGAGCCATCCCTGAAGGGGCGGCGCTTGCCAAGCTCCTCCATGTATTTGGCGATGAGCCCAGTCCATCCGGTTTGGTGGCTTGCTCCAAGGCCCTTGCCTGTATCGCCGTGAAAGTATTCGTAGAACAAAACGAGGTCTTTAAAATGAGGATCTGTTTTATAGATGGTATCATTGCCGTGTGCAGGTCGCATGCCTGTTTCGCCCGGGGTAAATAAGTTAATCATGCGTCTGCCAATGTATTCGGCAACGCGGTTGAGCGTCATCATGTTGCCTGAGCCCGTTGGGCACTCGACCTTGAACGTGTCGCCGTAAAAGTAGTGATATTTCTCAAGCGCCTCGAGGAAAAGGAAATTAAGGGGAAACCATATGGGGCCGCGCCAGTTGGAGTTTCCACCGAACAGAAAGCTATCGGATTCTCCTGGGGTGTAGTGAACAGCTTGCCGGTCACCCTCGACCTCAACGACAAAGGGGTGCTTCTTGTGGTATTTAGAGAGAGAGCGAATGCCGTATGGGGAGAGGAATTCGTCTTCGTTTAAGACATAGCTGAGTACGCGCTCCAGTTTTTCACGTGAAGGTATGGCAAGGAGCATTTTGTCCTCGCCTGCATGGTGGCACTGCATCATGGCGATGTGGGCTGAAATATCTTGCCTGTATTTCATGAACCACTGTGTGCGACGCTTAAAAGCAGGGAGATTGTCGATGAGGGATTCTTCCAGAACTTCCGTTGCGAGGATGGGTATGAGCCCTACAAGAGAGCGAATTTTGACAGGGAATGTTGTGTTGTAGCAGTTGATTTGGTCGTAGTAAAAGCCATCTTCATCGTCCCAAAGGCCGTGACCCCCTAGGGTATTAATAGCTTCTGTGATGGCCATGAAGTGTTCGAAGAATTTGGATGCAACACCATCGTAGGCGGGATTGTGATGAGCAAGCTCAAGGGCAATTGAGAGCATCGTTGAACAATAGAAGGCCATCCATGCAGTGCCATCAGCTTGTTCTCTGTAACCTCCTCCGGGAAGTGGTTTTGATCGGTCAAAGGCACCTATGTTGTCGAGCCCAAGAAAGCCACCTGCAAAAAGGTTTTTTCCATCAGGGTCTTTGCGGTTGATCCACCAGGTGAAATTGAGAAGAAGCTTGTGGAAAGCCTCCGTGAGGAATGCAATATCTCGCGTGCCTTTTGCCCCTGTCATTTTGTAGATGCGCCAGCAAGCCCAAGCGTGCACGGGCGGGTTGACATCGCTGAATTCGAATTCGTAGGCGGGAATTTGCCCGTTAGGGTGCATGTACCATTCGCGTAGCATGAGGATAAGCTGGCGCTTGGCAAAGTGAGGGTCTAGGCGGGCAAATGGAATAGTATGGAATGCTAAATCCCAAGCGGCATACCAGGGATATTCCCATTTGTCTGGCATGCTGATGATGTCACGATTAAAGAGGTGTTTCCAATCTTTGTTGCGTCCTTGTTTGCGCGCTTCTGGAGGCTTGGGGTAGTTGGGGTCCCCCTTCATCCAGTCCTTGACCGAGTAGTGATAGAATTGCTTGCTCCAGAGCATGCCTGCATTTGCCTGGCGTTCGATGGAGCGCTCTTCGGGACTTAAATTTTTGGGGCTGATCTTCGTGTAAAAGGCATCGGTTTCTTCGATGCGTTTTTGGATGGTGGATTGGAATGTAGGACCTAAAGGCTTGCCACGCGGAGCTTCTTCTTTGGAGAAGAGACGCATGGTGACTGTCTGGGATTGGCCTGCCTTCAGGGTGAGTGAATAAAGGATGCCTGCTTTGGTGCCTTCGCCTTTTGGATTAATGGCGTTTTGCTGTTGGTGGATGATGTAGCGGTGGAATGCATCTTTAACAAAGGGAGTAGAATTTTTGGTTCCCCAAAGGGCTTTGTGGTTTGTTTCGTTATGGGTAAATAGGAATTCTGGGGCCTTGTTACCTGGGGCTGGGCTTGCGTGGAAAAAAAATGTCTGAAGGGTGGGGTGTTTGAGCTCGAGTAAGTGTGGGTCTTTAAGCGAGATGCTGGGTGGTTTTTGAAGGCAGCCTTCATGATGGCAGCCCCATGACCAGGTATTGCGAAACCATAGGGTGGGCAGCAGGGTGAGAGATGCTGTTTCAGGGCCTCGATTGACGGCGGTGATTTTAATTAAAATATCATCGGGACTGCCTTTAGCATATTCGGCGAAAATATCAAAATAGCGGCTCTCGTTAAAAATGCCCGTGTCTAGTATTTCAAACTCAGGATCGTTGAGGCCGCGATTTTTATTTTCTGTGCGAAGTTGATGGTAGGGGAACGCTGCTTGGGGATATTTATAAAGACCCTTAAAGTAGCTGTGTGTAGGTGAAGAGTCTAAATAGTAGTAAAGTTCTTTGACGTCTTCACCGTGATTGCCTTCGGGACCTGTGAGGCCAAAGAGTCGCTCTTTAAGGATGGCGTCTTTGCCGTTCCACAAAGCGAGCGCAAAGCATAGACGGCATTCGCGATCGGTGAAGCCTAGGATGCCGTCTTCACCCCAGCGATAGGCACGCAGTGGGGCATCTTCATGAGTAAAGTACGTCCAGTTGTTGCTGTCTTCTGAGTAATCCTCTCGAACGGTTCCCCATTGGCGTTCAGAAAGATAAGGGCCCCAGCGCTTCCAGTTTTTTTTGCGCTCTTGGTCTTCGACAAGGCGTAGCTCTTCTGCGGTGGTTGGGCGTCGCACCTTGATATCAGAAAGCGGTTTCTTAGGGGCAGGCATAATAACCCTTAATATACTTCATAAATCGAATTTTGTAAAGGCTTCCAACTTGATTTGTGGGAGGGGGTTTGCCACTATGCTTAGTCTATGCAGACAGTGATGGAGGTCCTCAATAAAGCAAAAACTTATTTAGCGAGCAAGGGAGTTCCTCAGGCAAAGCTGGATGCAGAGCACTTGATTGCGGATACTTTGGATTGCTCGCGCTTAGACCTCTACTTGCAGTATGATCGTCCGCTGGATGAGTCCGAGCTCTCGGTTATGCGTGAGCGGGTAAAGCGACGTAGTGAGCGCGAGCCTTTGCAGTACATTTTAGGTAAGGCCGCTTTTATGGATTTTTTCCTGAAAGTGGATAAGCGTGTTTTGATACCTAGGCCTGAGACGGAGGTGCTTGTTGAAAAAATAATCAACACATTGACAAGCCCGCCAAAGCGCATTTTGGATTTGGGAGTGGGTAGTGGTGCTATTACCATTGCTCTGGCTCGCG
>DCBD01000024.1:517-3339 GCA_002313355.1 Opitutia bacterium UBA1116 | reverse complement strand
TCAAGAGCAGGATCTTCATGTTTAATAATGCGAGGATCCTTAGTTGCATCTTCAATCAAAACAGCTTGCCCGGTCTTTGCCACAGACCCAACAATACCTTCACCCATAGCAAACACTTCAGATTTTAATATTTGTTCAATAAACTTAGCTCGTGTTGAAAGCTTTCCACGTGTATTTGGAGGTAAAGGCCTGTGCGGAGGGAAAAGCCCTTCAGAAGCAACTCCTCTTAGATCATCCTCTTCCGTACGCTCAAAGATACAAGCACTAAGAGCCCCTGTGCTTAAAACTGCAGCATGTACAATACGCTGAAAGAGCTCCTCGCGGCCAACACCCTCGCCAATGGACTCAACAAGATTGTGCATAAATTCAACCACAATCTGCTTTTCTTGCTTCAGATACTGCCGATCTTCATCGAGCTCTAAAATCTCTCGACGCAAAGCGAGATAAAAAAAGGCAACAAGCAAAGCCCCTAATAAAATACCAACAACGAAGTATGCCATACATTAAAACAGGGCTATATCATGCTTCTGAGCTTTCACCTTCTAATTCTTTCTTCAAGAAGGAAATAACATCCTGAAATTTATTTAAATTAGATGAGTCCGCCTCAACAAGACTCTGGTGTGCTTCTAATATCAAGTAGCTATCTGCCTTCCCTTGTTCGGACTGAACATCTTCTAATTCCCTGAAATCAAAAGACATAGGGAAATCTCCAGACTCAACCGTTAGAAGACGATGAAGGCCAACGTTGCGAATTAATTCTAAATTTCGTGTACCCAAGTGGCAAAGAGTGATCGAGCCTGGTGGATTTTTTTTACGAAGCTCTAAAATACTCCCAGCCAAAATACCAAGGAAAGTGCTATCCATTCCAGAGCATTGCGAAAAATCAATAACAAAATGATGCGAGCCTCGATCAATTAAAGTTTTAAAAAGCTTACGGAGCGCTGTGCAATTCAGATAATTGGCTCGTCCCTGAATCTTAAGCAGGATAGGATCCATATACGCATTGACGAGGTAAACTGGCGCACTATCCGTAGTCATCACCAACCTAGCTGTTAAGAAGTTTCCTCAACACGTAGGGCAAAATCCCCCCATGATTGTAGTAATCGAGCTCAATAGCAGTATCAATGCGAACGAGTAAAGGAATCATATCCTTCTCCCCACTGGGACGTTTAATCTCAAGCTTCAACTCACCTCGGGGAACCAAATCTCCATGCAAAGTGAATATTTCTTGACCAGTTAAGTGAAGAGCATCCACATCTCCTGACTGAAATTGCAAAGGAAGAACTCCCATCCCTATAAGATTACTACGATGGATACGTTCAAAGCTTTTAGAAACAACGGCTCGGACACCAAGGAGGGTTGTTCCTTTTGCAGCCCAATCTCGAGAGCTTCCCATTCCATAGTCTTCTCCGGCAAAAACAATTAAGGGGACTTGCTCCTTTCTATAGCGCTGGGCTGCATCAAAAATGGTCATAATTTTGCCACTGGGTTCGTGCCGAGTCCACCCACCTTCGCGGCCATCTGCCATGCGATTACGAATACGCACATTAGCAAAAGTGCCTCGGGTCATGACGCGATCATTGCCACGCCTCGAACCAAAGGAGTTGAAATTGCCCGGCTCAACGCCGTGAGACTGCAAGTATTGACCAGCTGGCCCACTCGGCGGAATATAGCCAGCAGGAGAAATATGGTCTGTCGTGACAGAATCTCCAAAAACAGCAAGCGGACGCATACCTTCAAAAGAAGGTCGAGAAGGTAACTCGAGAGAAAAATTCTCAAAATAAGGAGGCAACTGAATATACGTAGAAGCATCACTCCAGCCATAACGCGTACTACCATGAACAGGGATTTCATCCCAACGTGGAGTAGCACCTGCAATACTTTCATATTTCGCAATAAACATCTCCGGCTTAAGCCCACGCTGAATATAAGCCTGCACTTCTTCCAAAGATGGCCACAAATCCTGCATATAAACAGATTCCCCATCGTTAGAAAGCCCTATAGGCTCATTCGAAAAATCAATATCCACCCTACCTGCTAGAGCAAATAAAACAACAAGAGGCGGTGACATAAGAAAATTCGCCTTAGTTGAAGCATGCACGCGCGCCTCAAAATTACGATTCCCAGAGAGTACACTCGCTACAATCAAATCTCCGTCTTTAATGGCAGCATCGATTACAGGATCTAAAGGTCCGCTATTCCCAATACATGTCGTACACCCATAACCAACAAGATTGAAACCAAGCTTATCCAAGTACGGCTGAAGACCTGTCTCCTCTAAATAGTCAGTAACAACACGAGATCCTGGCGCAAGACTAGCCTTGACCGTCGGCTTAAGCATGAGTCCATATTCAACAGCTTTTTTTGCAACAAGACCTGCAGCAACCATCACTGAAGGATTAGATGTATTCGTACAACTAGTAATAGCTGCAATAACAACAGACCCATGTTCAAGCTCTGCATTCTTTTCGGAGGCGACGGCAACTTTTGCCTTTCGTTCATTTGGCCTTTTACCAAAGCCACCCGATGCAGGTTCTTCAGTAAAAAGCTCCTCAAAACGACTTTTAAGATTAGGTAAATCAACACGATCTTGAGGACGTTTTGGACCCGCGACACAAGGAACAACGGTCGCCATATCAAGCTCCAACACATGTGTATAGTCGACATCACCTTCACGTGGAATCTCAAAAAGCCCTTGAGCCTTCAAGTAAGCACGCACTAAAGCAACGTGCTCTTCAGAACGACCTGTACTCAACAAATACTCTAAGCTTTTTTCATCAACAGGGAAGTAGCCAATCGTTGCACCATACTCAGGAGCCATA
>DCBD01000024.1:0-208 GCA_002313355.1 Opitutia bacterium UBA1116 | reverse complement strand
GCACCATACTCAGGAGCCATATTACTAATAGTCGCCCGATCGGCTACGGCAAGAGAGGCTGCACCTTCACCAAAAAACTCAACAAATTTCCCGACAACTTTTTCTCTGCGGAGTAATTCTGTAATTCGCAGCGTAAGATCTGTAGCTGTAACACCCTCTTGCAAAGAACCCGTCAAATGAACACCAATAACTTCCGGCGTTTGAATAT
>DCBD01000047.1 GCA_002313355.1 Opitutia bacterium UBA1116 | reverse complement strand
TGAGCAGGGCAGCAAGCCTGAGCTGATTCCCACCTATGCTCGAGAAGTTTACGATGTAAGCGGCGCTGGAGACACTGTCATCGCAGCCCTCACCTTGGCTTTGGCTAGCGGCGTAACGATGAAGGAGGCAGCTCACTTTGCCAATACAGCAGCTGGTGTAGTCGTCGGCAAGGTCGGTACCGCCACAGCCACCCCCGAAGAGGTGCTGGGCTACCATCCTTAAAATATTTAGTAGTATTTATAGGTGACAAGGATTTATTCATCCACCAGCACCTAATCCTGGTAAGTCAGGAGTGCTTGCACCCGCATTTCCTGGTTCTTGCCTGAATATTTGATTTACCCAGGGTATTGCGGGTATTACGCGTACTTGGTCAAATGCTCTCCTAGGCGGATTAACAATTCGGTTGTAATCTCGATGCGCATTGATGACTTGTAGATAGGTCGTGTAGGTGATGATGGCGATGGCTACGCTAACTGTTGGAGCTATATATTTAGCGGCCCTCCCTCTTGTTCTTCTTTCTCTAATTTCTTCAAGGATTCTTTCAGCGGCCTCCTCACCTAGTAGCGCATAAGTGTTTATGTAACCGAATCTTTCAGCTAAATCCCAAAATAGATCGAACGGTATGTCTAGATATTCCAAATAGCTTGTATCATCGTTTGTATCTGTTGGACCTAATATCATTTCTTCTTCACTGCTGTCTTTACCCAATGTAGCTTGATCCTCGGAAAAGTACGTGCAGCTATCCTTAGCTTCATCGTTTATGGATGGGTTTAAGTCCTCGCTCCAGTCGGCAAAAGCGGCCGTGGTGCCGAGTAACAGTATCATTAAATATTGGAATGCTTTCTTTTTCATCTTTATATAATTTAAATACGAATCACACAGATTTGCACCTAGATGCAAAAGTTTATGCTTAATAGGACAGTCATTGCTCCAATAAGTTCCCATTTTTTTTGATCAAAATATCTTATTAATAATGAGTAGCTTATCTATTGGAATAGACTCATACAAAGAAGCTCTCCTTGCTTAAGGAGAGCTTCTTGTAAGAGAGAAGCGTTTGTTTGCTACATGCTCTCGAGTGTTTCGATCCCGAGTAGGTGTAGTCCAACTTCTAAAATACAAAGCGTTCGTGCGCAGAGGGTTAAGCGCCGCTTACGCGTCTCCATAGCTTCGACAATGACTTTGTCTGCATTGTAAAACGTAGAAAAGGCCCCCGCCAGTTCAAAGAGATAGGTGCACAAATAGTGGGGCCTTAGTTCTCCCAGTGCCTGTTCAAGTGCCACAGGAAAGGCGATTAACTTGCGTGTGAGGCTAGCGCCCGCTTCACCCAGAGATCCCATGGTTTCCGGGTCAACGTTTGTATAGTCCCTTGGAGATTCCCCAATCTTTCTAAAAATACTATAAATCCGCGCAACTGCGTAGAGTAGGTAGGGGGCTGTATTGCCGTCAAAGGCGAGCATTTTGTCCCAGGAAAAGACATAGTCTGAGGTTCGGTTTTGCGCAAGGTCTGCATAGCGAAGCGCTCCAATGCCCACGACTCGGGCGATCTTTTGTTTTTCTTCTTCGCTAAGATTAGGATTTTTTTCTGAGACCAAAGTATAGGCCCGGTCTATGGCTTCTTGCACGAGGGCTTTCAGTTTGATCGGCTCTCCAGAGCGTGTTTTAATGGCCTTGCCATCTTCGCCGAGAATCGTCCCAAACCAAATATGCCGCATGATGGGCAGCTTGTAGCCGCGCTTTTTAAACCATTTTTCAACGGTGAGAAAAAGCTGCGCAAAGTGATCTTGCTGGCGCCCATCTGTGACATAGAGGATTTCATCGGCATTAAAATCCTCGATATGGGTGAGTGCGGTTGCAAGGTCTGTCGTTGCATAATTGCTCGCCCCGTCAGCTTTGCGCATCAGGAAGGGTGTTTCCTTAAAGCGCGGATGTTCAGGGTGAAAGACAACTAGAGCCCCTTGGCTCACTTCGGCAATGCCATCCTCTTCAAGTTCTCGGCAAACGCGATCTACTTTATCTTTGTAGTAAGACTCACCGCGGGTTTCATCAAACTCGACCCCAAATAGCTTATAGATTTCATCAAAGGCGCGCCACGAAACTTGGCTGATCTTTTTCCAGATGGCAACGCATTCGGGGTCTCCTTGTTGAAGTTTGACAAGTTCTTGCCGCGCGCGTTCTTGAGCCGCTGGGTCTTCTTTGAATTTAGCGCTCCCTTGTTTATAGAGTTTTTCAAGGTCTTCAATGGCATCTTCATGCTCTGCATCGAGGTCATAGCCTGTCTCTTTAATCTCCATGAGGAGAATGCCAAACTGAGTTCCCCAGTCTCCGATGTGGTTGTCGCGAATCATCTTTGCGCCATGAAAGCGAAGGATCCGCTGGATAGCTTCGCCAATCACCATTGAGCGCAAGTGCCCTACGTGCATTTGCTTGGCCGTGTTTGGACTCGAGTAGTCGATAGGGATTACCTTGCCTTGGTAGGGATGCTCTTGTGGTTTGAAGCTAGACTCACTGCTATAGCAGGCTAGCCATTCCATTAAAAAGCGATTGCTTAGTTTAAAGTTAATGAAGCCCGGCCCTGCGATGGACATGGAAAAGTATTCTTCAGGAAGTTCGCCTGATGCTTGAAGGGCATCGATTAATGTTTGAGCGAGTTCGCGCGGATTTTGTTTTTGCTTTTTTGCAAAGGCGAGAACGCCATTGGCTTGGTAGTCACCGAAGCGAGGATCTGCAAGGCGCACCTCAGGGTGGAAGCTTTCATCAAAGCCTTCAAGTGAAGCGGCAACTTTTTGTATCACCGAATCCAAAAACAAAACCAAATTGAGTGGTATATCCATAGTAACTTAAATTAAAGCGTGGTGCCCAGGGGGGGACTCGAACCCCCATACCTCGCGGCACATGAACCTGAATCATGCGTGTCTACCAATTCCACCACCTGGGCCTGCCTTTATGCGAAGCATTTGAAAAGTGCCGATTGGGAAAATATTTGTCAACGGTCATCTTAGGCTAGGTAGGTCGCAAGCTCGGGGATCGGCTTGGTGCGAGCACCATTGCTTTGGCGAGCAAAGTAGATGTCTTCCTCGGGCGTTTCGTCCTCATCATCTATGATATCAAAGGCAAGGGAGATGCGGCGAGCTTCAGGTTCAAGTATGGCAGGGGGGTTTGCGAGCCTTCCATTCTTCACGTTTTCAAAGAGGCATGGGTAGCACTCATCTTGAAAGGGCTTTTTGAAGTCGTGGATCCAGCTGCCTGGGAGACCGTCGCGATAGTTGAGGAGGGTACAGTCTGAGAAGTGAATGCAGGCAGCATACCAAGCTTCAAGGGCTTCGTGCTCAAAGGCATAGCCACAGTTAACAACAGTGAGGATGCGGGTTACTTCGAGGCCTTGGGCATCGAGCCAGTCTTTTAAGGCTTCGAGCTGATCGACGGGATTGAGCATCCCTTCGGTAACAAAGAAGACAGCGTCTACCTCTTCGGGGATGGAGTTTGCAAGAATGTCTCCATCATCGAGTTGCCAGGGGAGAACTTCTGTGTGCTCGCGCCTGGCGATGCGATTGTCAAAAGGGCAGCTGGGCTCTTCGGGGGAGATGTAAACCGATACTTTCTTGTCTGGCATGAGGCCTCCATCAATGAGGTCGTAGACGATTTCGCGCCGGCCTGAGTTGGGAGCTCCTAGAATGATGTAGATAGCGGGATTCATGAGGTAGGTAGTAAGTTGAAAGTTTTACACTGGGCGTGATGCCGCATGAGGTGGTCGATAAGGACGAGGGCTGTCATGGATTCAACGATGGGTACGGCGCGGGGGAGAACGCAAGGGTCATGACGGCCTTTGCCTTGGAGTTCGGTGGGTTCTCCGGATTGAGTAACCGTGGGTTGTTTTTGGAGGATGGTTGCCGTAGGCTTGAATGCTGTTCTGAAGAAAAGTTCTTCGCCGTTGCTGATCCCGCCTTGTACGCCGCCTGAGCGGTTGGTCTTTGTGCCGATGGTGCCTCCGCGGTTTTCAAAAAGGTCGTTGTGTTCGGAGCCGAAAAGCTCTGTGCCGGCAAAGCCGCTGCCAACTTCAAAGCCTTTTGTGGCAGGGAGCGAGAGCATGGCTTTGGCAAGGTCTGCCTCAAGGCGGTCAAACACTGGGCTGCCGAGCCCAGTTGGAAGCCCTTGGGTGCGGCAGCGGATGATGCCTCCAACAGAGTCCCCTTGTTTGCGGGCTGCTTCGATGGTTGCGATCATCGCTTCGGCGGTTTTGGCATCTGGGCAGCGGACAGGTGTGCTATCGATAAGATTGCGGCTTGGGAAGTCGACCATTTCGGGCATAGACACGGTGTGGACTTTTTCGACGTAGGCACGAATCTCAATGCCTTGGGTGCGAAGGAGTTTTTGGGCGATGGCACCAGCGGCAACGCGGGCTGCCGTTTCGCGGGCTGAAGAGCGACCACCGCCATCGGGATTGCGGATGCCGTATTTTTGTTGGTAGGTAAAATCTGCATGGGAGGGGCGAAACGTGTCCCGCATTGTGTCGTAAGCGGAGGGACGGGCGTCCTTATTGGGGATGGACAAGGCAATGGGGGTGCCGAGGGTTTTGCCTTGGTAGACTCCGGAAAGGATGGTGACCGTGTCGCTCTCTTTGCGCTGGGTGGTGATTTTGCTTTGGCCGGGGCGGCGGCGATCCAACTCTACCTGGATCTCCTCTTCGGAGATCTCGAGGCCTGGGGGGCACCCGTCAATAACGCCACCGATGCTGCCTCCGTGGCTTTCGCCCCAGGTTGTAATACGGAAAAGTTGCCCAAATACATTACCCATGGAGGCTTAAGTATGTGAGCGCTTGACCGTTATGCAAGCACGCTGTTTGCGCTAAATAACTTATGTTGTGGGATGGTCGACCATCGTCTTCACCTTCCTTAAAATTGCTTGGAGTTCCTTGGGTGAGCGGCTTTCGAGGAGTTGTTCGATATGGGAGAGGAAGTCCTCCGGCTGGTAGGAAGCTGTCTCCAAAATGTATAAAATGACGGCACTGCGCGGGACTTGATAGTGACGGCGGCGTTTGCCGATTTGAAAGGTATGGTTCAGGATCACCCCTTGCTCAAGGGCATTGCGGATGTATTGGTCACTGCGACCCAAGATTTTGGCCAGTTCTTGGGGGGTGAACCAGTCCTGCCCGGGTGGGAGAATGTGATCGAAGTGATGTTTGGCTGACTCTGGAATCTCTACCATGATGCTGCCTCCTGAGGTGGACTGTTTGTTGACGTGGGCGTGTTGAGCTCATATTGAGTATCCCCTTCTTCATAAGCATCTTCGGTGTTGCTCGTTAGATGGTCGACCACGTTGTCGAGGTTCCCCTCGAGGGTATTGACGCGCTCAAGGAGGGTGTTTAGGAGGCTTGTAACTTCCTCGGGCAAGGATGAATGGGCTTGCTTCCTTTTGCGGGGTGTTGGGGGAAGAAGAAAGTCGGGAAGATGGTCCTCGATAACGAGGGTACCGTCATGGTCGA
>DCBD01000104.1 GCA_002313355.1 Opitutia bacterium UBA1116 | reverse complement strand
GGGAGAATTTTAGGGGGTCTTGAGAAATTATTGTGTTAGATGTTGTTTACGAGTGGGTTGTGAGAGTAAAATTTTTAGATTGGGAGGGTTATGGAAAGGAGGTTGGGTGTATGGGTTTGAGGGGTTTTTGGAGGGGTGGTTTAGTTTCTAGTAGATATAGATAAGTTTTATTTATAAGCAGAACTTATTATTTTATACTTGATTTTTGTGTATTGGGTTATGATGTTCATCGTATGTGTGTTGTAGGGTTTAAAAATCAAGGCATAAGCTGAGGGTTTAGGCTCTCGTTTTTTGGGATGGTTTTGTTGCTGGGTGTTGGCCGTGCCTGGGATGTGGATACTCATGATCGTGAGATTCAGATATCTTCTTTTAAGTCTCTTAATGGGGACGGTGATGAAGGTGCGCTTGGTAGGGAGACGAAGGACGAGCCGGCAGAAGATGATATCGATTTTGTGGAAGAGAGTTTTGGAGAAGCTTTCCGATGAATTGTGGATGATGATTCTGGAGTTTCTTGATTTTGGTGATTTGGGAGGACTTGCGCAGGCAAGTTAGTTTTTTCTTCGAATGATTCAAGATCCTGATGTTCTCGGGCCCAGAGAGGTATGGCTCCATTATGCAGGATTGAGCCGTTTCGTGGATGCTGAGGCTAGGAGGGTTTTGGATGGGAAGCTGCTGGAGGCAATGGAGCCTTCTTGTGCTTTGAGAAAAGAGCTTTCAGAGGAGCATTTTTTGTATTTCTTGCAGAGGCTTGTGGATTTTTTAGGTGCTGATGTGAATGTGTTGGATAATGAAGGAAGGACGCCGTTGCACTTGGCTGAGGGGAATAGGCATGCGGATATTGTGTTTTTTTTGTTGGAACATGGTGCCGTGAATCCGAGGGATCCTTCTGGGCAGGCGCTTTTGTATACCGCTGCGAAGAAGGGTTGGATGAGCGTTGCACGTTTCTTAGTGGAGCATGGTGTGGATGTCCATGTGAGGGATTCTTTGGGGAATACGCTTTTGCATCGGGCTGCGAGGAATGGGTATGTAGATGTTGTACGTTTCTTGGTGGGGCATGGTGCCGATGTAAATGTGAAGGGTAATGATGAAATACCTTTGGATTTAGCTGAGTTGCACGAGGATGGGGAAGCAAAAAAAGAAGCGGGACGCCTTTTAAGGTATGTGAGTATGGGAGGTGATGGAGCCGTGATTGTGTATACCTTGCTTTGGGCGTATTGGATGGGCTGTTAGTCTTCTTTAATCTTATTTAGAAAAATAAACGAAAACGCCTTGGCTAGATGGTCAGGGCGTTTTTTTGTTTTTGGAAGGGCCTTTGGGTTGTGGGACGTTATCTTAAAGTGCAACAAAAGTGGTTTTAAAGAGTTAAGTCACCTAGTGAAATATTAACCCCCATACACATTTTCATCACTTCAACGGTAATACGAAGCTCATTAGGGAGGAGTTCAAAAGTCACAAGCCCTACCCCTAAGAGAAAGGGTAAAAACCAACTCCGATGGTCGACCAAGTATCTGTAAATAGCCACTCCATAACCCGCTAATTCTGGATGTTGATCCATCAAAGCACCAAATTGATGCTGTCTTTGAAGTTCTTCTTCATCCAGCTCAGCATTTTCAACTTCCTCAATCACCTCCTCTTCAACACTTTCAGTTTCGTCTTCTTGAAAGAGCATCGCTCGAATGCGCTCGCATTCTGCATCGCTGAGGCCAGGCTGTCTCAGACTACCACGAATCCATGCATGGTGATCAATGAATGGTCGACCATCACCTCCACCGGCTAAAACGATCTCAGAGGTAAGACATAAGGTGCTGATATAAAATAGAATGCGCATCATCTTTTTCATAGGTATCTCCTTTGTTTGAGTTATTTTTCCACCTCAATTCGTAGACGCCTTAAAAGCTGTTTCAAGAGCTCAATACGCCCATGGTTTGAGGCACAAAGACAAGATAGCAAAGGACTTAAAAACGGATCCTCTGCAGATAGCTGATAAGGATTAAACTCTGGGTGCACAGCACTGAGGATAGCTATGCCCTTCCCCACCTCACATTGAATGATCGCAGCCTCGCCCTTTACGGACTGGCAGCAGTCCTCGTTGTAAGATTGATCTACATAACAAAGAAGTACTTGTGTGTTGGGTGCTAACTCAGCGTCCACAAAGTACCCTCCTCCATTGTAAAGAATAGAAACCCTCTGAGTTAAGTCCGACGATCCTACAGCCCATTCGAGCTCAGCTGCACGGACCCCTGCATGACTTCCATAGACAAAAGGAGCAAGAATAGGCCCACGGACAAGACCGGGGAAAAATGCAAGCTCTCTATCACCAATGACTTCTATAGGCTCACCACGAGCAAACTCAATTCGCTCCCCCGCATAATAGCTGCCTGCGCAAATGCCTAAATAGCTGCCCCCACCCTCAACAAAAGCCCGAATACGCCTATTACCCTCACCATTGAGAATGTGAGCATAAGGCCGATCGGCGCCACCCGGCACAATCAACAAAGATGCATCCTTCTCCCAATCCTTGCTAAAGATAGTCTTAGAGTCGACACACTCGAGCGAGTAATTGGGGACGAGTTCTCGCAGCATATCTCTCAACTGATACAACGAATCAGCTGCAACACCTGGGCCGCAATACACGTAGATTTTTTGAGCATGAAGATGTGCAGAAACAAAAAGTAAACCAATAAGCAATATTTGGTTAACAATTTGTCTGCAAAAAAATGTGCGATGAGATGTATTCATAAAAAGACGGCAAAACGGGCTAAATATTAAACGTTGAAAAAACCAGTAGAAACAATGAGAAGAGATGTGCATTGGTCGCAAGCCTGTCAAACGAAATTTCACTCACCTACCCTTAAGTTATTCAGTGAAAAAGATCTAAAAACCGACCAAATGCCTCATATTTTCAGACAGAACATAAAAGTTTAGCTTGAATATGTTCTTTAAGATTCTTTAAATTTTACTATAAATCTTTTGCATTCCCCTACTTACGCCACCCCTGCTCATGCACTTAGGTCAATCGATCGTCGATAAACTCGCCGTTAATCAACCACTCCTTTCAGTTGAATTTTTCCCACCCAAGACAGAAGAAGGCGCGCGCCAAATCTTGAAAACAGCCCAAGCCATTCAAGAAATTAGGCCCGACTTTATCTCTATCACCTATGGTGCAGGTGGTTCCACCCGAGAACGAACGCTCGAGTATGGAGAAATCCTACACGATCTTTTCGGCTTTGAAGTCATGCCCCACCTCACCTGCGTCGGCCATTCAAAAGATGACATTCGTCAAATATTAAGACGCATCGAGCGCCGCGGTTTTCGCAACATCATGACACTCCGTGGTGACGCGCCGAAAGACAATCCTGAGATGACTACAGGGACAGATGGACTCTGCCATGCATCTGATCTCGTCCAATTTATTCGCGAAGAGTGCCCCTACTTTTGCCTCGGTGTTGCCGGCTATCCAGAAAAACATCCCGAGGCAAAATCGATGGAAGAAGATCTCCAACACTTAAAGTTCAAAGTCGATCAAGGGGCTTCTTTTATCACAACACAACTTTTCTACAACAACGATGATTATTTTAAATTTGTTGAGTCTTGCCGCAATCTAGGCATCAACGTTCCGATCATCCCAGGCATATTGCCCGTCGTATCCCTCAAACAAGTAAAGCGCTTTTGCGCAATGTGTGGAGCTAAAATCCCTCCCATGTTAGAAGCTTACCTAGAGGCCGCAAAAGACGATGAAGAGGCTCAAGAGATGATCGGTGTCGAATGGGCCCACAACCAAATCTCGGAACTGCTCGGCAAAGGCGTTCCCGGTGTGCACCTCTACATTTTAAACCGTGCACAATCAACGATCGACCTCGTACAGAGCCTTAAGCAAGGAAGACTCTTTCCTAAGGCCGCAACGATAGCAGCGGTAACTACCCAACTTGCATAGTAAGGGCCTCTTCAGTCTTTTTTGAACCAAGGCCAAGAGCACTGTGTATAAAGCGTAAAGCCTCTTCTGCTTTTTGAACGGGGATGACTACAGTAATCCTCACCTCTGAGGTTGATACCATAAGCACCTGTACCTGAGCTTCAGCAAGAGCGGCAAGGAGTGTAGCCATAATACTTACATCACTGCGCATACCAGCGCCAACGACTGAAAGCTTGGCTACGGGCCCCATATCAATAATGCGCCCTTCGCCCAGCCGATCAAAAACCACTTCGAGAGCAGCACTTGCGGCATGCAACTGTGCATGGGGAACCGTAATAGAAAGGCCTTTTTTTATGTCCCTGCTATCAGACTGGAGGACCATACCAACTTCGACAGAGGCTGCTTTAAGTGCTGCAAACAGCTGAGCTAAACTACGAGGCTCATGGGCAATACCCTCAATCAAAATCTTTGCTTGCTGCTTGTCTAGAGCGACTCCATAGACCCTAGGCCCCTCAAAGCTCGAAAGCTCATCTTGGATGGATGTCCCCGCGGATGACTTTTTAGAGGAACTGACGACCATGGGCATTTTGTAGCGCTCGGCAAGCTGCACAGCACGGGCCTGAACGACTTTAAACCCAGAACTTGAAAGCTCTTGCATCATCCCATAATCCATCTGCTTCAGCAGAGTAGCATCCGCAATAAGTGAAGGATCTCCCGTGTGTACACCTTCAACGTCTGTATAAATTTCACAGCGGTCCGCCTCCAAAAAAGAAGCTATAGCCACTGCCGTTAGATCTGAACTCCCTCGGCCTAAGGTTGTAATCTCGCCTTTGTCACTCACACCTTGAAATCCAGCAACAACGACAACACGCCCTGCATCAAGCTGTTCTTTAATGTCTCCACCGGTAATGTGAAGAATTCGTGCTTGGGTGTGCTGGTCTGTGGTAATAATGCCCGCTTGAGCTCCCGTACGAGAAACGGCAGGAACACCTAATGCGTGAAGTGCGATCGTCACCAGAGCAATTGTTTCTTGTTCACCAATGGATAGCAGCATATCGAGCTCGCGACAATCAGGTTTTGAAGTGAGCCTAGAAGCACGATTGATTAAATCATTGGTAACGCCACTTCTGGCAGAGACGACAACTACTACATGATCACCGGCATCGTAGCTTGTCTTAATGCGACTTGCCACATGCTGAATGCACGCCTCGTCAGCAACTGAAGTGCCTCCGTATTTTTGAACAATGAGCCCCATACCCGAATGAAATAAAGCGTTATGTTAGTTTCTTTTTCTTAAAGTGATTTTCTTTACCTTGAATAAGGCGAATGATATTTTCGTGGTGGCGCACGATAATAAAGAGAGCAAGGGATGTCACAAATAATAATTGCTCACTTGTGCGGTAAAAAATAAAGGCACTGATTGGGAGGCTTACAGCAAATAAGATAGACGAAAGGGAAACGTATTTGGAAAATCGAAATGCCGCATACCAAACAACAAAACCAATGAGGGCCGCCCAGGGCATGAGAACCATGAGCCCCCCCATCGCCGTTGCGACGGCTTTCCCCCCCTGAAAGTGAAGAAAAATAGAGTAGCTATGCCCAATGACCGCAGCCGTAAGACCGAGGATCGCAAGCGACATGGGAGAACCTGTGTTAAGAGCGGGAATCATAGGCCAACCTGCAGCCATAAACCCCTTAAAAAAATCGAGCGCAAAAACAACTTTTCCTGCCTTAGGACCCATTAAACGAGTGACATTAGTTGCACCTGGGTTTTTGCTGCCCTTCTTAAGAGGGTCTACCCCGCAATAGTTGCC
Organism: Opitutia bacterium UBA1116; assembly: GCA_002313355.1. Lineage (GTDB taxonomy): Bacteria > Verrucomicrobiota > Verrucomicrobiia > Opitutales > UBA1977 > UBA1977. Next base: position 431 of record DCBD01000104.1, on the reverse strand, counting down.
AACAAGGACGCCGAAAGAAATCGACCCGAGGAGATAGCCAATCACACAGACACTTACGAGCTCCAAGATAGTTATTTTACTCATTGATTATAAAAAGATTAAGTACATGCCTCAAACGACCTAGCAATGCACACAGTGAACCTTGGAAATAGCCTCGTGTAAAGCTATTTCGTCCAAAACTTTGGCGCTTGGGCTCTCGTCTAAACTGAATACCGAGAGCGCGCTCACCCCAGGCTCACTGCGACTTAGACTGAGATTGGCGATATTAATCCTGTGCTTGGCAAGCAGAGACCCAAGCATGCCCACGATGCCAGGAATATCGCGATTTTCGAGGATGAGCAAAGATCCTTCGGGAACCACTTCCATCGTGTGATGATCGAGGCGCACGAGACGCGGCGTATGCCCTTTACCAACGCGCGTCCCTGCAAGGG
>DCBD01000029.1 GCA_002313355.1 Opitutia bacterium UBA1116 | reverse complement strand
AAAGCAAGCATTAGGCTACTAGAATCAACATCCCCCAAAGCCCCCAAAATACATACCCCTATTACGGAGCTTGCAGCCCGATACATACATGAAACAGCAACCATCATAGGCAGACTAAATGCATACCCCAAAACAAAAAAAGACTGTATTTACCTAATTAATGCTCTTGAAAACGAGTCCTCTGCCAAATCTTCTTCAATTCAAGCCTGCTTAATAGGTCTTACAGAGGCTCAAACATTAGGAGAAACGACCTTTGAGAAGCTTTCAGAGCAAAATCCGCACAATAATGAAGTATATACTTATTGGGCTCTCATGCGTGCTGCTCTTTCAGATGACGCTGCAACACTTTCCATTCTTCAACAACACACACCAAATATAAATGCATTTCTCATATTTCGAACATGGATGCATGCACACGGTATCGCTTACGATATTGAAAAACGCGAAAAACTAAAGACAACAACCCAAAGCATTCTAGACTGCTTAGATATATGCTTAACAAAGCAAGAACCCTTTGCTGAAAACTTTTTTCTGCTCGCACAAGGAAGGTTACTCACAGGTCAAATAGAAATAGCTTTAAATATTGCTCAAAAAGCTCAGGTACTTGGTTGTGAAGTCTGCGAGCTACGAACCGCATCGTGGCTCGGCTGGTTAGGACACTCAAAACAAAGCCGCAAAGTTGCAGATAATGCAAAACGTGCGAATTATCCAAGCAATAATGACCTTCTTTATGAAGCCTTAGCTTATTCCCTTCTTGGTGACTCAAGCAAGGCGACACCTCCCTTTGAAAAGCTCCTAGCGAGGAATCCTCAATACTTTGAAGAACAGTCTGAGGCAAGGATACATCACAACTTCTGTGCAATGCTTATATCCGAATGCATCGGGAACAAACCTATGGCTGAAACATTCCTAAATCACACAAGAAAAGATGATCCCCTCTTTGATAAAAAGCAACAGTATTGGAATAGTCTAAAAGAACAAAACGAAAAAACGTTACAAGCCATCAGCTAGCACATACCCCTACCCTTGAAACACGGTGTCTCATTTCTTCTTTTAGATGCATTCCGAGCAGATTATCTCGGAAGAACTGTTTTTTTAAAAAAGCTGTCTGAGCGTTCCGGGCTGGGGTCCCTTCAGGAGCCATTTGGGTTTATTCCAAGACCTGCATACTTTTCAGGCCTTGAAGTCGATGCATTTGGCTATTCGAACATGCTTTGTTTTGATCCGAAAAACAGCCCTTTTGGAGTCGCTCGTTTCATTCCTCGTGTCGAATATTTAAATGAAAACGACACTCGAGAATGGATCATCAAAGCAGCGCAAAACGAGCTCACTGCATTCGAAAAAGCTTATGCATCGAGTCTATCCATTCCTTTAGAGTACCTCCCATATTTTGACTTTTCAGAGCAGCAAGCCCCTTGGAGCCAAGACTGCAGCTACAAATCCATTTTTCATATACTCAACACTCGCGGACAAGCCTGGTATCAACACTCGTGGCCTTATACCAACGAACAACAACATTCGGATAAAGATATCATTCGAAAAGCTGTTCAGAACATTAAACAAGACCATGTATTTTCATTTATCCATCTTTCAGAACTCGATGCCATAGGCCATCAATATGGTCCAGGCTCAAAAGAGCTCCAAAAAAAACTCGAAGAAACAGACAAGCTCTGCGAATCCTTCTTTGAGCATCTGCAATCTACCTATGACAGCTTCTCTCTCATTATTTTTGGAGACCACGGAATGCTACCTGTCCTAGACACCTACAACATCGAAAAAGAGATCGCACAGCTAAATCTCAGGTTTGGCCAAGATTTTGCATATTTTATAGATTCTACACTGGTTCGATTCTGGTTTTTTCATAAAGAAGCTAAACAAATCGTCACTAAGTATCTGAGTCATGTAACCTGCGGACACTTTTTATCAGAAGAAGAGCTAGGCAGACATCACCTTAAAAAGGCAAACCTCAAAAATGGCCACGCATACTTTCTCGCTAGGCCAGGCATCCTTTTCTATCCAAACTTTTTCCAAGCAAAGGGAGCACCCCCAAAGGGCATGCACGGCTATTCACCTGAGGTAGAAGATAATCAAGGTCTGTTGCTGCTTCACCAATCACACAAAGGCCAAGCATTAGAGCTAGGAGTCGTTAAAGCAAAACAGCTCTTTTCTTTAGCCCTTCATGAATGCAACATTCCTGTACAAGAACACACAAACGTTCCTTTGCCACCATTACACCAAGCAAGAGAAAACTCTCCTTGGACAAAAACGAAAAACAAAAAAGTCACACAAGAAATTCAGCATCAAATAGAAACCATAGCCCATCGCATTCAAGCAATATCTCCTGACTACGAAGCCATAACTATGGCAGGCAGTTTTGGCAGAGGTGAAGGAGCCGTTAATATTGAAAAAAATAAAATTAAAGCCATCAATGACTACGACCTCCTGGTTTATGGTAACGCCCTCCCGCATCAAAAGCTTCAATCGCTCGGCCCAATATTAGCAGAAGAATTCGATGTTGATTTTGTAGATATTGGGATTCTCCCCTCAGATCCCTCCGGGAAACCCTGCAGTCAGTTTTTCTATGACTATAAATACGGCAGCAAGGTATTAGCCGGCAACCCAAGTATTATACAAAAACTCCCCAACTACGCCCCATCTGAGATTCCCAAGGAAGATGCCATACTGCTTGTATTTAATCGCATATGCGGGCTATTAGGACACCCTATTGATTGCTTATGGAGCGATGGCGCCCTTAATAACTACATGATTAATCAAGTGGTCAAAATCTTAATCAGCATTGGAGATGCATACCTTATTTCCTGGGAAGACTATGCCTGCTCTTATGAAACTCGCTATCATAGATTTCAAGAATTAGCTCACGCAGAAGGATTAATCTCTGAAGAAATTAATCTCATTGTCAACGCCTACAAACATAAAATTTCTCCCAACAATGCCGATCAATTCAAGGGGCCCTTAATCATTAAGAAGCTCCAAAAACTTTCCCAAAAAGCTCTTAATAAAGTACTAACAACCCTGAAAGAAGAACCACCTCAAACAATTGAAAGAACTATCCATGCATGCACAAATCACATGCCTACTCAAAACATGCGCCCCTGGGCAGACTGCAAGTACAATCTCGAAAAAAAATCTTTGCTAAACAAACAAAGTAGACTCGGCCAAAACACAGACCCAAGATCATCCATCTACGCAGCTAATATACTTGTTTTTTACGCATATGAACTTACCTCACCAAACAAAGAAACGCTTCAACAAGCTACGAAAGAATTGAGCAATATCGGGATTGCTATTAAAGAATTAGACGCAATCCAATCGAATGTTAAAACTTGGGATAAAATACGAGAAATAGCATCTTTATCTTGGAATGCGCTCACCCACTAGACCATGAAAAAAGTCAGTATCATCATACCTTGCTACAACCACGCTCAGTTCCTAGAAAAGGCGATACAAAGCTGCCTTGATCAAAGCCACCAAAACATAGAGGTCATTATTATTGATGATGGCTCCACAGATAATAGCATCCAAGTAGCAAAGAGCTTTAAAGATGAGCGTATTTTAGTCATTGAGCAAAACAATTCAGGTGTGGGCATTGCACGCAATCGAGGCATTAAGCAATCAAAAGGTGAATACCTAAATTTTCTAGATGCCGACGACTGGATCCATCTCTCAAAAATAGAAAAGCAAGTAGCTGTTCTTGATCAAAACCCAGACATGCCCATGGTGCTTTGTGATGTTGAAAAAATATACGCAAGCAAAATCTCTGAAGATACTTATTCAGTAGGAGACGCCTTAGGGTATAACAAGCAAGATCTATTTTGCGCGCTTGTCTTAGGCGGCTTCTTTCCACCCCATGTACCTCTTGTCAGAAAATCTTCTCTTCTGAAAGCAGGTCTTTTTGATAAAAACAAAAGCACAGGAGGCACCGCCGACTATGATCTTTGGCTAAGAATAAGCGCTCATAACGGGAAAGCTCACTATTTAGACGAAAAATTAGCCTTCTACAGAATCCTTCCTAACAGCATGAGCAAAAACGAATACATGATGAATGAAGGCTACAAATTATGCTTAAAGAAAATTATTCAAACACATCCAGAGCGCGCCTCTGAGGCCATGCTAGCTTTCAGAAAAGAAAAAGACAACCTACAAGAGGCAAACCGTTGGCTTCAAAGTGAAATTCAGTCTCTCAAAAGCCAAGAAGAGACTTCCTTAAGCGCAACTTTATTAAAAAATAAGCACCAAAATGTTTATATATGGGGTGCCGGTGCCAAAGGTGAAGAGGCTTATCACTACCTTAGGTCGCTCAATGTTTTTCCCAAAGCATTTATCGATAGCAACCTCGACAAAGAGAATCAGACCAAGTGTGGAATCAAAATCATTCACTCGGATAAGTTCTTAAAAAGACAAAAAACATTAAAAAAACAGCCTCTTGTTGTTGTTGCATCTATGTACGCTCGTGAAATATTAGAAGGCATTGAAAAGAGCTCAAACACACATCAAAACTACACGATATACAACTGATGAAGTCCCCTCTTCGCATTGGTATTTTTGGCGCTTCAACAGCAGGCCTTGAAAGTGCCCTCGAACTAGAGCAGCACCAAGCATTGCTCCCTGTAACTTGCTTTTTTGACAACGATTCTAACAAGTGGGGCATCTCTCTCAATAAACTACCCATACTCCAAGCTAACAAAAAAAATCTAGCCTCTTGCGACGTTATACTCATCGGCTCTTGTTACAAGCAGGATATCTTCAAGCAAATACTGGCACTGGGGTTCATTCACAATGTCGCATTTTCTGTAAAAGATCTTTTAAATCGATTTCACCCTGAGCGATACGATCTTATAAAAGAAAATTCCACGCCGTTGAATTTATCTAAGCCAAAAAAACAAAAGGCCCTCATTTCACAGACTCCTTCAGAAGCCCCTCTAATAGCATTCACGGGTTGTGCCAATAATCACATTGCTTATGCAACTACGCTAGCTAAGTCTTTTCTAGAGCAACACCCCAAGGGTCAAATCACAATCTTTCTAATAGACAAAAAGAATCCGGCCATCACCTATCCGGATTCAAAAGACGACCGCATAGAGCTTATTGAAGCTGAATCGCTGAATATTAAACATTTTGAAAAATTAAGCTTTCAGTACGATATCTACGAGCTATCTACAGCAATAAGGCCTTATCTTGCCCAATATATGCTGGGAAAAGGCCATGAACAGGTCTTTATGATCGATCCCGACATGCTGCTAACGGCTCCTTTTGATTCATTAAACAATGAGCTTCAATCAGCATCGTTTCTTATTTTTCCTCATCTTACCAGCCCAACACAAGCTGTACGCATCAGCCAAGAATTAAGCATCCTCCAGTCTGGCATCTACAATTGCGGTTTAATGGCATTTCGAAATTGTGCTGAAACACAGTTATTCCTCAGCTGGTGGAAACAGCGCCTTGATAGATTCTGCTATAATGACCATGAGCGGGGTCTTTTCGTTGACCAAAAATGGCTAGATTTTGCACCCGGCCTCTTTTCGCAATGCAAGATCATTCGAGGTCCTGGCTACAATACTGCCTACTGGAATCTTCATGAACGAATAATTACCGAAAAACAAGGACGCTTCTTATCCAACAATCAACCTTTATTCTGTTTTCACTTTAGCAGCATGAAGCCTAAACACTGGGAACAACCTATCGCACGCATCCAGGAGCTTTCAGGAAATTCAGTCAAAAACAATACAGCACTCAATAGTTTATTTGATCACTACCGAAATCTCATTACCCAAAATGGCTTTCTCAAAACCTATAATGCCCCCTACAGCTATGGCTATTTTGACAATGGTATTGATAT
>DCBD01000066.1 GCA_002313355.1 Opitutia bacterium UBA1116 | reverse complement strand
GTTGCAGCAGGCTGGGGCACAAGCAACCATCGCTGGGACTGAAAATGGATTGATGCCATATTGGGCCCATTCGGGATGTTCAGCAAGAAGGTTGATTTTGCCAGAGAACCCGCCAATTGCGGGCCCGAGGATGAAGCCAAGTCCAAAGGCAACGCCGACCAGAGCAATGCCCTTTGTGCGGGTTTTCGTTGTAGTGACATCTGCAATCGAGGCGGTTGCAACGGAGAGATTTCCGCCTGTGATGCCTGTGATGATCCTTGAAAGTAAAAGGACAGCGAATGCATCAGCAAAAATCCATAAGCCGTACCCGAAGATGGTGCCCATCAAGGTGCCGATCAGGACAGGGCGCCGGCCGATACGGTCTGAAAGGCGCCCCCAGATGGGTGCAAAAATAAATTGCAGAAGCGAGTATATGGAAGCGAGAGTGCCACCGAAGAGGACTGTGGAGAGAAAGTCTGCAGATTCTTCCGAGGGCGCTAGTGATCTTAAAAAAGAGAGTAAAGCCCCTAAGAGGGTGCCTTCGCCTGCGCCCTTGGAAATGTAAAAATCCAGCATAGCTGGATAGAGCGGGAAGCTGATCGAGAAGCCGATCAGATCAATGAAAAGGGTTAAAAAAACGATTATGAGTAAACCGCTTTTTTTGTTTGGTTGAGCGTCTGTCATGCTTTGGCAGATTGAAGTGCTTTGAGGCGTTCAAGGACGTTTTGAGGTGCGAATGACTCGATGCGGCTTATTGTAAAATTAGAGACTTGCTTGACTAACTGTGAACTTGTGTAGAAGTGCTCTTGGCTTGGCATGAGGAAGATGGTTTCAATGTCTCCATCGAGGTGGCGATTCATTTGTGCCATTTGAAATTCGTGCTCAAAATCGGATAAGGCGCGCAGTCCACGAATGATTGCAACAGCGCCGACTTCTTTAGCGAAGTCTACCGTGAGGCCTTGGAATGCAGTCACGCGGGCGCTTGATAAGTGGGTGATGTTCTCTTTGATGAGATCAACGCGTTCCTCTTGGGAAAAGATAGGGCCTTTGGTTTTGTTGGGAGCCACGGCCATGATGACCTCATCGAAGATGTGGGTTGCTCGCTCGAGTACATCGAGGTGGCCAAAGGTGACTGGGTCAAACGTCCCAGGATAGATTGCGATCCTCATATAGGTGTTGTATGTTGATGGCCTTTAGGGCGCAAGCAAGATCATGGAAGATGTTCTACGATAATGGGTTTTAGAGGTGTACTTCATTTTGATGGGAAATGTCATCATCGAGCTTGCGGCCATCGTAAGAAAAAGGGAAGTAGATCTTAAAGGTGACCCACTTGTCGCGGGGTTTTGATGTGAGGCGGATACCCGCACGCATGCCTTCGAGCATTTTCTTGCAGTAAGCAAGGCCCAGGCCCAGGCTGCTTTTGGTCGTGTAGCCAAGGTCAAAGATGTAGGGAACATCAATGGGTTTGACAATGGGCCCGTCGTTAGAAATTGAAAAAATTCGGTGCTCGGCATCGATGGTGCAGGTGACTTGAGTTGCCTTGCCTTTTCCTAGATAATAGGTGGCATTGTCGAGAAGGTGGTAGAGAATGTTTTCAAAGACATCCCGATTGCCCATGACTTTGAAGTCTTTGTCGCAGTTGATTTGAACGTTTGCGTTTTTGAGCGGAATCCTGCTTAAGGCGTGATTGAGACTCTCTTCAACGGAGAGTTCGAGTTGGCCATCTTCAGGGTCTGTGTCTGTGGCCCCCGTTAAAGCATCGATGGCATTGGCTATATCATTTGCTGTGTGCGTGAGCCTGCTGACATCTTGCATGTTTATTTGGCGGCCTGATTGACTCAGGTCAATTGAGTGGCGCATTGTAAGATCTCCCACGTGTTTTAAAATGTGGTGAACTTTTTCGAGGGCGCGTTCTTCAGCGCTTTTTGCCTTGGCCGCATCCATGGCATAAAAAACAAAGATGCCCAGGGTGCCTAAAGAGAGGGTGATCCAGTTGTCAGGGACTGCAGCATCAGGGGAAATGGCAAGGGCTGCTAAGCTTGCGATGGCTGTGCTTACCATGGTGCTTAGGCTCAGCATTGTCCACCCGACCATGGTCCCTAGGCCCATCACGCTGGCTAAAAAGAGATAGCCGTATTTGGGTGTGTCTGGGTGGGCGAACATCGTCATAGAAGTGACCAAAGGAAGCGCTATTGTAAGGAGGGCTAGGTTGCACGTGAGGTATCGCTTACTTGTGAAATTGCGAACCATGTGTGGCCCAATGATAGCGAGGATTAAGGCGAGAGCTGATATGAGCAGGAGGCGTGGTTCGACTGCCGAAAAACCCATTCTTTGATCATCGTAGGCGATCATGAAGACGCCTGCTAGGGCGATGCCTGCGTAGACTTGGTAAAAGCTTTTGGGGCGCAGTGAGTCTGCAAAGATGTTTTTCTTGGCGCGCTTGCGCTTCCGAGCAATGGATTGCCGGGCTTCTTCGCTGTAGACCAAGGGGTCTTGGGATTCTCCAACCGTTTCGTCTACAAAGCAGGTGACGATAAGGCCAACGGTAATCATAATCAAAATCCCAACGGGGAGACCCATCATGTAGTGAAAAGGTGATGCAAGAGGATGGTCTAAATCACTCGTTAAGGTGGCCCAGGTGATGAATGCCATGCCTACGATAAGGGCTGTAATGCCTGACTTTTTGCCGGCCTTTTTATTGATGCGCATTAAGAGGAAGAGGCCTAAGAGACTGTTTAGAAAGAGGGCACCTACTTTCCACCAAATGTTTATGATGCTGCTTGAACTTTGGTAGATGAGGTAAGCAGCAATGATGACAAGCATCCCAAAAATGAGGGAGCAATTGCGCATGACAGACATATTGCGCAAAGTTTTAGAATCCATCTTTTGAGTGAAAGGCTCCCAGAAATTGCAGTAGAATACCGTAGAGGTGCTGTTGATCCCCGTATCGATGGTGCTCATGGCGGCAGCCAAAATACCGATAATGGTGAGCCCTAAGAGCCCATTAGGGATGTTGTTGGCAATGAAGTAGGCGAAAATGCCATCTTTGTCTGCTAGGATTTCTGGAGAGGCAAGCTGAGGGTTGACTGAGTAAAATAAATAAAGGCCAATGCCAATTGCGATAAAAATACCTATGATGAGGGGTGTTAGCAGGGCGGCTACCATGAGGCCGCCTTTAGCGTGCTTATCTGAGCGGGCAACGAGATAACGCTGAGCGATCGTTTGATCGGATATGAAAAATGAAATACCTCGTGTGATGAAAAAGAAGAGGGTCAACGTAAAGGAAGTTCCAAAGAAGCTCTCGCCCTCGGTGCCTTTTTTAAGGATAGTTTTTGCTTCAGACCAGCCAAGATTGAGTGCTGTGAAACTATCGATGGTATTGCTTGCAATAAAAGTAAGGGCTAAAATGCCTGCGGTGAGCAGGAGTATGGTTTGAAAAAAGTCCGTCCACATGACGCCCTCGATCCCTGTCATGTAGGTGTAGAAGATAACGAGTAGACCTGATACGAGAATAATGCTGCCGACATCAACGCCGATGATGAAGTGAAGGGCTTTGCCAACAAGGCATAAAATGATGCCCGCGTAGAAAAGCTTATAAATGATGAAAGCTGCAGATGCATACCAGGAGACGCCCATCCCAAAGCGATCTCTTAATAGTGTGTAGATGGAGGCATCGCGTGTTTTCCTGAGAAAGGGTATAAAAAAGAAGCATGCAAGTAGGCCTGCCACGACAGGGTCGACAAAATGCCCCAGGATGACTGGAATGCCTAAGGTGAACCCAATAGCTGGGATAGCAAGAAAACCCGCGCTGCTGAGCGTCGTTCCGATGATGGATGCGGTGACAAGCCACCATGGCATGTTGCGCCCTCCCAGCATTGGGTCTGGGTCGCGAGAGCGTAAGGTGATGACAGAGGTGACAACAATGAGTAGGGCTGCATAGGAAAGCACAATCGTTAGATTGAGCATTGCAGGGATGTTTTCAGTGAGAAGGCCAAAGGCTGGAATCGCTTGCATTGTGTTCATTGTTTTAGAAATGGTTTAGCCTCTAGGATAAATAAACAACCTTAAAGTGCGCTCTGAGCTATTATAGGAGGCATAACACACCCCGTGCTTAGATGAAATTCAGCACGAGGTGTGTTTGTGAAAAGGGCGAGAATGTTTGTATTAAAGTTGAACTTCGTTTTGACGAGTGACATCGTCGTTTAGCTTGCGGCCATCGTAAGAAAAAGGGAAGTAGATCTTAAAGGTGACCCACTTGTCTTGAGGCTTAGATGTGAGGCGGATCCCCGCACGCATCCCTTCGAGCATTTTCTTGCAGTAGGTGAGGCCAAGGCCAAGGTCACCCTTAGTGGTGTAACCAAGATCGAAAATGTAGGGAACATTGGCAGGTTTTACCGGAGGACCGTCATTAGAGATGGTAAAGATGCGTTTTTTGGCATCTAGGCTACATACAACTTTGTTGGCTTCGCCGCGTTCGAGATAGTAGAACGCATTCTCGAGTAGGTGGTAGAGGATGTTTTCAAAGACATCGCGATTACCCATAACTTTGAAGTCTTGATCGCCGAGGATTTCGATAGCGTTTTTGCTATGTTTACGGTCGTTGGCGGGAATTCGGTTTAGGGCATGCTGAAGGCTTTCCTTGACGGAGAGCTCAAGCTGGCCATCTTCAGGATCCGTATTGGTGGCCCCTTTTAGGGCGTCGATCATGGTGGCAATGTCGTTGGCTGTATGGGTGAGCCTGCTGATGTCTTGCATATTGAGCTGACGACCTGATTGGCTCAAGTCAATCGAATGGCGCATGGTGACCTTGCTGACACGGCGAAGAATGTTGTGTACTTTGCCAAGGGCACGCTCTTCAGATAGACGTTCTTTAGCAGCATCCATGGCATAGAAAATGAAAATGGCAAAGGTGCCTAGAGAGAGTATCATCCAGTTTTCAGGAATGCCTGCATTTTCGGAAATGCCCATGGCAATGAGGGTTGCTAAGGCTGTGCTCAGCATCGTGCCCAGGCCAAGCATCGTCCACCCAATCATGGTTCCCATGCCTAAGACGCTCCCTAGGTAGAGATAGCCGTATTTAGCATTCATGGGGTTTAGGAACATGGTGACGGCTGCCCCTAAGGGGAGTGCAATCGTGAGTAAAGTGAGGTTAAGCGCTAGGTAGTATTTGCTTGTGAAGTTTTTAATGATGAAGGGACCTGCAATGACGCCTACCAAGCAGAGCAAAGAGGCGACTAAAAAGCGTGGGTCAATAGCGCTGAATCCCATGCGGTGAGTGTCGTACAGGAACATACATACGGGAAGCAGGGCGATGCTTGCGTAGACTTGATAGAAATTTTTCGGGCGCAGCGAATCTGCAAAGATGTTTTTCTTGGCGCGCTTGCGCTTGCGAGCAATGGACTTGCGCGCGGCTTCATTGTAGATGGTGGGCCCTTCATTTTCTTGGATGTTTTCTTCGACAAAGCAAGATACGATAAGCCCAACAGTAACCATGATGAGTGTGCCTACAGGAAGGCCCCACATATAGTGGAATGGAGCTGCAAGGGGGTGATCTAGCCCGCTGGTGAGCGTCGCCCAGCTTGTGAAGAGCGTACCACTGACAAGGGCCGTAATGCCCGCTTTTTTGCCTACTTTTTGGCTGATGCGCATTAGGATGAAGAGGCCGAATACACCGTCTAAAATGAAGGCACCTCCCTTCCAGAGGACGTTGAGCGCACTGTCAGAATTTGTGTAGATGAGGTATGCAGAGAGAATGGCTAGAACACCAAAGACAAGCGAGCTGTGACGCATGACGGACATGTTGCGCAGGGTCTTCGATTCGGTGCTTTGAGTGAAGGGCTCCCAGAAATTGCAGTAAAAGACCGTTGAACTACTGTTGATCGCTGTGTCCATTGTGCTCATTGCAGCGGCGAGAATGCCAACAATGGCAAGGCCTAAGAAGCCATTGGGTAGACTGTGTGCAATGAAGTAGGCAAAGATACCGTCTTTATCGGCGAGAATTTCAGGGGAGGCGAGGGTGGGATTGAGTGCGTAAAATAGGTAGAGACCAAGGCCAATGAAAATGAAAATGATGGCAAAAAAAGGCATGCAAAGACTTGCGGCGATCAGGCCTTTTTTGGCATGGCTGTCTGAGCGGGCAACAAGATAGCGTTGCGCGATCGTTTGGTCAGAAACAAAGTAAGAGGATGCACTCGTAATAAAGAAGAGTACAGTGACGAGCAGAGAGTCTCCACTGAAGACGTTTTCTCCTTGCATACCCTCTGCGAAGATGCCTTTCGCGTCTGACCAGTGCATGCCAAGTTCCGAGAAGTTGCCAAGGATGTTTTGCCCAATGAAGAAGAGTGCTAGGAGACCTGCAAAAATGAGCAAGAGGGTTTGGAAAAAGTCCGTCCAGATGACCCCTTCGATCCCCGTCATG
>DCBD01000080.1 GCA_002313355.1 Opitutia bacterium UBA1116 | reverse complement strand
ACCGCTTTGGTGGGCGTCTCTTGATGACGGGGGCTGCTGCTATCGTTGCCTTAGGGTGCTTGATGCCCTTGACTTCAGACACCTTTGCCACGCTGGTTACTGGCCGTGTACTCATGGGCTTTGGTTCTGCTTTTGCTTTTGTCGGCACGATGTTCCTGGCCACAGTGTGGTTTCCTAAAAATCACCTTGCCCTCCTCGCCGGTTTGACGACGGCCCTTGGCATGCTTGGGGCCATCATCGGTGAAGCGCCGCTTTCAGATTTGGTTGAGTATCTCGGCTGGCGCGAGAGTTTTGCCGTTGCAGGGGTCTTTGGTTTGTTCATCACCGCACTCATTTTCTTTGTTGTTCCCATGCCACCTCGCTGGGAGGAGATCCGCCGGCGCGCCTACTATAAGGACGATAGTGAACACACCTTTGTCTCGGGTCTGAAGGCGGTTCTTGTCAATACGCAGACGTGGATTATTGGCTTTATAGCCTTTGCACTCTTTATGCCACTTTCCGTTTTTGGAGATCTTTGGGGTGTGGGCTATATTCAAGCGGTTACCGGTGCCAAGAAACAAGTTGCAGCCGGGGCTGTCTCGATGCTTTACCTTGGCTGGCTTATCGGTGGGCCTGTTTGGGGGATGGTTTCGGATGCGCTTGGTCGCCGGCGCATGCCTTTGCTCATCTCTCTTTTCTTTACCGCATTGACGACGATCCTGCTTCTGCTCTTTCCGCACATCCCGATGCTTTGGGTCTATGTGCTTCTCTTGTGTATGGGGCTCGCCTCGAGTGTGCAGGTCGTCTGTTTTGTTGCCAATTTAGAGGCAAACCCCTTCTTTGCGCGCGGCTCATCGCTCGCTGTCACCAACATGATTGTCATGCTCTTAGGAGGTGTTTTTCAGTGGGTTGTCGGCTTAATTTTAAACTTCATGGGCCGCCCTGATTTGGACGAGGGTGTTCGAGTCCTTTACACATCAACGGATTACCGCGTTGCCATGTCGGTCCTGCCTCTTATGGCAATCATTGGGCTCTTTATTGCCTTCTTTATGAGAGAGACTTATACAGAGCATCACAGCGATGCTCCCATTGGCCATTAACTCGAAAGCGCTCCGTTAAGCCTGGATTTAGATAAAAACTCTAACTTGTTAACAATCTTCAGTGCGGGGTTGATTTGTTCAAGAACATAGGCTAAGTTTAATCTTAGGACTGGGGGCTTTGGAGGTAGTCTAGTTATTTCATTATGGAGTTGGTTTTTGAAGTTATCAAGCAAGTCAAAGGCGGTTACGTCGCCGCCTGTCGCGACGAGCGTATTTATACCCAAGGGCAAGACTTGGAAGAACTGTATTCCAATATTAATGAGGCTTTGGAAGAAGCCTTTCAAGGCCGCCCAAAGCCCGATCCTGCTTCGGTCAAGCTTATGGTCTTTCAAGAACTCGTAGATGCGGAAGCCTCTTAGTCCTATTTTTCTCCTTGTCGTTGAAGGCTTTTTAAAGCTATAGTCCTAGCTCCTTAAACCCCTGATCAATGCCCCTATGGAAGAGTATGATTTAATCGTTATTGGTTCCGGGCCTGCCGGAGAAAAAGCTGCTGTAAAAGCTGCTTATTACGGCTACAGTGTAGCTTTGGTAGAGAAGGAGACGATGTACGGTGGTGCCGGCACGAACACCGGGACGCTCCCTTCTAAGACCCTGAAGGAGACAGCTTTATACCTTTCCGGTAAGCGCGATAAGGGTCTTTTTGGTGTTGATCGTGCGCTTGAGCGCTCAGCCTCTATTAAAGACTTTTTCTACCGTAAGGACTTCGTCACCAAGGAGCAAGGTGATGACATCCAGAGTAACCTCATGTACCATAAGGTTCATACGATCCATGGTGCAGCGCGTTTTGTCGATGCTCATACTCTAGAAGTCAAAGGGGCGGATACGGGCCGTATCCGCGGTGAGAAAATCCTCATCGCAACGGGGTCTTATCCTTTTCAACCTCCGGGCATCCCTTTTGATGGTAAGTTCGTTCACGACTCAGACACTATCCTCAATATTGACCGTATTCCTGATAGTATCGTCATTGTCGGTGCCGGCGTGATCGGCTGCGAATACGCGACTATCTTTGCAACTATGGGGTGTAGGGTTACCCTGGTCAATAGCCATGCGAGTATCTTGCCCTGGCTCGATCGCCAGATTTGTAATGAACTTTTGAAGTACATGGAGGAGGACGGGATCGTTCCTTGTTTTGATAATCGTGTTGAGCAAGTTACCGTCGATAATTCGGGAGAGATGCCCATTGTGCGCGCCCACCTTAAGGGAGGAGAACCGCTATGTGCTGATATGTTCCTGTATGCTGCAGGCCGTAGCGGTTGTACGGGTCATTTAAATCTTGAAGCTGCAGGTCTTGTTGCCAATGAGCGTCAAAACCTGAATGTCGATGAGACGTACAAGACCCAGGTGGACAATATTTATGCCGCAGGTGATGTGATCGGGTTCCCTTCACTGGCCAGCACCAGTATGGATCAGGGGCGTGTTGCGGTAGCGCATATGTTTGGCCTTCACGATATTGAGCGCATTGCCGCAGAGTTTCCTTTTGGTATTTATACCATTCCTGAGGTCTCTACTTACGGTATGAGTGAGGAGAAGGCTAAGGACATGAACATCAATTACGTCCTGGGGGTTGCTAAGTACAAGGATATGCCTCGCGGGAGAATTCTTGGCTCAGAGCGCGGGCTCCTCAAGCTTGTCGTGGATAAAGACACACACCGGATTCTTGGCGTTCATATTATCGGGCCGATCGCAACAGAGCTCATTCACTACGGTATGGAACTTGTTGAAAGTGAGCGAGATTTAAATCACTTAATCGGGACGGTTATCAATTCGCCAACGCTTCATGAGCTCTACAAGTATGCGGCTTATTTTGCCCTCGGTAATGTTGGCGATCAAGGGAATCGGCGCCGAAAGAAATCTTAGCAATCCCTATAAAAAGACCTTTTCTTTGGCTTACATTATTGTGTAGCTTAAGGGTAGTATGGATGCATTTACGGTCTACGCTTTTTATAAGTTTGTTTCTCTTGAGGACTATGAGTCTTTGCGCAAGCCTCTGTCTGAGAAATGTTTAAATGCAGGCATCGTGGGGACTATCCTGCTCGCTTCAGAGGGCATTAATGGCACGATCGCAGGCTCTGCCGAGGGGATAGAGGCTGTGCTTGCCTATTTGCGCGAAGATCCTCGGCTGGAAGACCTTTCTGGAAAGGTTTCTTATACAGAAGATTGCCCATTTAACCGGATGAAAGTCCACCTCAAAAAAGAAATCGTGACTTTGGGTGTTCCCTGGGTGAAGCCAACAGAGCGAGTCGGGGAGTACGTTAAGCCCAAAGACTGGAATGCTCTTATTGCTGACCCGGATGTTGTTCTCATCGATACGCGCAATGATTATGAAGTGAAGCTTGGCACTTTTAAAGGGGCGATCAACCCCAAGACCCAGTCTTTTCGGGAGTTGCCAGACTACGTCGAAAAGCATTTAGATCCAGTACGTCACAAAAAAGTCGCCATGTGCTGCACGGGCGGGATTCGCTGCGAGAAGTCGACATCCTACCTTTTAGAGATGGGCTTTGAAAATGTCTACCATCTGGAGGGAGGGATTTTGAAGTACCTTGAAGATGTCCCTGAAGAAGAGAGCACTTGGGAGGGGGAGTGCTTTGTCTTCGATAAGCGGGTTTCTGTCGACCACGCACTTCAAAAAGGAAAGCATGCCATGTGCTTTGCTTGCCAACATCCGTTGGATCCGAGTGACTTAGCCTCACCCAAGTACGAAGAAGGGGTCGCTTGTCCGTATTGTCAGGATACGATTGAGCCTGAGCGTCGTGCGCGCTTTGCCGAGCGCCAAAAGCAGATAGTCCTTCAGCGTGAACGCTTTGCCCATGCACGCCCCTGATAGCTCTAGCCTTTTGGAGGCTGATTCCGAGTACCTCGATGTGAGCTTTAAGGCCGAGGATGCTTCGAGGAAAGCCTTTAGCCATCAACGCTTTGAGGCTTGCACCTTTCAGCACTGCCAGCTTGCCGAAGCTGAATTTCTCAATTGTGCCTTTGTCGATTGCCGGTTTGAACACTGCGACCTTTCGAATGCCAAAGTCGATGGGTGTCGCTTTAATCAGGTTGCCTTTGTCGATTGCAAATTGATCGGTATTTCTTGGTTTGATATCGATAAGACGCTCTTTGCCCCTTCGTTTGAGCGTTGTCAGCTCGATTATTCGAGTTTTCATGGGCTGCCTCTCAAAAAAGTGCATATACTTGATTGTCATGCTCATGAGGTTTCCTTTCACGAGGCTGACCTGTCTCAGGCCGATCTTTCGGGAACTGACTTTAAGCGCAGCACTTTTCTTGCGACAGATTTGCGCAAGGCTGACCTGCGAGGTGCTAAGGATTACTCGATTGACCCTCAGGCGAATAAGGTCCAAGGGGCCCGGTTTTCCTTCCCTGATGTCGTGGGTCTTTTGGGTGCTTTTGGCATTAAAGTTGAGATGTAGGCCTGCCTGAGAGTGTGGTCTACCACGCTTTTTGAGGGGACCTTCAGACGGGCGCCCGATGTGCTCTACCACACTGGGCGATTTTGTAAGGTGTTGTAGATGAGTGTTTATTTGGTTTTTCTCTGTGTGGTCGACCACGGTTAGGACTGGGTCCGTACTGTGTCCTACCACAGATTTGTGTGTGTCCGGGGTGTGGTAGGACACACTTTGAGGGGGCATCCAGACATGGCTCCACCGAGGGCTCTGAACCTTGGCAGAGGCAGGGTGCTGTGAGCTGTTGAATGCCTGTTTCATGATAATTAATTATTAATAATATATTTGCTTCAGATGGAATGGATGACTGAAGAGATTTTCTTTAAGACCCCGTTGCGAGAAGGGTCCATTATAGCATAATAAATTATATTGTCAATAGTTACGTTTGTTGCGTTTGTTGCATTGGGATCTTTTTTCAAAAAATTGCACTTTTTTGGCTATTTTGGCAGAATTGGGCCTAAAGGTCTTCATTTTGACTCATTTATTGGGTGGATGGGGGCGATTTTTGAGGTAGTCGAGGCGGCTGTATAGATTGCCTATGTGAAGTTCAAGTTTGTGGCCATCGGGGTCTAGGATGTAGAGGGAGGGGCCTTCGCTTGAGTTTTCTTGCCAACGAGCAATATTCTGAAGGGATGTTTCAAAGTGGGCCATGCTTGCTTCGTTAACACTGAGTGCAATGTGAGTGTAGCCTTGGGCGGCTTGGTGGCCCTCTTCTTGGGTTAAGCAAAGCCAAAAATCACCTGCTTCGAGGTGGGCGCCTTGTGCCCATTGAGTGTGGCAGTGAAAGCCGAGGTGTTCCGTGTAGAAGTTGATGGAAGTCTCGAGATTCTTAACAGCAAGGGTGATGTGGTTAATGCCAAGAATATTTGTCATGATGTTGTTGTGTTAAGTTACGCTTTTTGAAGTCATCTTGCGAGTTCTTATGCCTTGCTGCAAATAACGCGATTGGTTATGCTCCTTCAAGAAGGAAAACCCCGCGTATGAAAAAACTAAGTTTACTCGCATCTGTATGTTGCGCTCCACAGCCTTTTTTGTGAGCAACATGTCTTGAGTAAGATCCCTTGAACCGTAAGTAATTCAACATAGGAAAAGGAAATGATGAAAAAAGCATCGCTGCTTGCGCTTGTGTGCGCACTGTGTTCGTTGTGTGTCTTGGACGCTTTTGACAAAATAAAAGCCCCTCAAAAATTGGATAAGGAATTGTTGAGATTTTATAATAAGCGCAAGCAACAGGTAGCGAGTGAAATGGATGAGCAGGAGTGTTGGGCTATGTTGCCGTTTGTGGATGGAGTAGAGACCAATGCTGATGCAGGCAGTGATAATACGGTGCGGGAGCTTATGCCTCGCACGCTTCCTCAGAGGGCTTCGCTTTTACTGACACTTGCTGAGGAATTGCGTTGGCGTGTGATTCAGTTTCTGGATCTTCGTGATATGGCTCATTTGACCCTTACAAATCGCCAGTTGTGTGCGTCTACGCGAGCCTTTTTAAATCATAGATTGAGCTCTGACCAAATACCTCGTTCAATGAGACTCATTCCCTGGAGGCCAGAATATGGTCGAGTTAGAGGCTTATTAGCTTTGGAGTCTTTAGAGGAGAGTGAGGAGCAGGAGATTATTGATTTTGTAGAAAGTCTAAAAAGGGCCATTGTGTTAGCTAGCGCAATGAATCAGTACGATGTGGTTGTTGAGCTTTATATGCACTATTTGGACCTCGTGTTTGAAGAATTAAAGTTAAAACATATTTTGGATATGCTGCCATCTTTGAGGGATGGTGATATGACTTCCTTGATGCTCTTTATTACTGCAGCTTTTTATAATCCTGATTTTACTCGAGATGCTGTGCTCAATATTCTCTACTATATTTTGCCTCGTGCTTTTGATCAGGATGAACGTGTGTCACCTTTGGCAATCCCTGGACTTGTTCAGTTTATTCTCGATACCCTTGGAGATAATGAAGAGGAACAGAAGAAATTTTTTAACCAATTGATGGATCTTGTTCGAGGTGCTATTGAGGAAAAGCAGTTTTGGGCTGTTGAAGTTGCCTTGAATCATATCCCTTGGGTGCGTGAGCATATTGATGATACTTATGCGGTGCTTAATGGACCAGCTAATGTGACTCCCCTGGGTGCAGCTATTTTGGCTGGGGCGCCTCTTGATCTGATTGTTGCTTTAATGGATGCCGGGGTAGACCCAGATGCAGCCCTGGTGGTTGATATTGAAGGGAACTTTAGGGGGGCTGCTATTACGACAACGTGGCTCGCTGCTGGCTTGATGGTCTCATTGAATCCGTTGCAGGCTGATCACTTTGCCGGACCTCCTCCAGGGGTGCGTTTGACAACGACGGTTCGCCGCTGCGCCGAAGCGAGGCGGCTCATGAGTGAGCTGATGCCTCGATATTTAGATATTTTTGAACGTTATGATTCTCTTCGTGCTCATGTTGATGTTGTTGATGGTGATCAAGAGAGCGGTGAGGAAGAAGAAAGGAAAAATGAGGAACCTATCATTCTCGATGATGATGAGCTTGATGTGGGCCATGGTGTTCAGGCTCCCACGGGTATTGTCATCGAAGACGAGCTTGATTGGGATGGTACTGTAGATGGCTATGTTCGTTCGCTGATTTTGGCCATTGCTGGGTATGCTGTTCAGCATTCTCTTCATAAGCATCTATGATTGAGGCCTTTTGAGGACTTAATTTCTAGGGGCTTATCTTCGGTTTTTTCGGCTTTATTCACAGCTGTTCACATTCATTCACCGTTTAAGTATTTTTACATATTATTTACGCACTAAGGGGTTGAATGCGTTGAATAAATCTCTACGTTGGTCCTTCCCGCTTATTTATTACCCTTACGATATTATATGAGAAGCAATGCCATAGCTCTGGCGCTTGGAAAGGTAATCGTCGCCGCTGCTTGGGTGGACGGTGAGATCCAAGAACAGGAAGTCTCCTGCGTGAAGGACCTTTTGTTTCAGCTGCCTGAGCTTCCCGCAAAAGGTTGGGAAGAGCTGAACGACTTGATGGAGCAGCCTTGCGACGCCAAGCAGACAAAGCAATGGGTGCGCGAACTTAAAGCACTTTTAAAGTCTGATGAGGATAAACACTTTGCTTTGTATGCCTTACAGCGGGTTGTTAATGCAGATGGAGTCGTCACAGAGCACGAAAAACAATTTCTCGATACGATGTGTGCGACAATCTGGGGAAAATCACAAGAGTGGATCGAGCAGCTCGATGGCTTAATGCGTGCACCTCTAAAAGAGCGTGGGCGGTCACTCAAACCCACGGGTAGCTCAGAAAATTATTTGGAGGCCCGCATGAGACGACTATCTTCATACAGTAGAAATCCATTTAGAAATCAGCAGCTCCCTTCAACCGAAGGTATGAAGCTCCGGCTTGCCGGTATCTTGATGGCTCGGGTTATTCGTGCAGATGGCCGCGTAGAGGCTGTCGAGATTAAGCAGGTCGAGCAGTTTCTCCAAGAACGTTGGGATTTGTCTAAGGAAGAGGCACACTACGTCGTACGCACCTGTCTCAAGCACTCACGCAAGCGTCAAGACCTCATTCGTGCTTGTCGTGAATTTTATGAGCTCACCGATGAACTTGAGCGTGTTGCTTTTCTGGATGTTCTCTTTAAAGTTGCTCTTGCAGATAATGTTCTTTCCGAAGCCGAAGTTGCCGAAGTGATGGATATTGCTGCAAACATTAAGCTCGGCCACCATGAGTTTCATATGGCTTTTGAGCGCTTTGCTTCAGGCTTCAAGCTTGAGGGCGGCTTGTTGACATCTTCCTAGAATCTTTGATACTGCATGAGGTTTTTTATGCTTAGAGTACTACTGTGCTCTAGATGCTTGGGTTTTTTTTATCATAACGCTTGCCAATGTGTGGAGTTTCGGTAACAATTAGGCCCCAAGCTCAGCTGCTTTATTATTTGCCTTATGAATATGTTACGTCCCCGTCTGCTGCTCCTTGCTTGCTTTGTATTTCATCATTCACTTTGGGGCTATCTGCTCTTTTGGACGGATGATACAGACGGAACGGTTTCTCGCTACGATACCAGTGATGATTCGGTAACGACTATTGTCAGTAGTTTAACAAGCCCGGCGGGTGTTGACGTCGATGAGGTAAATTCGCGCATTTTTTTCGGTCATAATGCCGGGTTTTCGAGGACTTCCTTTGATGGCAGTAATCGTGTGAATTTTGGTGGGTCTCAAACTCCTTACGGGGTCAAGCTCGATGACACGCCTACGTATCTCTACTTTGCTAATAGCTTTAACTCAGTTAAGCGTATTCGTATCAGTGATAGCTCCTTGGAGACATTGTTCACTTCAAATGCAAATGGAGTCTCTGATGTCGCCATTGATGACTCTGGAGATCTTCTCTATTGGGTCTCGCGGAACACAGGAGAGGTAGCTCGTGGAGACGAGACGGGGAGCGGATCACCAACGGTTTTGTTTGATCGGCCTACAGATACTGTGAACTTTGTCGAGATCGATGTCGCCGCTGGGCTTATTTTTTGGACAGAAGCCTCAGGGAGTGAAATTTACAAAGCAAATCTCGATGGCACGGGCACACCTGCCGTTATTAGAGACTTAGGGGCCGGTGCGCAGACAGCAGGCTTAGCCCTCGTGACAGCAGACGAAGTTGTCTTTGTTGCAGATAGTGCCAATGGTAATATCTACCGCATGGACTATAACGGAAATAATATCAATACTGTTGTTACAGGGCTTAGTGAGCCTACAGGTCTTGCCTATATACCTGAGTCTGAGTACTATGCAGTGCTTATTGGGCTCGTTGCGTTGGGTGTTGTTATCGCTCGGCGCAGGTTTAGTGAAGGTCGGTAATTGAGGCAAATTCTGGATTGTAGAGACGTTTGTAAGTACGTGTTGCTAGCCGATCTGTCATGTCTGCAAGGTAGTCACAAATGCGGCGAGCTTTGCTTGCCTCACTGTCAGCACGGTCGATCCAGCGTGTTGTCTTCTCAGGGAGAATGTGAAGACGATTGCTTGGGGTGCGCGTGATGTAATGCTCAAAAAGAGCGTCAAAAATACGCTCTAAAATGTAGCCTCCTTTGAACTCAATGCGCTGGAGCTGTGGGGATTGAAAGATAAGATCAAAAGCAATGCGCTTGTAGAGAGTGCACTCAAGCAGGGTTGACTCACTCATCTCTAGGCGGAAGCGGTAGCGGTGCGTATCTAGCCCAAATGGAGGCTCTTGCGATTCAAGAGAGCATGTTTGGATGAAGTCCCCAATTTTGCTGCTAAAGCGCCGTTCGACATCGTCTTTTTTGATGCTTTCAAAAAGCTCTTCAATGGCGCTTTCTTGGATAGGTTTGAGGCTTTGACCTTCGGCCCACTTTTCGATTTGGAGTTGAGTTAGAAAACCTGCGCGAATACCATCGACAATGTCGTGCAGGCAGTAGGCTGTATCATCAGCCCAGTCCATAATTTGGCATTCGATACTTTTGATCGTATTGAGTTTGTTGGTTGGGACAGTATCGCCTAAAACGAAGCTGCGTAGGGAGGCTTGATCATCGTACAAGAAGTGATTGTCCGGGTAGCAAGGCTCACCTCCTGGGTTTTGAGTTGTACGCTCGGTAAAGAGCTCTTTATACTTGAGGACTCCGTCGAGGAATGCACGTGTGGGCTTCATGCCGTAGTACTCTCCTTGGCTTTCGTAGATAAGTTCTGTTAAAATGCGTGCTGTCTGGGCATTGCCCTCAAAGCCACCGTAGGGCTGCATTAGCTCATTGAGTTTGCGCTCGCCGATGTGCCCAAAGGGCGGGTGCCCTAGGTCATGGGCGAGGCAGATGGCTTCGAGCAAGTCTGGGTCGATGTGAAAGCCTGGCCCAAGGTGTGAGCTGTTGGAGTTGAGAAAGTCACAGATGGAGCGCCCAATGCGAGCAACTTCGATAGAGTGGGTGAGGCGTGTGCGGTAAAAATCGTACTCGCCCGATTGGAAAACTTGCGTTTTGGACTGTAGCCTGCGGAAGGCACTTGAAAAACTTACACGGTCGCGATCTACCTGGAAAGGGCTTCGATAGTCTTTTGCATTGAGTGGCTTGGGGTAGTGAGCCGTATCAAAGTCGTTGTAAAATGTGTTGTCCATGGAAGCTTATTCTTTGACCAAGAGGCGGCATAGATCGTCCTGGAGGTTTGTATAGGGCGTGTTTGGCCCAACAAAATCATTCATTAAGAAGACAAAGAGGAGTAGGTCGTTACTATCTGTTTCGATGTCGCCGACGAGTGCTGAGACACCCGTCAAACTGCCGGTCTTGGCGTGGACTTTGCCTTTGGTTGAAGGATCTACCATGCGGTTTTTAAGTGTTCCAGTAAGACCGCTTGTAGGGAGCGTCTTAAAGAATGTATTGCCGAATTTAGGATTATTGTAAGCGGCAAGCAATAAAGCTGAGAAATGAGCCGGCGTGATTAATGAGTTGCGCGAGAGGCCTGAGCCATCGTCGATGATGGTGTGCTCGAGGTCGACACCAAGATGCTTTTTGATGATTTGTTTAATGCGGTTTCCAGCGTCTTGCCAGTTTGTGACCGTGTGGACATTGGGCTGTGTGGCAACTTTTAAGAATATCGCATCGAATGTGAGGTTGTGAGAGTTGTGCGAAGCTTGGATTAAAATATTCTCTAAGGGCTCTGACTTGTGGTTGAAAAGCAGCTGTGCACCTTGAGGTACATGAGCCCAGCGGATTTTCCCGGTGAAGTTGATGCCTGCATTTTTAAGGGCAAGCTCGACGCGTTCTTTGATGAAGTGTTTAAAGCTTTTTGCTGGAAGCTCAATGCGTTGTGGCGTATCAACTTTGCCTTCGATGTACATGGTGCCATAATTAAACCCATAGTTTCGCCAGATTCCTTGACCCGGTTTTACCGTAATCGTTTTGTTTTTGATTGGGTATGAGGGCATAAGGCCTGACTTGGATACTACCTTGGCGGGTTTTCCAGGCTGTGTGTGTGGGACGAGCTCGCAGTGGTAGTGGTTTTCGTCAATGATGGCTCCTGAAACAAAAACTTCTTCGCAGGTGTGAATATCGCCGATCATCCAGTCTGGGTTGAGCGGGGGAACTTCTCCAAAAGCTCGGTTGTCAATAACGATATTGCCTGAGAGGGTGTCACCCTTCTCTTTGCGATAATGTTTGAATATTTCAGTGAGATCATCCGTTGTGAATGTAGGATCTCCAGAAAATTCTAAATAAACATTGGATGAGCTGGTAGGTGTAGTGCCTGTGTAAGCGCTCGTTTTGAAGGTATAGTCAGGGCCGAGCTCAGCCAGGGCTGCTAGTGTTGTGACTATTTTTAAAGTACTTCCTGGGATGAAGTAACGGTGCTTGTTGTGTTTATATAAAACGCGGTGATCCTTTAGTGACTCAACATAGATGCCAGAGTTAAGATTGCTGTTTGCGGAGTTGAGCAAGCTCGTGATCGTCTCTTCAAGCTTTGTGGGTTCGCCTTGTAGGGATGACATGAGTGTTGCAGCCATAATCAGTGCTTTGAATGCCAGTTGAGTCTTATGAGTCATGATGCAAAGTTTGGGTGTGGTGGTTAAGCAAACCATCCTAGGCAAGTCGTTTTGCTTTTTAAAGCCGAGAGTTTACTTTTTTACAAAAACTCGGTTTATTTTAGCTCCAAAAAGCGTGAAAGTGGTGAACTGGGCCGTGACCATGACCCATAGAATACGCAGCGCCTGCTTCGAGTGCCTGAGATATGTAGGTTTTGGCGAGTAGGATGGCCTTTTCGGTGCTTTTTTGGTGAGCTAGATGTGCTGCAATGGCAGCTGAGAAAGTGCAGCCTGTACCGTGAGTGTTGTGGGTGTTGATGCGTGGATTGTCGAGCCACATGTGTTCGCTTGTTTCTCGAGCGTAAACAAGATCACGACAATGTGCATCTTGGGTGTGACCTCCTTTAATAACCACCGTTGTCGGCCCAAGTTGTGCGAGGGCCTTTGCCGCTTCAAGACGAGTGGTATCTGTTGGGATTTTTTTCCCAAAAAGCACTTCAGCTTCTGGAATGTTAGGCGTGAGAACGCTTGCGCGTGGCAAGAGCGTTTTTTTAAGGGCAGATACAGCTTCAGGCTTTAAGAGTGGGTCACCACTTTTGGCAACCATCACGGGATCAAGCACGCAGGGGATATGCTTGTAGCGAGACCGCTTGATAAAAGCTGCAACGCACTGGATGATTTCTTCGGTGAAGAGCATGCCGATTTTAATGACGTCAACGGTGATATCTTCAAAGATGGCTTCCAGTTGTTCTTCAATTGCTTTTAAGGGCAGTCCATGGATGCTTCGGACGCCTTGGGTATTTTGAACGGGTAGGGCTGTAAGGACTGTCATTCCATAGCATCCAAGTGCTGAAAAAGTCTTGAGGTCTGCTTGAATGCCTGCGCCACCGCTTCCATCAAAGCCTGCGATGCTCAAAGCCGTCTTATAGTGTTTTGTTGTTTGCATGATATTGATCGATAATGGTGCTGAGTCTCTTTGCTGTAGCTTGTGGTGTCTTGCTGGTGAAGATTGCGGAGATAACGGCTAGGCCAGACGCCCCGGCATCGAGCACCGCTTGGGCGTTACCTTCATCGATACCTCCAATGGCAAAGAGGGGTTTTTCTTGAGAGATATGTTTGCGCAAAGTGCGTAAACCGGTTAGGCCAAGGGGTTCTGTCGTATCGAGTTTTGTTGATGAAGGGAAGACAGGGCTTGCAGCAAGGTAGTCAGCTGAGTGTGCTTCGGGTGCTTGCGCATCATCTATAGTATTGAGCGAGAGCCCTAGAATAGCGTTTTCTCCAAGCTCACGCCTAGCTTGTTCAATAGGGGCATCGGATTGCCCAAGGTGTACACCATCTGCGTGGATGGCTTTAGCGAGCTCAATGGAGTCATTGACGATGAGTGGAATATTGCGCGCCTTTAGCATCTCTTTAAGTGCTTTGCCTGTCTTATAGGATGTTCCTGGGTCTACTAGTTTTTCTCGTAGTTGAACGATAGCCACGCCTCCTGCGATTGCCTCATCAATGATTCCTAAGAATTTTTGTTCGTCGAGCATGCCTCGGTGCGTGACAAGGTAGAGACCATGGTGCCAATGCGCTTTCATTATTTTTTAAGCCCAGCTGTAGCGGAGTATTTTGGGAAAAGCTTGTTCTTGTGGGTCTCCTAAAACATCGATAAATGCGACCTTCGTGCTTCCTAGGCCGAGGCCTGACTTGTGAGCCCATTCACCAGCAAGGCCCATAAAGAGCGTTGCGTGAATGGCGGCCCGAAATGCATCTTCGTTAACAGCCAAGAAAGCTCCTAGTAATGCCGTTGCTGTGCACCCCATGCCGGTGACGCGGCTCATCCATGCATCTCCATGCTCCATCATGCATGTGTGCACCCCATTGGTAACAAAGTCCTTGGCACCACTTACAATGACAATACAGTCATATTGTTTAGCCAGGGTTGAGGCTTCTTGTGTAATACGATCACTCTCAAGAGTGCTATCGACGCCACGCGTGGTTCCACCAGATCCTGCTAAGGCTGCAATTTCAGAAGCATTTCCGCGAATAGCCGTAATTCCACCGTGCTCGAGGATGGCTTGAGCGGCATGCGTTCTCAGTTCCGTGGCGCCTGCGCCGACAGGGTCGATCACGATGGGCCGTTTATTCTTTTTAGCTGCAATCTGAGCGAGCTCCATGCTCTTGAGCCATGGCGTGCTGAGTGTGCCTATATTTAAGACAAGGCATCCGGCGTGTGCAGCCAGCGTTTCTACCTCTTCCTCTGCATGCGCCATGATAGGCGATGCGCCTAGAGCGAGTAGGGCATTTGCCGTCTGTTCCATGACGACAAAATTTGTAATGTTGTGAACGAGGGGCTTTTCATGCCGTATGCGTTCGCAGTCTCGTTGTATATCGATGGATGTTATCGTGGGTATAGTCATGATTCACACTCCCTTCGCAGGTATGATCCCGTGCAGGTTCCAAGGGTTTTTCTCAGCTAAGCGACGCGCTCAGCACCCCTGGTGAAGGCCTTGACTGTGGTATTCATAGTGAGTCTTGTCAAAAGAAAATTTGAAGCGGAAGGCTATAAAATAAAAGTGTTGATTTTTTCTGCGGTAAAGAAGGTTAATATTCTTCACGTTGAGTGCTTGAAAACCAAAGTGCAGCATAAAATAAGCCAAGAAAAGATGAGGTCATGATTATAGTAGCATTCGATAATAGAGGTATTGATCCTGATGTTAAAGATAAGATAGGCGGTGCAGCACCTAATCAAACTGAAGAGAAAAACTGTATATATTGGCAGTTATCCTTCAAAGAAATAAGAAAACATAACACAGGAAATACATGAAAAAAATATACAAATTCTTAATAATATCGCTATTAAGCACAGTTTGTGCCTTTGCGGATAATGAGCTTGAAGAAGCAAGCAGTTATGAAGCGTCTGCTAAGCGCCTGATTGCTTTTTCACAAGCACTGCTCAAGGGCGATACTGAAGCAGCAAGGGATATCGTTGTTAGAGGGCTTGGTGAAGGGTATGATGGTGTTGACCTCAGTCTTTTAGATGATGCCTTAGTTAATGACATGAGCAGCCTGAAACGGTCGGCTTTTATTGCATTAATAAGTGCTAGTAAGTTTCATGCTGACAATGCCGATCTTCTAGCTGCCTCAAAAGCATTATTGAATGATTCAAGCCTAGAAAAGGCTATGTCCCTGGATCGTGCGCTTCTTGAAGCGGTGAATGCTCATAACTTAGCCTTTGTTGAAATGTTGCTTGAGGACCCTCGGGTAAATCCCAATTTTCAGGATGAAGAAGGTTTTTCACCTCTTTCCAAAGCTGCATTCCAAGGTTATAAAGATATCGTTGAATTATTGCTCAAAAATTCTCGCGTTGAGCCTAATGCCCAAAATGAAGATGGTGAGACTCCATTGCATTTCGCAGTTATATTGGAGGAGGGCAAGGATGCTCTTGATGTACTGCTTGGAGATCTTCGAGTAGATCCAAATATTAAGAACAAGAAAGGCGAGACTCCATTAGGTAAGGCTGTTCATTTTGCTAATACAAGCGCTATCGAATTATTGCTTTGTGATGATCGTGTGGATGCTCGTCTTAATAATGAATCAGGAGATTCAGTATTTCATTTGGCTGCTAAGTATCATTTTGGCTATTCTGTGTATAGTCCACGCATAGACAAGACCGCCGAGCGTCCATTTGCATGTTCTTTTTATGCATCGAACCCTAATGTGAAAAACAACGAAGGGAATACTGCATTTCATGTGGCGGCTATATTAGGTTATGAGGGTAATGCAGCGTTTGTCATTGAGCTATTGAAGGACCCTCGTGTGGATCCTAATATTCAAAATTCAGCAGGGAACACAGCGTTACATGTGCTTTGCAGTAATGACGATAATGATTCTTTAAGTAAAAATTTTATCAAGGCTCTGGTGGAGGATCCTCGTTTAGATCCTAACATTAAAAACAAAGATGGTGATACAGCGCTGCATCTGGCTATTAAGCATGGCAATGAGCATTGTGCTAAAGTTTTAATGAAAAATCCTCGTTTAGACCCTGATATTCAAGATCTAGAAGGTAGTACAGCATTACACCTTGCTGCTAAGCATGGTCACGAAGGGTTAATTTTGTTCTTACTGCATGACTCCCGTGTGAGTCCCGATATTGAAAACAACGATGGTGTTACAGCATTACAAACCGTGCTTCCCTTGTATTATAAGTATGATACAATCGCACAATTACTCCTAAATGGGCTTGTTGCCCTAAGCGCTTCATCAGAGTTATTGACAATGACGAATATTGGCATGCCTATTCCCAAAAAAGAATCAATGGATTGATTCTCGAATCTGAGGCCTTTATAGTCCTTAGCTTTTATAAAGCTCCCTTGGTTTTCAGGCTGGGGAGCTTTTTGTTAGATTAACAAAAATAAATGCTCCAATAGCTGAGGCTAATCTCCCTCGCGCATCGTGTTTGCAGGCTCTACGAGGACGACTTCGGCGCTTTGAGGCGCTAGCGGGCAGTGCTCTATCCCTTGAGGGACAATGAAAAACTCTCCAGCTTGAAGGGTAGTGTTCTCTTCGCGAAGTTGCATGATGAGCTCACCTGCGTGGATGTAAAAGAGCTCGTCTTCGTGGTCGTGCTTGTGCCAGTGGAATTCACCTTCTGCCTTGAAGCACTTGATCTGCGTTGCGTTCACTTCACCGACGAGTACGGGTGCCCATGGTTTTTCAATAGATGCAAAGACGTCTTTTAGCTTGCAGTGCGTGGGTACCATGGTGTTTCTTTCGTTTTAGCTTGTTGCCCATGCGAGGGCCTTTTTGTCGATAGATTCAATAAATGCTGTTTTGCCGTGGCAGTATGCCATGCGGTCATCGCGAAATGCTTCGCCGAGTTTTTCTTTGAGCGCTCCATAGGCCTTCGCTTCGTCTGGATGCGCGCGCATGTAGTCTCTAAAGAGAATATGCCGAGTGACCTCTGGGTTGTTTTTTTCAAAGGTGTGTACGTGGTAGCCTTCATCTTTATTGACAATACGGATAAAATACCGCCGGCGAGGCATGCCGAAAGCTCCCATGGCGTGATAGCCGAGCGCTTCCATCTT
>DCBD01000127.1 GCA_002313355.1 Opitutia bacterium UBA1116 | reverse complement strand
AGAGGCAGGTGTCCCTGTTCAAGCAGCTGGTGCCGAGTAATCTGACTATCTATGTTAATGTCTTCTGAGGTTCAAGTTCCTGAGCTCCTTAAGTCGTTGAGTGTGCCCTTGGCTCCCATCCCAACGGATGAAGTCCCTGCACTCAAAAAGCTCTCGGGGATTCGTGCCCTTGTTTTTGACGTTTACGGGACACTGCTTTGCTCGGGTGTGGGGGATATATCCACGGACCAAGCTACTGATCGTGAGCCTGCTCTACGCGCTGCCATTGAAGCTCTAGGGTTTAAGCTGCTGGATGCTAAGACGCGCTTGCGCGCGTTATGGGTCCTTGAAGTTCAAGTGCATCAGTCTTTTCGAAGGGATGATGGGGTCGACTATCCTGAGGTCGATATTCGCCTTGTTTGGAAAACTTTTTTAGAACGCCTTTTAAAGCAAGGATTGATTGAGGGTGTTTTTGATGAGAGTATGCTCGATCGTATTTCAGTTGAATATGAATGTCGGGTGAATCCTGCTTGGCCAATGCCAGGCTTTGCCGAACTGCTTGCTGCACTGCGTAGTGCGAGGATGCCTCTTGGTATCATTTCCAATGCTCAATTTTTTACGCCTCTTTTGCTGGAGTCTCTTGCCGGGGGCTCCTTGGCTAATCTTGGGTTTGAGGTGCCTGCATGTGTATGGTCTTATCAACTGCTTGAGGCGAAGCCCAGCACGAGCCTCTATGAGCTCGCAGCACATTACTGGAAGGAGTCACACGGGTTGAATACTCACGAAATCCTTTATGTGGGTAATGATCTTTTAAATGATATTTGGCCAGCACAACAGGTTGGCTTTAAAACGGCTCTTTTTGCTGGGGATGCACGTTCATTGCGCTGGCGCAAGGGTGATAAACGTATTGCGGGTGTGCGCCCAGATATTGTGCTGACAGAACTTAAGCAAATAGGCAGTTGTATTGCTTAATGCTTCCTATGGACCAAGAAATTTTTTCACCGACGATTTTTGAAAACGGAGAGCATCTTTTCGAGCAACGTGTTGATTTGAATCGCAACTTAGGCTATGCTGTTTTAGAAGGCCTTGCTACTGCCAAACAACGCGAGTTACTTGTCGATCGAACGCTTGAGAAGCGCCGTGTTTTTTCTTCTCGTAAGTTGCTCGCAGCAGCTCTTATCTTCTCGCAATATTTGCGCCGCGAGGTTTCTGAATCTCGTGTGGGTATTGTTTTAACCCCCGGCATCGGTGCAACTATTGCTAACATTGCAACTATTTTTGCTGATAAAGTCCCGGTTAATTTAAATTTTACGGCCCCGCGTGAAGCAACGATGACTTCAATCAAGAAAGCGGGGGTGAAAACAGTTCTGTCCGCAGGGCCTTTTCAGGAGCGTTTCCCGGACTTTCCATGGCCAGATCGTACCATTCATATCGACAAGGTGATGAAGTCGATCTCTAAGGGGCAGTTTCTCTCATTAATGATGCGCTGTATGTGGGCGTCTGTGGAGCGCCTTGCAGAGCTCTATAACATCCCTCAAAAGGGAGGGCATCGTGAAGCTGCGCTTCTCTTTACCAGCGGAAGTAGTGGAGAGCCTAAAGGTGTTGTGCTAACGCATCGCAATATTTTAGCAAATATCGCACAGATTGAGTCTATAGGTTTAATTCCTCAAGAGACGCGTATTTTTGGCTGCTTGCCGTTATTTCACTCCTTTGGCTTTACGGTGACACTTTGGTATCCTATGGTGCAAGGAGTGCATTTGGTGACGGTTCCATCACCGCTTGAGTTCAAGAAAAATGCCCGTGTGATTCGTGAAGAAGATGTCACGCTCTTCTTAGGGACGCCGACGTTTTTCCGAGGCTATTTTAAGCATGCTGACCCTAAAGATCTTGATAGCCTAAAGTATGTGGTTGCCGGGGCGGAAAAAACACCCGAAGGGTTCCATGAGAAGTGGATGGAGCGCTTTAGCTCCCTCTATCTTGAAGGCTATGGGCTGACAGAGACAACACCCGTTGTTTCGGTAAATTTACCTCCTTTTCAATTGGGATCTGTTATGGTTCCTCGAATGCGCAAGGGCTCTGTTGGGCTTCTTTTTCCCGGAATGGCAGCAAGAACGCTTCATCCCGAAACAAAAGAAGTGAATCCTCTAAATAAAACAGGGCTTTTGCAGTTACGCGGGCCTAATGTTTTCCCTGGCTATTTAGACAGTCCTGAACTGAATGCTGAAGTGCTCAAAGAGGGCTGGTTTTTGACGGGGGATTTGGGGCGTCTCGATGATGATGGTTTTCTTTATATCGAGGGACGCCTGTCTCGCTTTTCTAAAATTGGAGGAGAGATGGTCCCGCATGGCACGATTGAGCAGGCAATAGTTGCGATCCTCGGGCTTGAAGAAGAGGAGGGGATGCCCTGCATGGTGACAGCTCAATCAAGCACCACTAAAGGCGAAGAGCTTATTCTTTTGACTGCCTGTGATGTTGATATGGAATTTTTACAGGGCGAGCTTAAACGATGTGGTTTCCCGAATTTGTGGATTCCTCGCAAGATGAAGCGCGTGCCAGAAATTCCAGCACTTGCCTCGGGAAAGCTTGATTTGCAGGCATGCCAAGCGCTTGCTGCTGACTGAGCTGTTTGTTTATAAAGAGGTTCCTTCTGGGTAGAGCTGGCCACTTTAAAATAAAAGTGGCCAGGCGCCCTACGGCACACGAGAATCCTGGTTACCGTTGCTCCCTTCCGGGCCTGGCGGAGTTCACCGGTTCAGCGTTGCATAGGACCCGGCCGATTATTAGGCATGACAGTTTTCGCTGCTGGATCAACCATTAAATGCAAAAACTTTTTTGCTAAGTGCTAAATTGCTTATTAAAAAGGGAATCCAAGGGCCAATAGGAGGCGCCCGGATGGGTCGTCTGGACGACGGTGAATATTGTGTGCGTACTCAAGACGTAGTGGGCCAACGGGTGTTCGGTAGTTGAGGCCAAGCCCGAGTGAGTACAGTTCTTGATTGAATGGATAATCGTGGATGCTTCTTGCAAAGCCCACAGCATCCAGAAAAACAACGAAGGACAGTTTTTGAGAAAGTCGCTCCTCAAACTCGATATTGAGGAGAACGTAGGTTTCTGCACCAATGTTGTTTCCCTTGTCATCCTGAGGGTCTGCCTGTCCTTGACGATAACCGCGGACCGTTGTGTCACCCCCGGGGTAAAAGCGTTTGTTGATGGGAAGGTTGTTGGGGACACTGCCCACGGTCGTCACAAAGCCGTGGCGCAGGGCATAATGTCCGATGAACGCTGAGGTGATTGGATGGTGGTAGGCGGCGCCTAACTCAAAACGCTCAAAGTCGACATTGCCACCGAGATGGGGAATCGCAATTTCAGTTGAGCCGTAGATCCGGTACCCTCTTTCGGGGAAAAGAGGATTGTCGATCGTGCTTCTTCGAAGGTCGAGTTGAAGGCTGGATACATTCGCGTTGTTTAAGCCAACGTCTCGAGGGAAGTCCTCTTTTAAGGCTTTGAGTTGTTCATAGTTGTATTGAAAGGTTGCGTAAGTTTTATATCGTTTAAGGTACTTGTTGACACCTGCACTGGCTGAAAGCTCTTGGCGTGTGTAGGAAATTTCTTCTCGAGTTAAAAAGTTAGCATTGCCAAAGCCTGTAATGTCCTTGCCGAGAAATTCGGGAATGTTGTAGCGGTAATCAACTTCAGTAGACTTGAAGGATTGGATGAATTTTAACTTGCTGTAGTGAGCTCGACCGAAAATGTTGTTGTGCCGAAGTTCAAAGCCAAGTCGAAGGAGTTCGTAGCTTCCGTAGCCCATGATGAGGCTTAAGATAAGAGATTGCTTGAGTTCTGCAATGTAGAGTACGTCCCACTCGTGTTCGCTGACTTTGTTGTAGTCTAGATCAACATTTTTAAAAATATTGAGCCCGAGTAGTCGATCGCGCTGAGCTTCGGCTTTTTGAATGTCAAGTAGCTCACCCTCTTCGAGGGGAGTGTTGCCTTTCACGATCTTTTTGTCTGTCTTGCCCATGCCTTGGTATTCAATGTTGTGAACGGTGACTTGCGGGCCGGGCGTGATGGTGTTTGTTATGTTGACTAAGGCTTTTTCGTCTTTGTACTTTGGAGGAGTGTTCGTTGTTTTTACCTCAACATCTGGATAGCCCTCTGCATAGTATTCATTGCGTAACTTTTTCATCTGTTTGTAGCGCCAGGCATGCGTGTAGGGCTCGTCATTGACAGATTCTTCGCTTAGGGTCTCGTCATTGCGCTTAATGGTGAGTTGGTCGACGAAGTAGCGAGGCCCGCGGCTAATATGAACGCTCGCCGTGGTTGCACCTGTAGCAGAATCGGTATGGTGCTCCTTGTCAATAAGGCGTGCGTCCCAGTATCCATTGTGCTTAATATCTCGAAGGAGGGACTCAATGCTTTGTTCAAACCGGGCGGGTGTGAAGTATTTGTCCTCTTTGGTGACAACGAGGACGTTCGTCGGATAAAAATAGTGGACGAGCTTATCCATCTTCTCATCGGGAATACCTGTGATGGTGAGAGATGTATAATGGTTTAAGATTCCGGGATTAATTTGAAAGTTGATATGTGTTGCTAAGATGTGTGGGTCGATGTCTGGGGTGAAAGTTTTGTCCCAGGTGTAGTGCTTTTTTTCGCCGGAAGTCGTTGTTACTTCGATTTCAAAAGTAGGGTGTGGGTAGCCTTTCGCTTGAATAGAGCCATCCAGGACCCAGATGGCATCTTCGATGTAATTGGCATCAAAAAGAGTGCGTTTTTGATTGGGGTTATCGAGTATTTTTAAGTCTTTGTGTAAAGAGAGGTTTCCCCAGAACCCATAGCCTCGGATTGAAATATGCTGTGAGGTGAAAACCGAGGCAGAGCCTGTGAGAGATATAAACCCAACAGCCAATATGTATAGGCTAAGGATTTTAAAGCCTTTAAATAGCTCTGTGTGCCAGCTTTGCCTCATTTGCTGTAGATCTTCCATTTGAGGTCGACGTCAAACTCATCAAAGCGGTCGTATTGGCCGATGACAGACCAGCGATCGTCAAGTTTGTATTCAACCTCCACGGTTTCTTTGCCACTTTCTGTGACGTCTTCGCCAACTTTTACCGAGAGACGCTCTTGAATTTTAGAGTCATCCATACCGAGTTCTGTGAGAAGATTGCTGCCAAGGAAAACGCCAAGGGCCCCGAGTTGCTTGCCTGAGCTCGAGTCTTCTGAGGGGAGTCGTCCTGTTGTGACTAGGAGTACAATTTCTCCTGATTCCAGGCTTGGACTTGACGAAAATACTAGCTCGGGTTCGTCGCTCGTTCCTTGGATTTTTAATTTGACGTCATAGCCATAGGCACGCCCTGAGGCCAAAATATTTAAGTTTGCAGTGAAAGGGTCTGCACGTGAGAGTGAGATGGTCCCGCGATCAACGCCAAGGTTGGCAAAAGGAAATTTCACGTAGCCACTATGGAGGGTGATAGCTCCTTCTGGAATGGGGGACTCAAAAGTGCCGCTCATGCTAAGGTCTGCCGAGAGGCGCGTTTGGAAAACGGGTGTACGCACGCGCATGAAATCGTGCCCTTTGATGTCGATGTCAAGATGCCAGTCTGAGAAAGGGTCTTGTTTGACGGAAAAGGATGTCGATCCTCCAGTTCTCGCACTACGCATTTCAGCAAGCAGTTTTCCGATACTCATGAATAGAATACTATCTTCAAGATCGATTTTGCCCGTAAGGGTAGTGACCGTATCTGTTTCAAGGGATAAGTCTAGATTGCCTCGAAGGATAAGCCCTGGTGCCCGAACGATAGGTACGTTGTTGCCTCGGATAGTAATGTCCATCTTAGGGTCTTTAAGATTTTCAATACCGATAGTGCCTTGGATGGTGAGTCGTTGGTCTGAGAGCTCGCCTTCAAGTGTTTTGATGGATACCGTATTTTTATCAAACTGTATATTGGCTTGGATTTCCCTGATGGGTCCAAACGGCTCAATGGGGTAGGTCGCGGCGTCTGATACTTCGATGGTTCCTAAAATTGCATGGTCTGGGCGGATTTGTAGATCAAGACTTGCTTGGCCATCGTCTTTGACAAAGTCCGGAAGCCAAGGCTGAAAGAGTGCAATTGGCGTTTGGGTCATTTTGAAGTCAAGAACAGCTCGGCTCCAGTCGGGGGTGAAAGCTTGCTTTGCTTTAGCATCCCAGGGGAGTTTGCCTTCGATCGTTGCTGGGTTCCCGTCAACTGTCAGAGTACCCTCTTCGATACTTAGGGCGTTGGGACTTAGCTTAAGGGCTATGTTGAGGTTTTCTGCCTTGGGTAATTTGCTTTTGCCTGGGTCTTCTATAGAGAGGGATTCTGCTTGAACAGAACAAGTGCCCGTGGGTTTTTGCGGGGTGCCTGCAAGCTGGATATTAACTTTGGGTTGCGTTAAATAAACACCTGTTAATTTGGCAATTTCTGTCCAAAAAATCGGTGCTGGTTGGCTTGAGAAATTAAAAGCCATGGGCTTGTTGGAGACGATGTGCAGTTGCTTCTCTGTATTTGCAGGCAAAATGGTAATGGGTAAGGCTCCTGATCCTTGGAGGATGACTTCTTTGTCTCGGGTGAAAGAGAGCGTCTTGATGTCGATATTTTTATCGGTGTTGTTAATTTCAATATTAAGTTTAATGGGAACATCCTCTTCGTGTTTATAGCTTCCTAGTGCCTTAAAGTTAAAGATGAGGGGGGAGTCGTCCCACTGGGCGTTGAGGTCGATGGATTCGATCTCTGTTTCATTGGCCCACGAGGGCATGATGACGACGCGCGGTAGGGCTGTTTTGTCCCATTCACTTACGTGAAGCTCTAGCTCCCCGCGCTCCATTTGGTAAAGGCTGACT
>DCBD01000085.1:1452-24085 GCA_002313355.1 Opitutia bacterium UBA1116 | reverse complement strand
TAAAATTTTTAATTAAAAGGGTTTCACAAACTACACATCTTAATTTAGAGTATATAAGCTAGAGCCGGGATAGCTCAGTTGGTAGAGCGACGCACTCGTAATGCGTAGGTCGCCAGTTCGAATCTGGTTCCCGGCTCCATTTTACACCCAAGCATGCGATGTCCGAAACATCCCTTGTTCTTTTGCAAAAACAAGGTCCATCTGGGCAAGAGCGCCATCGCGAGGTCTTCGTAAGAATCCAGCAACATCGTAAAGTGCGTAGCCTTGTTTCTCCATGAAAGTCATCGTCCTCATGACAGTTGAATAATTAGGCTTTGGTTCAAAAAGAGAGCATTCCAAAATAAAAATTTCTGTGTTGGGAAACAGGCATTGCGCTCCACACAATGCATCGAGTTCTGAACCTTGAACGTCGAGTTTAACCAGCTCAGGTATGGGGTACTCGTTGGTTTGAAATAGGCTATCGATAGTGACAATAGGCACCACACGTTGCTGGAGGCCGTAGCGTTTAGCCTCGGTTTCATCAATGAAAAAAGATGAACCTTCGGGGTCTTCACCTATCGTGAGGGGCAGTTCTCCGGGTTTACTTCCCGCACCTGCTGTGACGACGCGCGATTGGGGGTAGGTATCACAAAATAAGGTAAGGGCGTCGCTTTCTTCGGCGCGTGGTTCAATGAGGGTGAAACCAGCTTCTGGAAAAACCCGTTGTGCCATGCGGCACCAATTCCCAGAGGCTGCCCCGACATCCAGAATATGTTTAGGTTTTAATCCACGAGCGCGGATGTCTTCTAAGAAAGATTCCATGTTGCCTGCGGCTCTCTTGTCACTGCCTGCAGCGGGCGGTTCTGAGTAAGGGCTTATTTGATAGCCTTGTCTCTTTAAAGCGCTTTTGATGATGGATTTGATCATGGAATATCAACTATTGGGGTGTTTTGACATGAAAACTTTTTCAGTCAGTGGAATTTTCATGAAAGGTGTGTTAGGGTATACCTGTTACAACAAGGAGGATGCTAATTCTAAAGGGAGGTTATAGCGATGGAAAATTACCGATACTTAATAAAATGTATTTATGGGGGTATTGTATGGGCGGTAATGCTTGTTTGGGTTGTGGTTGCGCAAGCAGATGTTTATTGGGCCCAGGAGAGCAAGATTTACCATCTGACCCAAGATGACAAAAACGCTCAATTAGCGATGAGTTTTCCGGGTGTTTTCATCGAGAGCTTCATTGCCGATGAGGAAAACCAGAAATTTATTATTTCGACGGATGCTGCCATTTATGTTGTCGATATGGTGGGGCAAGAGCTTGCAAAAGTTGTTTTTCAAGCACCGCGCATTACAGCTATGACGGTAGACCCTGAGCATCAGCTCATTTACGTTTGTGCAAAGAGCGCGCAGCACACAACAGAATATCGTCTGTATCGCTTTGCCTATGATGGTGGAGAACCTGAAGTTTTGGGAGATGAGTATTTTTTAAACGGTCATCCTTTGATTTTTCATTCGCCCGTAACGAAGCTTCAGTACAATGCTGAAAATGGGCATCTTTGGTTTGCAGATAGCTCTATGGGAACCCTCCTCACACGGGTCAAGGTTTCACCTCAGCTAAATGATACAGGTATTTTTAATGTCATAACCGTTGTCGATACGCGTGATTTCCAAGTTCTTGATTTCGATATCGACACCCAAAATGGCGTTATTTTCATGTTGACGGACCGTGGCATCAAAAGCTGTTATGTTGATGGTTCCCGACTAGAGAACTTTGCACCGGGGGCCTACGGATCGATTGGGGCGGATAGTAAGCGCCGTGTCGTCTATGCGAATAATCTGCAGACGGGACTTGTCGAAGCCATTGATTATCGAGGCTGGATGGAAGAGATGTCGAGCTTTCAGGTATCCCCCTTTGGGGTGACGGCCATCCACGCAGACTAGGGATTTCCTATAGACCTCCTTGTCTTGGGTCCACAAAGAAGCCCCTTTCCTGTGTCGGAGAGGGGCTTCCTTTTTTAGAGAATCGATTTGGGGTATTAAATTTAGCCGAGTAGCTTTAGTGCTACATGAGGGGTTGAGTTCGCTTGTGCTAACATCGAAGCTCCCGATTGTGAGAGAATTTGATATTTTGCAAATCGAGTCGACTCCAGTGCTACATCGGTGTCTGTTAGGCGGCTATTGGCAGCCTCAAGATTGGCCCGATTGATTTTGAGCATATCAGATGTGAATTGCAAACGGCTGCTTTCAGCACCATTTTGAGCACGGTGTGTCGCCAGTTTTTGAATGGCTGTGTTAATTGTTGAGACGTTAACAAGGCTTAAAGCTGTTTGAGATGTAATTGGGTTAAGCGTGCCATTGAAATCATGGATGCTTACATTGATCTTAGTATTACCATCTTCACTGGTAATCACCTCAATGCTGCTTCCGCCGCTCTGGAATAAGTTAACTCCATTGAATTTCTCGTTTAAGAGTGATGTCAATTGGCCGGTGAGCTGAGTGTATTCAAGCTGGTAATTGCTCTTGTCGTTATTGTTTTTAGTTGGGTCCGAGTAGAGCATGCGTAGCTCAGCAATGCGCGTGACAACTTGGCTTGCGGTTTCTAGAGCACCATCCTGAGATTGTAAGAAAGAGATGGCGTTGGATACATTGACATCAACGGCTTCTGTTCTTCGGATGGTCGCTTCCATTTTCATGGAGACGGCAAGGCCACCTGCATCATCAGCTGGGTCTACAATACGCTTTCCGCTTGCGAGCCGGTTGATACTCTTTTGTAAGAGCGTGTTGCTTTTGTTGAGGTGGTCAGAAGCTGCAGTTGCAGCGGTGTTGGTATTAACAGTAAGTCCCATAGAAGTGTCCTCCGTGTTGTTTTCGAGTAGGAGAGAGTAACGTCCGTGTTAGTTTTTAGTTTCAACAGGGTTCTTCGGCAGCTTCTGGTTTTCTTTAATATTTTTTTCGTTTTTTATTAACGCTTATGTAAGTATAGTTAGGGAAAAGTGGCTTTTTTGTAAAAGAGGCTTCACTTATGGTTGAAAAAGAAAAGAATACCCTTGGATCTAGCCCTTATGTCAGCCCCAACAGTATTTCTTGACGGCGAGCCCGTTTCTTTTGATGGCCCTTTGCCAGAGTCGGCTCAGCAGCTCTTTGGGCTCCTTGCCGAAGCTCTAGAGCCTTCAGGCAAGTGCCTGACAGCGTTTTCTGTCGATGGTACAGATTATACGCAACAGCCCTGGCCAGAGCGGGGGGTTCCCTATGCCAGGGTTCTTGCAAGTTCCCAAAGGCAAGAGGCTCTCATGCTGGATCTTATCGAGCAAGCCTTGCCCAAGGTCGAGGCAGCAGAAGAGGGTGCTCAAGTATTGGGTGTCGATGTCCTCTCTCGAGAGTGGGCATATGCCCAAGCCTCGGCTAAGGCTTGGGGGGAACAGCTTGCCCCTGTTATCGAGCTTTTGGAGGTTTTGGTGAAAAGTATCGATGCTTGGGGGCTCACTATTCAGGCTGCCTTGGTCAAGCAGCTAGAAGAAGCTAGCCAAGGGCTTGATAGCTACATGCGCGCGATGGAGACCATGGATGGGGGTCGTCTTGCTGAGCAGGCTCTATTTACCTGGCAGCCTTGGTGTGCGCGACTTCGCCAGGCTTTGGTAGGCCCCTTTCAACAAGAACTTAAACATCGCCTTGCATGAGTTTTTATTCTCAAAACCAAACACTCCTAGCACGTCGTTTTCCTGAGGTGTTAACGCGCATGGATGCAAGCGTGCATACTACGCGCGCCTTTTCTTTACGAGAAGGTGGTCTCATGCTTGATGTTGCTGGTAATGAGGTTGCCCCCTATGGCACGGGCGGTGCTTCTCGTTTAGTTCAGGCGTGGGCTAATGCTCTGAGCTTAGAACCAAGGACCTGTTATTTTTTAAGTGGTTTTGGTTTAGGGCTGCAGGTTCGAGCTGTCCTTGAGCGCTTGCCTCAAGATAGTGTTCTCTTTGTTTGGGAGGAGAATGCAGCTCTTCTTAAGGCTGTCTTTAATCAGGAAAATTTTAATGACTTTTTAGCCGATGAACGTTTGCTTCTTGGTGTAGGTAATCCCGATGCAGATTGTTTTCAATCCCTAGATAGCCTGCATTACGATACCTTAGCTCAGGTTCAGCCTTTGATCTATGGCCCTTTGTTTGCCGTGAATGCCTTGGGTGCTAACCTCGCTTTTAAGGCATTTAAAGAGCAGTATTTATTTGTAAATTCAAATTATACTGGGTGCTTAAAGGATGGGCTTATGCTCCAAGAGGCAACCTTGCACAATGCAAATACTTTTTTGCGCGCCCCAGACGTTGGTTGTATGCGTGATCTTTTTCACGGATTGCCGTTGATCCTTGTCGGTGCAGGGCCCTCACTAGATGAAGCATTGCCTTTCCTTAAACGTGTTGAAGCGCGTGGCATTATCGCCTGTGTTAATTCTGCTTATAGGAGCTTGCGCGATGCGGGCATTCATCCTCAGATTACCGTTGCTGTAGACGCGCGTCCAGATACATTTAAAGGTTATGCAGGCTCGCTTACAGAGGGGACGTACCTCGTTGCCCCATACACGGTAAATCCTGAAGTCCCTAAAGTTTTTCCAGGTCGTATCTTCACCTGGACCGGGCAAAGCGCTTTAGCCAAGACGCTCCGCGTTCGTCTTGGTCTTGGTGAGGGGATGCACATTTTAGAGCAAGGCACCGTGTCTGCTAGCATTCTTGATTTAGCGCGTCTATGGGGGTGTTCACGCGTATGCCTTGTCGGCCAAGACATGGCTTTGGGCCCTTTCGGCAAGACCCACGCGAGCAACTCCTTTTATGCCGATGAGGGACGCCTTTATGAGCCTGTTTCCCAAGGAATGACAGTCCCTGGCAATGAGGGTACACCTGTCCTTACGGATGCACAGCTCTTTGTATACTTAAAGACTTTCGAGCACTGTGTTCAGGATTTTTCCGGCATTGATTTTATCAATACGGCGCGCACGGGGGCGGCTATTCGAGGTGTGCCTTACCATACGTATGAAGAGGCTGAAGATTGGTTGGGTGACTCCGATGCAAGCTATGTTCGCACTCAACTTCGTAAGCTTGTCGATGAGTATCGTGGTCCTGGTTTTGATGAGATTACCAAGGCCCTGGGAGCAACTCGCCAATTCGCAGAACGCGTTTTTCAAGCAAGTACGGAGGCGGCTGTGCACTGTGCTTGCTTGCCCGAGCGTTTGAGTGCTAAGAGTTATGAAAAGCATGCGCTTTTGCTCGCTTGCGATCAATATGCAGACACGGTTAATCGCCTTCTTGATCGCTATCCACGCGACTATGAAGTTCTCTTTGAAGGAAAAACCCGGGCTGAGCTTGCTCGTTACCAGTCAGAGCTTAAGCATTCCGCTCAAGACGATAGTGCGTGGACTCGCGCGCAGCAAAACAAAGCATTCTTCTGGGCCATTGCTGAAGGCTCTGATGCACTCTTGGGCTTATTTTCTTCAAATGCTTCTAAAGCGTTTGCTTAAGAGGTTGAAAGCCGTGCTTTTTAAAAATTTCCTGGGCCTCTGGACTGAGTAAGAAGAGGGCAAAGTCTGCGGTTTCGGCAAGCGGGGCGGCGCCTTTTAGAATTGCTGTTGTGAAAAGGATGGGGGCTGTTTCCGTTCGTGGAGCCTCAGTAACAATTTCTAGGTGCGGATAGGCGTGGGCAGCGGATGCAAATGTAATGCACGCATCGACGTGCCCTCGGTTGAGGTAGGTAATTGCTTGAACGGCGTCTTTTGCGTAGATGAGCTTGGATTCAATTTTTTCGAGGAGCCCCAATTTTTTGAGGAGCTGGTGCGCGTAGTAACCACCACCACTGCATTGGTTGCCTGCAACAGCAATGGACTCAACGTCAGTTTTAGCAAGATCGTTAAACGAATGGATTAGTTTGTTGCCCTCCCAGGTGACAAGAACTAGGCGATTTCGACAAAGGGGCCTTGGCCAGGATTTGATGAGTAAGCCATGTTCTTTGAGTTCCTCCATGGGGCCTAGATAGGAGGAAATGAAAATGTCTGTGGGCGTCCCTTTGATGATTTGCTGTGCCAGAGAACCTGAACCTCCAAAATGAAATATGATCTCCACATTCGAAGATTTGGGCTTGTAAGATTTCATCATCTCTAAGAGAGCAAGCCGCATGCTAGAGCTTGCAGAGATGACTAGGGTTTCCTCATTGCGGTGGCTGCACCCAGGTAATAAGCAAGACAAGGCCACTGCGATACAGATCAATAAACAGCAACGTAAAATATGCAAAATGACGTAGTAACCCCTGGCTAACATGCCATGGATGATCCTAGGGTAAATGCTTTGAGGAATCAAGGAATGAAATGAAAATTTCCTTTAGAAAGTATTTTTTGGGTCGATAAAATGGGTGATATGACCTCACTGCAGTGGATGAATGCTTTTGAACTAAGTGCTCGTGAACATTTTGAAAAACATCCTGCTTGGGAGGGCGCCCAGCTTGAGTTGAGCCGCATTGTGCAGTTAGAGTCAGGCACTTGCTACTTGCGCTTGGCCCGTGTGCCCAAAACCGAGAATACTCGCTCAGTCTTGGCGAGTTTGGAGCTGCGTGCCATGTCAGTTAAGCCTGGACAGTCCGCATTTCAAGGGATGGCAGCGGGTATGCACTCCAAAGCGAGTAAGCGATTTTTTATTAATGAGAATGCTCCTGAGTCTGGGTTTGCTCTTGCCATAGAGGCTCTAGATGCCGTTTTGGAAGAGCCCAAAACGCTTGAATCGAAGAGCGGAAAGCTTGAAGATAAGACCGAGGAGGATGCTCCTGCACTTGCCTCAAGTGAGACTAGCTAAGATGCCCCGCGGATAAAAGGGTTGTGGGCTTTTTCTTCAGCAACACTTGTTATGGGTCCATGGCCTGGGCAGAGGATCGTTGTATCGGGCAGGGTCATGATGTGTTCCATGTTATTGCGCAGAGCTTCTTTGTGCGAAATAAAGCCGCGCCCCATGGAGCCTGCAAAGAGGGCATCTCCAACGATCGCTATAGAAGCTTCTTCGGTGTGGACTATATAGGTTGTGCCTCCTGGAGAATGGCCGCTTGTTAGGCGGGTTTCTACAGTGAGGGGTGGG
Source organism: Opitutia bacterium UBA1116 (assembly GCA_002313355.1). Lineage (GTDB taxonomy): Bacteria > Verrucomicrobiota > Verrucomicrobiia > Opitutales > UBA1977 > UBA1977. The sequence continues at coordinate 17,006 of DCBD01000085.1, read as the reverse complement.
TAAGTAAAGCTGTCACCTTCCTTAAATACCTGAGCTCCGCGTAAGGCTTCATTGGCTTGCACATAGACGGGGGGCTTGCTGTAGGCTTCTAGCAGGTCTTTGAGTATGGCAATATGATCACTATGGGTGTGAGTGAGGAAGATAGCAGCAATCAACAGTTTATGTTTATCCAGAATGGCCTTGATAGCTTCCAGCGAGGTGCCTGTGTCAAAGAGAAGGGCCTCTGAGCTATTGGGGATCTTTAATAGATAGGCATGGACGGTCATGCCTTTTCCAAAAGGGCTGGTGATTTGCCAAAGTCCTTCCGGTGTATGAACTTGGGGGCTCCATGCGCCTTCTGCGATATCAACCAAGCTCTCGGCGTCGAGCTGCAATAATGGTGCAACCGCCGTTAGCGATGTTTTATCGTAATCTCCATGAAATAAAGCCTTGAGCATAGGGGGGGTAACGCCGCTTTGCTCACTTAAGGCTTTCATCGATAGGCCAAGCCCATCACGAGCCTTTTGAAGGATGTCTTCAAAATTATCTTCGAGGGAAGGGGGTACCATTTAGGGGATCCTAGAGACCTTTTGCAGAAAATCAAGCAGGAGAAAATCATTGAAATACATATTATTTATTTTTATATAATATGTATTTCAATTAATTTGAGCTCTTTATTTGCCTGATGCCTGTTTTTAGGTATAACATGTTAATAATCAGTCATTAATCGATTGATTTTCGTTTTTCAAAAAGAACAATTGCTATTGAGTGAAATTCTGCTTAAACTCGGTTACTTGTTCTATGGCGAAAAAGTATACTAATTTCAGTCGTTTGTGGGTTCAGCTTGCTTTGGTAAGCTCTAATATGTTAATAGGGAGTGGATTATGGGCTTCTGGGGGGTCCTCAGTAAAATCCTGCTTACTGCCTTTGGGCTGCGATCCTGTGATCCCAAGAGTCATCGGGGAGCTGAACTGCTCTGATATTGATGAGTGCTCGGGAATCGTTGAGAGCGATAAGTACCCAGGTGTGTTTTGGGTTCATAATGACTCGGATAATCGCCGTTTTGCGCCAGGTGGTGAATCTATTGAAAATTGGAATCATGACACCGAGAGCAGGCCGCGAATTTTTCCCATTACAGAACATGGGAAATTGATTACGCCCAAAGAGAGTAGCCAAGATTTTAAGCCAGGCGTTCTGATTGACAATGCCATCAATGATGACTGGGAAGACATCGCCTATGACAACAAGGGGAATATCATCTTGGGAGACTTTGGGAATAATGCCAATGCGCGTAAAGATTTGGCTTTTTATATCGTGCCTGAGCCAGATCCCTTTACTAATAAGCCTGCATGGGCAAGCAAGAAGATCCCTTTTCACTATCCTGACCAAAAAGCATTCCCGCCTGACCGGAGAAATTTTGATGCTGAAGCCCTCTTTTTTGCGCATGGAAAAATCTATGTTTTAACCAAGCACAGGAGTGATACTTACACCAAGCTTTACCGCCTGGATAGTGAGTCAACGGACTCGAGCAATGAGCTTACTTTGCTCGACCGCTTTGATGTGCGCGGCCAGGTGACAGGTGCGGATGCTTCCAAAGATGGAAGTATGCTCGCCGTACTTACTTACAGTGCTATTTGGGTTTTTAAGCTTCAGGACGGTAGTGACCATTTCTTTGATGGCGAGGTGCTTTGGTTGCCTGTCAGTGTAGGCAAGGCCGAGGCCATTTGTTTCACAGACCCCAAGACGCTCCTGATTGTCAGCGAAGATGGTCTTATCTATGAGGTATGCCTTTCTCAAATGCAGGTGCTCAAGCCCCAAAAGCCCCCTGTATGCGCTTAAAGACTTGCAATGAGTGTAGGGTATTATTAGGAATTTTGTAATTCAACCCTCTAACCTTCTAGTATAAAATAGGAATCGATTATGGCTTTAAAAGTCGGTATTAATGGTTTCGGGCGCATTGGGCGCTTGGTATTTCGCGCAATTGTAGATCGCGGCCTCCTGGGTAAGGAGATCGACGTTGTTGCAATTAATGACTTAGTCCCTGCGGACAATCTTGCATACTTACTCAAGTACGACTCAACTCAAGGGCGCTTCAATGCCGAAGTTGAGGCTGAGGATAGCGCTTTTGTTGTCAATGGGCATCGTGTTCAGTGTTTGGCCGTCAAAGAAGGGCCTGCCGCACTTCCTTGGGGGGACTTAGGGGTAGACCTTGTCATTGAATCAACAGGCCTCTTTACGCAGGCAGAAAAGGCTGCCGGCCATCTTCAGGCAGGCGCCAAAAAAGTAATCATCTCGGCCCCCGGCAAGGGCGACTTGAAGACGGTCGTTATCGGCGTCAACGATGATGAGCTCACCGCAGAAGATGCCATTGTCTCTAATGCTTCTTGCACGACGAACTGCTTGGCTCCGGTTGCCAAGGTGCTTCTCGATAATTTCGGTATTCGTGATGGCTTGATGACGACCGTCCACAGCTACACGGCAACGCAGCGCACGGTCGATGCACCCTCCGTGAAAGACTGGAAGGGCGGCCGCTCTGCAGCGGTGAACATCATCCCTGCTTCAACGGGGGCAGCTAAGGCCGTAGGCCTTGTTCTACCTGAGCTGAAGGGGAAACTCACAGGCATGGCTTTTCGTGTGCCTACACCAACGGTCTCCGTTGTTGACCTCACGGTTTTCACAGAAAAGGCGACCTCCTATAAGGATATTTGCCACGCGATGCGGATGGCCTCTGAAGGTCACCTGAAGGGTATTCTTGCCTACACCGAAGATGAAGTCGTCTCAACGGACTTTATCCACCATTCAGCATCGTCCATTTTTGATGCAGGCTCTGGTATTGAGCTTAACGAGAACTTCTTTAAACTCGTCAGCTGGTATGATAACGAGTGGGGCTACAGTAATCGCTGTGTCGACTTGACGCTTAAAATGGGCAAGATGATGAGTTCGGCTACAGGTGACCAAGCATCCAAGTCCGTTGCCATGGAAGCTGCCGGCGTATAATTGTATGCTGTGCCACTTGTTATGGCTATTCAAAGTATACGTGATGCCAAGCTTAAGGGCTTGCGCGTCTTTGTTCGTGTAGATTTCAATGTTCCCCTAGATGAGCAGGGAGCTGTCTCTGATGACACGCGCATCGTAGCTGCGCTTCCCACCATTGAGGCGCTGGTGGCCCAGGGCGCTAAGGTCGTCTTGGCGAGTCATTTGGGCCGCCCTAAAGGAACGCGTAATGAAGCCTTTTCCCTGAAACCTGTTGGGGGCGTTTTGGCTGAGCGTCTCGGTAAGCCCGTTTCTTACCTACCTGATTGTGTCGGCCCGGATGTGGAGGCTGCGGTTCAAGCCCTGCCTGAAGGTGGCGTTGCCCTTCTTGAAAATCTTCGCTTTTATGCAGGCGAGGAAAAGAATGACCCTGGCTTTGCCAAACAGCTAGCATCCCTTGCGGATGCTTACGTCAATGATGCTTTTGGGACAGCGCACAGAGCGCACGCCTCCACAGTGGGTGTGCCGGCACTTGTTGATCAGCGTTATGCTGGTTTTCTTGTCGAGCGTGAGCTCGAGTTTTTAGGCACAAAGACGACAAACCCAGAACGGCCCTTTGTCGTTATCCTGGGTGGTGCGAAAGTTTCCGACAAAATCACGGTGATTGACGCGCTTCTCGAAAAAGCCGATGCAATGCTAATCGGTGGAGCGATGGCCTATACCTTTGCCCTTGCAGAGGGTAAGCAGGTTGGGGCAAGCCGTGTTGAAGAGGATAAGGTCGATACTGCGCGCAAAGCTATAGCCAAAGCAAAGTCACGAGGTGTTCAGCTTTTACTGCCTGTAGATCATCGCGTAGCTAGCAGTGTCGATTTTGAGCATGGTTCTGTCGAGGGCCTCGATGTTGCCGAAGATGCTATTCCCAAAGGTTTCCTAGGTGTTGATATCGGTCCCAAGACGGAGGCTCTTTTCGCTGAAGCTATAGCTACAGCAAAAACAGTTCTTTGGAATGGGCCAATGGGTATCTTTGAGATTGAAGCCTGTGCTCAAGGTACGTTTTCTATCGCTAAGGCGGTTGCCGAGAGTGGTGCACTGTCGATTATCGGTGGGGGAGACTCCGTCAAGGCAATCAAAAAAAGCGGCTACGCCGACCGTGTGACTTTCATGAGCACAGGGGGCGGAGCAAGCTTAGAGTTCCTTGAAGGGAAGACGCTCCCTGGGGTTGAAGCATTGGCCTCTTCACGCAAAGCACCTTTAGCAGAAGCCATCACTTAAAAACCAATCACCATCCTAGGAAGACACTTTTATGAGTAGCTATCACCGCAAGTACATTGTCGCAGGCAATTGGAAGATGAACAAAAACGCTGTCGAGGCAAAGCAGTTTATCGAGGAGCTCGTTGTTGAGCTTGGTACCCAGTCTGATGTTGGTGTCGTTGTCTGTCCGCCATTTACTGCTTTAGAGTCGGTCGCCCGTGCACTTGAGGGCTCGCACTATTGTGCTGTGGGTGCTCAAAACATGCATCCTGAGCCTTCGGGCGCCTATACAGGAGAAGTCTCTGCTGAAATGTTGCGGCATCTTTTTGTCTCCTATGTTATTTTAGGCCATAGTGAGCGCCGAGCTTACTTCGGCGAAACGGATGATTTTATTCGCCAAAAAGTGCTCGTTGCCCTCGAAAACAATTTAAAGCCAATTCTCTGCGTTGGAGAAACCTTGGAACAGCGTGATGCAGGCCACATGTTTGACGTGGTTGGCCATCAATTGCGTGAGGGTATGCGCGGTGTCGATGCCTCCCAGCTTGAGTCTTTTGTGCTCGCTTATGAGCCTGTCTGGGCGATAGGTACTGGGCGAACGGCAACGCCCGAGCAAGCCCAAGAGATGCACGCGTTTTTGCGCAAGCAGCTTGCTGGGCAGTTCTCGGAAGATGTCGCTCAGAAAGTACGCATTCTCTATGGTGGCTCTGCAAAGCCTGACAATGTAGAGCAACTCTTCCGCCAAGAAGATGTCGATGGAGGGCTCGTTGGTGGAGCGTCGCTTGAGGTGCGTTCTTTTATGAAGATTATCGAAGTAGCCCACCAGCTCACCGAGCAGGAATTTGCCACCGTTTAACCTGTATTAATGCACGCGCTCGGCTAAGTGGAGCGCAAGTGTTTGGAGGAAGTGTGTATCTCCTGGGAGTGTCTCTAGGCAAGAGGCTGCTTGTTTGGAGTGTTTTTGTACCGCTTCTTTAGCGGCTTGGAGGCCATGGATGGCAGGATAAGTAGCTTTTTCATTGCGGTCATCGATGCCTGTACTTTTCCCTAGTGCTTCGGGTGTGCTCGTGATGTCGAGTACATCGTCTGCAATTTGAAAAGCCATGCCAAGATGGAAACCGTATTCACAAATGGCCTTTAAGTGAGTTTGTTCGAGTGTTGATAAGTGCATGCCCATAGCGAGGCTTGCTTGGATGAGGGCGGCTGTTTTATTGGCGTGGATGAAGGCGAGTTGCTCTCGGTTAGTGCCGTTTTGTTCGGCTAGGATGTCCTCCATTTGGCCGCCGATAAGCCGTTCACTATTGGCGGCTTTAGAAAGTTCTTGGATGAGGGTAAGGGCAAGCTCGGGCGCGTGAGTGTAGTGTTGGGCGAGTAGCTCGAAGGCGTAGGTGAGGAGTGCATCCCCGGCGAGTAGAGCTGTTGCCTCGTCAAACTCAGTATGGCAGGTGGCCTTGCCGCGGCGCAGGGTGCTATTGTCTAGGCATGGGAGGTCATCGTGGATGAGGCTGTAGGTATGGAGGCACTCGATGGCGATTGCGGCTGGTAAGGGGTTGTTGTTTGAGGGGGCTAGGTCATATGTGGCAAGCAGGAGCGTTGGGCGAAGGCGCTTGCCGCCTGCTCTGCAGCTATACTCCATGGCGCTATGAAGGCGAGCCGGGCGTGTTGAGCCGGGACGAAGATATTTTTGAAGGCCTTGCTCGACTTTTTTGCGATAACCTTCTAGTATGATCGAGAAATCACTCGTTAACGTATTTTGCATTGGAGGATATATCATGCCAAGTTTTGAGGACCTTTGTCGAAAACTTTTTTGCTCTCCTGAGGCAGGGAAGCGCTTGCTCCTTGGAGGGCTGCTAATGTTTGTTCCCATTTTAAATCTTTTTTCTATGGGTTATCTTTACCGTTTCGCCATGAATTTTAGGGAAACGGGCCGCCTTGAGCTTCCCCCTTGGGAGGACTGGGGAGAGCTGTTCATCTGCGGGCTGCTCTTCTTCTGCATGCTCGTCGTATTCTTCATGATACCGATATTCTTAGGCTGGGTATTGATGAATATCCTGCTGGTACTTTCGCTTGGGATCCTTGGCTTTTTGGCTATTATACCCCTTTCAATTGGGGCTGTTTTTGCGCCAACATTCTTTCTTTCAGCGCTTTATGATTTCCAGAAGGATCCTGGCTTGCCCGCATTGCTCAATTGGAAGTCCATCTTTGGGCGGATCTTGAATCTTTGGCCAAGCCTTCTTTTGCCCACGCTCCTCTATGCGGGCGTACTTTCGCTTGGTATGCCACTTTTTGGATTTGCCTTTTTTATTGGTTTTATTCTCTTAATTGTCTACACAACAAGCGTTTTTTGCGCGATTTGAAACAAGTTAACTTTAGAGAAGCAATCATGCCAAATTACGATTACGAATGCCAGTCTTGCGAGCAAGTACACGAAGTCTTTCAGTCCATGAAAGATGCACCACTAGATGCCTGCCCACAGTGCGGCGCTGGAGCGCCTCGCTTTTACCGAAAAATTGGTACAGGCGCCGGTATTGTCTTTAAAGGCAGTGGCTTTTATGAGACGGACTACAAGAAACCTTCATCTTCAGAGGGAAGTTCTTCAGGTAAGGAGTCCAAGGTTGACTCGAGCGCTTCAAGTGGTTGTGGGAAGCCCGCATGCTGTGCAGAGAATAATTAAGGCTGCAGACATTTTTATTTTAAAAAATGTACATAGGGCTCTTCTTGCTTTTAAGAAGGGCTTTTAAAATCCAAGATGCCGCCTGAGGAGTGCCGAGGCATCGTCTGGATTGAGTACGGCAGCGTCTGCAAGGGCTGTAATGTCCTCAAGGCTGACAGCATGGCTAAAGCTCGCAAGAAAGGTGCTGACAGGGAGTTTTACTTGGTACTGCTTCAGCTCACCTAGTGTAAAATTACGCTTATTGCTGTCTGAAAGGTTTGCAAGATAAGACTGCTCAATCGAGAGGTAGTAGAGGAGTAACTTGGCAGCGATGTCAGGATCAGCCCGTAGTGTGTTGTGGTGGGATGCTGTTATGTCAATTTTATCAAGAATACCTTGATCTAGTGCCTTAAATATGCTGCCTCTAAGTGCCCCTTCAGCTTCTCCCATAGATTGCTCTGTAAAACTCCATGACACCATGTCGAGCATACGACCTAGCCCAAACTCAATAAGGCCCTGGGCTGCATAGCCTACCGAGCCAATGAGAAAACCCCAGTAAGTAAGGCTGTTTGCAGGACCTGATAAATATCGCGGCAGCCCACCCATGCTCGCTATGGTTGGTATCGAGCTGACAATAGATGCTGACCATTTTAAGCCTGTCCACATAAGGCCCATGTTTTGGCTGTTTGGATTTTGCTCGTTGGCGATGGTTTCTGCGATGACAGCAAGGTCTTGCTCAATGTCAGTGCATGTACGTTCATCGCAGGCATGAGATAGCTCCGTGGCTTGCTTTAGGGTGGCTGCTTGTTGTGTTTTAGTATTCCATAGTGTGATGAGGTCATTGGCAAATAGAGTTGTTGCCGCTACGGAGTTAAACAAGCTAAGCCCGCGTGAGAGGTATTGGGTATATTGATAGAGCTTGAGGCTGCCTACACCTTCTTTGAGTGCCTGTTTGACTGCCTCAGGAAGGGTTACTTGAAGTTGTTGCTCGGCTACGGCAATGATGTTATCCGTCGAAGATCGTAAGCTGCGATTGTTAGCAACTTCTTTAAGGGTTTTGATGACATTTTCTTTAATTGCATAATTATCTTTATGCGCCTCGATTGCTGTGACCGCTTGAATGATAGGGTCCTTCAGTAGGTGCTCAAGGCCAAGGTTCGTGAGTGAGCCGGCTCCTATAGTCGCCCAAACTCCTGAAATGAGCGTGCGCGTGCTACTTGCACTATTGAGCTCTTGACCTAGGAGGTAAGAGGCTTTGTAGGCATTAGCTTCACTGCGTTTGTCTTCCAGGTATCGGACTTGGTCATCGTCAATTTCATCGCCGATTTCTGTCATTTCGGCAACAATATCTTTTGCGTGATTGTACTGGTCAAGCGCGTCATCGTAACGTTCTATTTTTGCGTCACCCAGGGCGTTGTCAAAAGAGTGACTGTGAAGCTCAAAGCCGGCACACACAATGGCAATAAGGTCTGCACCGCCGCGCAGTGAGAGCATCAGCGGGTCTGTGTTTTTGCATGTGATGAGCATGGGCGTTGCTAGGGATACCGTGTAGCCGGTGTTGATGGCATAGCCGTATGTTAAGAAGGTGTAGCCCATCTGCTTGCCGATCTCGAATTTCTCCTGGAGGAGAGGGACGATGGGATCATCCAGCGTGTTCCAACGGTCGAGATAAAAGTGGAGGCGTGGGTCGTCGATGTTGTTATTTTCAAGCTCTGTTTGGAGCTTCAGTAGCTGTATCTGATCCAATGCATCTTCAATATTGATATAGCTTGCTTCCTGATATAACCCCCAGTTGGTGCCTTTGGATGGATAATCGAAGGGGTTCTCCTCGTAAATGCATGCATTTGCAATACTCGGATGTAGTGGCCCTTCGGTGTTGTGAGGGTGGGGTGCTTCTTGAGTCTCTGCATCGAGAGACTCATCTATGCTTCCAGACAAAAGCGTGCGCGCTTCGAGAGATTCGAGAGTGAGGTGCTTCATGAAAGAGGGAGTGAGCTCTGATTGAGGGTTTACAGGAAAAGAGTTCCCTACCATAATACAAACATGCTCGCCTTAAATGCTCAAGGAGATCTTATTAACAACCTGTTTTATTTTTACAGAATCCTAGCAAATTGACCTCTCGATGAACGCTATTAAAAAAGTGAATCACATTGCCATTGTGTCATTTGCGACTTTGGGCTCCCGTGTTTTAGGGCTTGTGCGGGATGTTTTGATATTTTCATTTTTTGGTGTCTCGGCTATCAATTCTGCGTTTATCTTTGCATTTACGCTGCCCAATTTATTCCGCCGCTTACTCGGCGAGGGTGCACTCACATCTGCTGTTATGCCAGTTATGGCTGGAGAGCTTGAAGGTGAGGGCAAAGAGGCAGCATTTTCCTTTCTTAATCGCGTTATCTCGCGTTTGTTTTTTGTGCTCCTGGGCCTTGTCATCTTAGCGATTGTACTCCTTCAGTGTGTTTCCTTGTGGCCAGGTCTTGAAGAGCGTTGGTATCTCGGTGCAAGACTAGCCAGCTGGTTGATGCCCTTTATGCTGCTAATTTGCTTAGCTGCGATGTTTTCTGCCGCGCTTAATTTGCTCGAGCGTTTTGCTGTTCCAGCACTTTCACCCGTGTGGCTCAATCTCTCGATGATGCTTGGCCTCGGAGTGTTCGGTTATTTCCTCGGGAAGACAGCACTCGAGCAGGTTTATTATTTATGTGCAGGCGTTCTCGTGGGAGGGGTTATTCAGTGCATATTGCCAGCGTGGGCCCTTAAGCAAGAAGGGTGGAAGCCCCGTATGGATTTTTCTCGGTGCGAGCGCGTCCAAGAAATGCTTGGGCTCTTGATGCCTGGCCTTGCTGGAGCTGCAGTTTTCCAGGTAAATATCGTCGTCTCCCGCCTGCTTGCCTTTTCACTGGATACCAGTGCCGTCTCTATACTTTATTTAGCGAGCCGCTTGATTGAGCTTCCACTAGGCGTTTTTACCATAGCTATCACAACCGTTGTTTTCCCTGGCATGTCAAAGCTCGCTGCGCGAGGTCTTAATGATGATTTTGCCGAAGAGTACGCCCACGGCATGCGCTTAATTTTAGCCATTACAGTTCCTGCGGCCGCAGGCCTTGTCGTCCTGGCCGAGCCCATCTTAAAAATCCTTTTTGAGTGGGGCGCATTCAGTGCCCAGGATGTTAAGCTCACCCAGCCCGTTTTGGTTATTTCGAGTGTAGGGCTTCCTTTTTATTCTATGGCAACCTTAGCCACACGAGCGTTTCACGCTTTAAAGGACACGAAAACCCCCGTCATCATTGCTTATATTTCTTTTGCCGTTAACCTCGCTTTGTCGCTTTGGTGGATGCAGGTTTGGGGCGTAGCTGGGCTGGCTGCAGCTAGCGTTGCTGCAGCCTTGCTTCAAAATATAGTTTTGCGCATTGCTCTAGTACGCAAAAATCCCAGAGTGGCTCAGGGCCGGTTTTGGTTTTCTTTGCTTGAGGTTGTTGCTGCTGCAAAGATCATGGCCATTATTGCGTGGCTTGCTTTTGACTATATTCAGAGTATTTGGGGCGCCGGTAAATTGGGCGACATGCTTGCCATTATTTTCATTATCCCCCTTGCGATGATTTTCTATATTCTTTTCTTAAAGCTCTTTCGTTTTGAAGAAGCCTACGAGATCCGGGATTTACTGCTCGGTGTCATTTGGCCCTTTAAGAAAAAACCCCACTCAGCATAGCAGAGCAGGGTTTCTTATTTATAAAAAGGATACTTACCTCTTGGCTGATTGGAAGTTCTCCTCAACTTGCTTCCAGTTGACGACATTCCAGAACGCTGCGACATATTCAGGCCTACGATTCTGATAGTTCAAGTAGTAGGCGTGTTCCCAAACGTCGATACCAAGGACAGGTGTGCCACCTGGGCAATCTGCAGTAGCCTTCATAAGTGGGTTGTCTTGATTGGGTGTCGAGCAGATGCAGAGGCTGTTATCGCTTTTAACATTGAGCCAAGCCCAGCCGCTACCAAAGCGTGTGGCTGCTGCAGCTGAAAACTTTTCTTTGAAAGCATCAAAGCTGCCGAATTCCTTTGTGATCGCTTCTGCAACTTCACCGATGGGCTCTCCACCACCTTGAGGGGATAAGATTTTCCAAAAGAGCGAGTGGTTGGCGTGCCCGCCACCGTTATTGCGAACAGCTAAGCGGATTGGCTCAGGGATTTTAGAGAGGTCTGCGATGAGTTCGTTGATGTCGCTAGGTGCTTTAATGCCTTCGCCCTCGAGTGCTTTATTGAGGTTCGTGATATAAGTATTGTGGTGCTTTGTGTGGTGAATTTCCATGGTGCGCGCATCGATATGTGGTTCGAGCGCATCATAGGCATAATCAAGTTCTGGAAGTGTGTAGGACATAATAGGTTATTCGTTAGGTTATTGGTTTGTAGGTTAAAATCAGCTTATGCTGTCGATTGTAGAAACCTTTTTACCACGAGGTCAACGTTTGCTTTCGATGCGTTTGAGGGCAAAAAAAGCTTGGAGTAATTCGCGGCATTCTTCTTCGAGTACGCCGGAGGTAACTTCCATGTGATGGTTGAGCTGCGGTAGTTGGTGGATGGAGCTTGCACCTCCTAGGCAACCCATCTTTGGGTCTGTGTGGGCGTAGTAAACATGGCTGATGCGGGCCATGGCTGTTGCCCCTGAGCACATGGGGCAGGGCTCTTTGGTGACGAAGAGGCGTGCCCCATTGAGACGCCAGTCGCCTCTATGCCGAGCTGCCTGGGTGATTGCCAATATTTCGGCATGCGCGGTGGGGTCTTGGGTGGACTCAACTCGATTATGGTCTGCACCGATGATTTGGCCCTCGTACTCGATGACAGCCCCAATGGGCACTTCTCCGGCCTTCCATGCGTCAATTGCTTGATTGTAAGCAAGTTTCATGAAAAAAGCCTCATCGCGTATCAGTTGAGACGGATATAGCTTCGTGAACGGGCACGGCGGGACGCTTTTGGGCTGAGTGGATTCCATAAAAACCTTTACCTCGTTTTAAAAGGCTGCTATACCTTCGTTCACTTTATAGGAAAATTTCAAGAATAGAACTTAAGTAAAGCGTTTTTAATCATCATTTATGGCAGACGAGTATATTGAAGTCGAGGGCAAGGTCGTTGCAGTTCTCCCAGGTACTACCTTTCGGGTAGAGCTCCCTAATAAGCACCAAGTCCTGGCGCACATTTCGGGTAAGCTTCGCAAGCACTTCATCAAGATCACTGTGGGAGATATGGTGAAGATGGAGATGAGCCCTTACGACCTCGAGAAGGCCCGCATCGTCTATCGCCTGAAAAACGCCTCCGCTAACCGCAATGCGCCGATTCGTAGCTACGGTCCACGCCGCGGTGGCAATAAGAGATAAGCTTTCTCAACTCAGCTTAAACTGAATATCAATGATAAAGGTCACCTTAGGTTGGCCGCGCTTCTTTGTGTCTTGAGAATTAGCAAAGCGCCAACGCTTTTCGACGGTCTCCCGTGCCCGCTCGTCGAGGTCTCGATGCCCAGAGCTTGACTCGACGCGCACGCGCAGCGGCTTGCCCAATTCATCGACCGTTACGCGCAAGTATGTTGTCCCCGAGCGGCCTTCTTTTTTTGCTTTTGATGGGTAGCGAGGTGCTGGGCTTTTCGTTGCTGCAGGGGGAACGGGGATCAGCGTCCCTTCGGCTTCAGCTGTAAAAGTGCCCTCAGTTTCGAGGGCATCAGGAATGTATTGATTGGCTTGTGTGAGGATGTTTTCAGCTTGAGGCGGTTCGTGCGTTCTCGCTTGTTCGGCAGTTTCTAGCGGTGGGGCTTCAGTACGCTCTGCTTTACTTTCTACTGTGGCATCGTTGGGCTTTTCTGTTTCTTGGCTTGCCCGCTCTACATGGCGGCTCGTTGCATTATCCAAAATTTTAGGTGTTTCGCGCGGAGAGGCTGCAGCGCTCTGGGCAGTTTGCTTACGACTGGGCGTTTTGACGATGCGTGCCTCGACGCTGGCATCACTCTGCTCAACGGTGGTTACCGGGAGCTCAATGGCAATAGGGTGAACGAGGGCACAGGTGAGGCCAAAGTGGATGACGATGGCCAGGCAAATCCACAGGGCAAAAATCAAAATATTGGTGCGAAGTTCTTTGCGCATGTTAGTCGGTATCTTCGTACATAAAGTTTAGTTGCTGGGCACCAGCTTGGTTGGCGACACTCATCAGCTCGAGGACTTTTTGGTAGGGGACGGTGTTGTCGGCATGGAAAAAGACGCTTTTGCGCGGGGACTGCGCGAGCTCGGCTTTGAGCCTTGATGAAAGCAGCGTCTCTTGGACAGCTTGACCGTTGATGAAGCATTCGCCCGTTTTGCCTACGCTGAGGACAAGCTCTTGCTGGTGGTCAGCTCGGTCGGGGGCTTCAACTTTAGGGAGCGTGATGTTGAGCGAAGGATAGAGAAAGCTTGAGCTGATCATAAAAAAAATGAGCAGCTGGAAAATCACATCAATGAGCGGGGCCAGCTCGAGATGGATCGTTTGGGGGCGCGTTCTTTTAAAGCTCAAAGACATGAGGTTTAGGCCGTGAAGGTCGTGTGCTCGGGCAGCTCATCCATCGAGTTTTCGTCACCGTGAGCAAAGACTTCATCGAGCTCGCTGACTGTTTCAGTCATTTCATGGGCGCGCTTATCGATTTGTGCTTGGAAGAACTGGTGCGCGAGTAGGCAAGGAATCCCAATAGAAAGGCCAACGACGGTCGTTAGCAGAGCTTCCCAGATGCCTCCGGCAAGGTCTGTTGGTTGGACGCGGCCGCCCAGGGCTTCGATCTGGTAAAAGGCGACGACGAGCCCGGTGACGGTACCGAGCAAGCCGAGTAGGGGGGACACCTGCGCAATAGCTGCGAGCATCTTGAGCCTGTGTCCAAGGTTATCCAGGTGGCGAAAGCCTTCGCGCTTGAGGGCCTCATTGCGCTTGGGCGTGTTTTCGTGGAGGTATTGATAGTAGATGCGTGCGATAAAGCTTGCTGATGCCGGCCGGCGTTTAAGGCAGCTTGGTTGGGCCTCAGGGTTATTCGAGCGGATGTGCTTCTTTAAGCAGAGGATGAACTTATGAAAGTCCAGTGAGCTGCGTGCGAGGGCCCAGGCACGATCAAAGATTATGGCCATGCCCGTAATTGAGCAGAGCATGAGAGGCCACATAAGCAGACCCCCTTTATGAAACCATTCTGAAAACATTTTCTTATAGTTGCAATGCTGCGCGCTGTTAACGTTTTTTACTTATAAAACGGCTCAGGAAAAAGTTTGACAGGCCGGTATTTAAGTACCTCCTCTTCTAGGTACACTAACCTAGAAAAGCAAACAGAAATCCTAGTGATGAAAAAATTTACTCTAATCAGGGTATTCACATTCAAGATCCTCTTGGCTAGTACAGCTTTGTTCGCAGAGCAAAAAGCTGATATTCAAGAGAATAAAGGCTCTCAAGAGGCTAATACTGAGTTTTTTGCTCCTAAGGCAGACAAGCCCAAGAGCGACATGAGCGTCGTCGTCACAGCGAGCCGCGGTATGGAGCAGGACCCCCTCGACGTCCCGCAGTCCATTTCGATTATTACAAGCGAAGAGATCGAGAGTACGGTCTACACGGACGTAAACCACATCCTCCGCAAACTCCCCAATGTCGGTCTTGCGCAGGCTTCACAGCCCTTCAGCGCGAGCCAAGGGGGTAGTCGTTCTTCCAACTACTGGAATGAAGGCTTCTCGATTCGCGGCCTTGGCAATCAGCGCGTCCTTGTGTTGACAGACGGTGTCCGCCAATCAGGCCAGGGCATTGGTTACGGCGGTGGTAATCTCAGCCTCTACGACGTTTACTCTATTCAAGATATTGAAGTGCTCAAGGGTCCAGGCTCGGTCCTCTATGGTACGGATGCTTTTGGCGGGGTTGTTAGCGTCACAACGCGCAATCCTAAGCGTCGCGATGCTCCCGGCTACAATGTCATGACGCGCTATGCCATCGATGGCTCTCGCAACTTCAACCGCGTTGGTGGTATGGTCGATGTTGGCAATGAAAATTGGGGCCTCGTTCTTGGTGGTAGCTACACCGATGCTGGAGATCCCAATCTCCCCAAGGGCTATTTCCCTAATGGTGGTAGCTTCAAGCGTGCCGGTGGCTGGATGAAGCTCGACTATTTCTTCAAGGGCAACAACCGCATCCGCTTCATCGCTAACGAGACGAAAAACACCCACGTTTCCATTGCTGGGGAAACGATTGCAGGCCGTCCTTTAGACTTTACCATCCCTCTCTACGAGCGTGCAGAGCTTGGCGTAGAGCTTTTAGCTGAAGATGTCTCCGAGCATATTGAAGAGCTTAAAGCTGGTTTCTTCTGGCAGGGCATTCGCCGAAAGATGGACAATGGCACGCCGTTTCATAATTTTAGAACGGGAAAAATCACGATGGTTGGGATGCCTCCAGCCGTTGCTCCTGTTGTAGGGCTCGATACATCTCGCGTCAAAACAAATGACAAGGTCAATACCTTTGAGTTTCAGCCCCAGGCCCGTCTAGACTACGATCCTCACACGCTCACCGTCGGTGCTGACTTTGGCTATGACAATGCCAAGCTCAAGGACACACGTACAGAAAAGGTAAATTCCTACGCAGGAGTATCGGGTGGCAGTTTCGTTACGCTAACACCTCCTTTTGCGGTTATGCCTCCAGTGCCTCCTTTGCCAGCTGTCGGTTCTACAACGGCGGG
>DCBD01000085.1:762-1144 GCA_002313355.1 Opitutia bacterium UBA1116 | reverse complement strand
CTGTCGGTTCTACAACGGCGGGTGCAACGACGACCATCGCCGATGCCGAGCAGTATCGCATGGGCGTCTATGCTCAGGACAACTGGGAAATGGATCCTTTTGAGATCGTTCTTGGTGGCCGTGTTGATTTGTTTGACGTTAAGGATGAAGTTGGCAGCAAGACCCACAAGAATGACGCGGGCTTTAGCGGCTCTGTCGGTCTTGTCTATCACTACACGCAGGATACGTCTTACTACTGCAATCTTGCAACGGGCTGGCGCGCTCCAGACTTAGGGGAGCGCTTCCAAAGCCGTGTACTTCCCTTTTTTGCGGACTTTACGGTTGTCGGCAATCCTAACCTCGACCCTGAGCGTTCATACGCTTTCGAAGTCGGTACGAAGAG
>DCBD01000085.1:0-456 GCA_002313355.1 Opitutia bacterium UBA1116 | reverse complement strand
CGCTTTCGAAGTCGGTACGAAGAGCCGCTACAACAAGTACGTCCAGTACAGCTTTGCAACGTTTATCAATCAGATTGATGACTTCATCGGCCTGACCGGTAGTGTGCCCGTTCGCGGTAACTTCACTCGCTGGACATACAACAACGTCGGCAGTGTCTTTCTCTATGGTCTAGAGGGTAGTGTGCTCGTTACGCCAACCCCCGAGTGGGAGCTTTATTTGAATGGTGGCCGCACCTACACGTCAGACTCAAACAAGATCGCCATTCCCAACTGGGCCTTTAATTACGGCACAAGCTACACCTTCTTCCCTGAGTTCAAGTATGTCGAGACGATCATCCCCGGCATCAACGGGCGTACGGTGCTCGAGTCTCATGACTCTCTCAACAATCCGAACTTCGGTGGCTTCAGCTACTTTGATGTCCAAGTTACCTTTGGCCTCAATACAGACACCCGGGC
>DCBD01000091.1 GCA_002313355.1 Opitutia bacterium UBA1116 | reverse complement strand
AAAAATACTGATCCCTCGACATTTGAAATAAAAGTTTGGAGACTGTTAACAAAAGTTACCTGACTTCATTCAACACTCTAACCATTCAAACATGAACGAAACATCCAAACACATTCTCGTTACAGGTGCCAATCGCGGACTTGGGCTGAAAGTCGCTCAAAACCTAGCTCAAACTGGCGCACAACTTTTCATCACTGCACGCGACAAAGAAGCACTTGAGTCCCATTACCAAAGCGAAGGCATTCCTTTCTCAAAAGCATTTTCATTACATCTTGAAGCAGCCAATGAAGCAAATATCACAGCGATGCTCGAAGAAATTCCCCAGCTCAGTGCCGTCGTTCACTGTGCATCCCCTTACATGATGAATGCGTTTCTCGATACACCCTGCACAACGATGCGCGACTACACACAGTGCATGCTAAGCGATCAAATTCTTTGTTCGAAATCTATCCGCGCCATGCTTCAGCATACAAACTCAGGTGTATTTATTTTTACCGGTGCGGTCATTGGGCTACCGCACGTTCACTCACGCGGCGAAATGGGTCTCCTTAAAACACACCAACGCCAGCTTGCTGCGACTTGCGAACATGAACTGCGTGCACGCAAGACTTCTGTCTATGTGCGCCATCTGAATCTTGGTACCTTTCAAGATACCGTTGAAGACCCACACCAAGCCATCCCAACCTCTAGGGTCGTCGACACCTTAGCATCGATCATCGAGAACCCTGCCGATGCACCACACACACTACACCTCGTATCGCCTCAAAATGAAATTGACTATGACGTGCAAGCAAGCGCTGCACTAAGACAGTCTTCTTAAGCAGCCGAGCGTATTCCCGCGTTGACCCACATACAGAACTCCATTAAGTCTAGTGCTCTATGGGTCGCACGATTGCTATTGGAGATGTACATGGATGCTTGAATGAGCTCAACGAGCTCCTCGAAAAACTTGAGCTTCAGCCAAGCGATCGGCTTATCTTCTTGGGAGACTTGATCAACCGCGGCCCCAACAGTCACGGTGTCGTTAAAAGAGTTCGCGGTATTCCAGGTGCGATCACACTCCTAGGAAACCACGAACTGCGCTTACTGCGTTATGCACGCAAGGAAGACCCATCCATCCTGCGCAGCACAGACGAAAAGACCATCGCAACACTCACCAAGAAAGACTGGCGTTTTCTTCGCCACGCGCTGCTTCCCTACTTTTACGAACCTGCGCTCAACACGATTTTCGTCCACGGAGGTTTCACCCCAGACAAGCCTTGGTACAAGCAATCCCTCAAAACCATCACCGGTATTCAATTAATCGACAACGAAGGCAACCCAACTAACTCAAAGGATTGCCCTCAAGGCATCCCTTGGGCAGACACTTGGCACGGCCCTCCCTTTGTTGTCTATGGGCACTTCCCACGCAGCTCCGCATACGAGCGACCACATTCCATAGGCATTGATACAGGCTGCGTCCACGGCGGTGCACTAACTGCCTACATACTCCCCGACAAACACATTGTCCAAGTCCCGGCACGCATGTGCTACAGCAACGGCTCTAGACTTTTTCGCTCATGAACACCTCACACTCTGAATTCCCAGGTATTGGACTGCTCGCTGTTGACCTTCAGCCCGTCTTTATCGATATCATGCCAGAGCCAACGAAGCTCTTCAAGCGTGCCGAGTTTGCACTACAATCAGCACAGCTTCTTGAAATACCCATTTTTCTCACCGAACAAACCCCCGATAAACTTGGCCCAACACACCCAGAATTACTAAAGAGGCTCAACCCCAAACCCCGCCTATTCACCAAGGATCATTTCTCCGCACTTGAAGCCCCTGGCATCATAGAAACCCTTGAAAACGAATCTATTGAGCACCTCATCATCTGCGGGCTTGAACTCTCTATCTGCCTCTATCAAAGTGTCCTCAGCGCGCACCAAGCAGGCCTTGGTGTCACCGTCCTAACAGACGCTGTCGCCAGTCGCAGAGCAGGAGATGCCGCTCCTATCTATCGAGCTCTTGAGCGTTCTGGCGCTACACTCTTGCCTTCTGAAACGGTTTTCTACAGTATGCTGAAAACAGCAAAACATCCGAAATTCCGGGCCTTTCTGGAAATCGTCAAAGCCTATAGCTAAAGCCAACGTCTTGTCATGACCGAGTCCATCGACCATCGCCACATACAGCAAGCACCTGAGATCGAGCCTCCTCGTGAATACACACTGGAGGGTCTTCTTGACATGGACTTTCAAGAATTGGAAACACTCGATAGTAGTCGCTTGGCAAATACACCTGCCTATGTTCTTGCAAGTTTCCTAGAGCGTCTTCGCGTGGATGATCGGCGCATCATCTTACGCAAAGTCAATGAGACGCAAGCCTCTGAAATTCTCGCTGAGATGGACGCTGAGGACACCGCTGAAACGATGGGAGCCATGCGTGAGTGGCGCGCTGTCAAAATCCTTGAAGAGCTCGATCTTGACGATGCAACAGACGTTGTCGGCGAACTCGAAGAAGAAGACCGAACACGGCTCCTCTCAAAGATGCTTCCCCAGACAGCAGCAACGGTTCGCGACCTACTTACCTACCCTGAAGACACAGCGGGGGGTATCATGAATCCAGAGGTGACGACAGTCACCCTCGATGCTAGTGTTGATCAAGCCATCCAGCAGATTCGAAAACTGCGCGACTATACCGAACACCTTCATTACATCTATGTTGTCGATGAAGCAAAGCACCTCAAAGGCGTTCTCTCACTTCGAGACCTGCTCCTCGCACGGCCCAACGATGCTATAGAGTCCATCACCAAGACAGCACTCAAAGGCGTCTGCAATGCACTTGATGACAAAGAAAAAGTCGCCCTTACCCTTTCAGACCTCAATTTCTCCGCGCTCCCCATCGTCGATGACGAGAACAAACTCTTAGGCATCGTCACCTATGATGACGTCATCGACATTATCCAAGAAGAGGCCACCGAAGACATCCAAAAACTCGTGGGTGCAGGTCCCCACGAAAGCATCCACGACAATCTCTCTTACAGCATCACGCGCCGCGGTCCATGGCTTCTTGTCAACCTACTCACGGCCTTCATGGCAGCCAGTGTTGTCTACTACTTTCGCAACCAAATCGAAGCCCTCACACTCCTTGCTGTTTTCATGCCCATCATCGCAAGTCTCGGGGGCAACACCGGCTCTCAGACGCTTGCTGTCGCCATTCGCAGCCTCGCCCTAGGCGAAATCCAAGACAGTGAAAGCGCGCGCGTCTGCATCATGGAATGCATGAAGGGCCTTGCCAATGGCATACTCATTGGCTTTGTAGCCTCCATTATTGTATGGATTGGCACTCGCCACACAGGATTCTCCTTGGTCGTTTTCATTGCATGTATCCTTAACATGGGCATCGCTGGGCTCGCCGGCGCCTTCATCCCGATCTTCCTCAAGCGGATGAGCTTTGACCCAGCACAAAGCTCATCCATCTTTCTTACCACCGTAACAGACATCACAGGCTTTTTTGTCTTTTTAAGCTTGGGCACCTGGCTCCTCTTATAAAAGATGTCTAGCACATGATACAAATCGACACCGCTAACCTCTCCACAATCGCTGAAGTTAAATCCCTTGAAGCAGGTACAAGCACCCTCTTCCAAAGCGTCCTTCTTCTCGAAAAAATCACCACACGCACAGCGCGCAACGGTTCAGACTATCTGGTTGTTGACCTTGCAGACCGCACGGGCAAGCTCTCCATCAATTGCTTTTCTAACAGCGTCGGTTTTGACTATTTTAAAGCCAGCTCACCAGGGCATGTTGTTCATATCGAAGCCCAAACAGACTATTACCAAGGCAAGCTCAGCCCGAGACTCCTTGCCGTAATGCAGCTCCCCGAGGAGCTGGTCGAGCAAGAGCGCTGGCTCCCTCGCCTGATAGAGTCAGCCCCTGAAGATGCCTCATCCCTCTGGGCAGATATTGAGCGCTTTATTCAAAAAATTGAAAACCCTCGCCTGCGCGCCACCGTACAGGAAGTCTTCAACGATGTCGGCGAATCTTTTAAGACAACCCCAGGCGCCATCTCTATCCATCATGCCTACCACCACGGCCTGATGGAGCACACAGTCCATATTGCACGTGCTGCAGAGGTTCTGCTCCCCCTTTACCCTGAAGTCCATGCAGACCTTGCCCTTGCCGGCATTCTACTACACGACATGGGTAAGACCATCGAATACACCACAGAAAACCGTGTCACTCAAAAATCCCGCATTGGCATTTTACAGGGCCACGTCGTCCTCGGTTATCGCCTTGCCCGCAAAGCAGCCATCCAACACAAGCTTGAAGAAGACCTTCTCGAGCGCCTCGAGCACATTATCCTCAGCCACCAGGGCGAGCTTGAGTGGGGGGCTGCAGCCATGGCCGCCACACCCGAGGCCATCTTCGTCTCACTGGTTGACAATTTAGACGCCAAGATGGGCATCGTCCAACAGGCCCTACGCCGCACACCCGCAAGCGAGCCATTCGCCCCTTACAACCCTGCGATCAAGGCGCCCATCCTCATCACACCGATCGAAGAAGGATCAAGCAGCTAAATTCTAAACATTCAGCTTTGCTTTGAGCTGGTTTCTTTGGAGACGGGCAGCGTTATTACCCTCAACAATCCTCCCGATGTAGGAGCTGTGGGCATTGCCTTGCTTGTGAGCAAGCAAAGCACCGGCAAAATCACTCCCCCAATCACCAGAGCCAATGACGCGATTTTCCCTCAAGAGTGTCATACAATGATCCTGCATTTCCTTTAAGATCAACTTCTGGTTATGGATCTCTTCTGGGGTCAAATCATCGCCAAGCAACGCTTCAAGCTTTTCATCATTCATCCCCATAACACCAGCAACCATCTCAACATCCATCACCTCGGGTAACCGAAGTAGATTGGGATTCCGATTAATCTCTTCTTCTGTAGGGCAAGTTTTACGTCGATAGCATTGGTCGTTATCAAAAGCGGCTAAGCGTTCGTAGTTACCCTCTGAATCGAGAATAAAAAACATATTGTTATCATGACGGTCCACTTGGCCTGTCATAATATCAATAAGCTGAAGCCATACAGCGTCTCTACGCACCTCGCCTTGAGTGTAGTCTACCTCTGACATCTCAGGCCCATAGACGACAAGCTTATCCCCTTCTTTTCTAATTTCATACATATCCTGGGGGAACTCAGCACCAACCAGCGATGCATAGAGCTGACAATACTCTGGATAGCATTCGATACCCTCCTCCTTTAAGTACGTAGGATCTGGCAGTGCCCTACCTTTGTCATCCCAGGGAGCAACATTCGCCAAACCTTCCCACTCAGACCCTTGAATGGGAATTTCTGCAAGTTTTTTGGACTTACCTTGCACGGGGCATTTTCCATTGTCGATGTACTCCATGACAATGCCCGTCTCGCCGACATCAGAAGCATAATGCGTATCAACGATAATATCCCTACAGCCATATTCTTCAAAAGAATTAGCTAGCTTACAAACAGCTACATTGTAGCGTGGCTCTGATCCTGATGGGTCAAAATCCAAATTACTTTCTGGAGGAACAACGGGCTTATAAACAACCGTTGTCACCTCACCTGTACTCGGTGAACGGTAAGCTGCTGTGTACACGGTATTGAGCTTACCACTCCCCAAGCGTCCATAATCACCAATTCGATTTTCCTTACAAAAGCCTGATGATTGCTCGAAGCTCTTCACAACAAAGCTCGCCCGTTTAATATTTCTTAAGTCTGCCTTAGCTGCCGCTACAGCATCGGGGGCTTCCTTCTTCTGAGCTTCGACTTCGGCTTTTTTAACATCAGCTTCACGAGTTTCAAGTTCAGCACAAATCATACTTCCTAGAGCGAGCAACAAGGGCCTTGTTGTTTCGTCCCACTCATCGCGACAGCTAAGCTTATGAATAACAAAGTCCGTTAAGCGGCTCGTTGAGATCTTAGAGAGGTCACATTTAGCCAAGGAGGTTAGTAAGGCCTGTTGCTCATCAAGGCCCATATTGCTTACCTTTTCTAGTTGAGGCAGTACTTTCTCTCTGGCTAGCTGGTTTGATTTTGCTAGGCATTTTTCAGACGGTCCTTTATTCGCTTCATAGTGACTGTCTTTAATGAGACACTTCACAAAATCACTCACCTGACGATCGAGTTTTTTCTTTTCTTTAGTTAAATGGTTTAATCCAGTATTTGGAACCGCTATAGTAGCTACACGCTGCATCAAGCCTTTTGCTGAGGGAAAATGAAAGCCTTTAGACTTCTCTAAATTTAATTCGCTATTGTTTTTTTCTCTGGCCAAAACCGTACGGCTTTTATCTAGCCAAGAACCTTCCACACCTTCTTGCGGTTGTACATCAGGTGTATATGCCGCATTAGCTGCACTTTGAATTTCACCTACCATTTTTGCCCTCTTCCATTAAAGATTTACGCCACTCGCCCAAGCACAATCGAACGCAGAGCATTGTAAAAAGTTGGTTGCTGCGTTTTCCAGGCACCCTCGGGAACAACGTCACCACGCTCTCCCCAAGCCCAGCGGCAACCACTCAGCATGCTCTCCACAATATAAAGACGCTCCTCAGAGTTCACCTCCATTTCATCAACAGCTTTCAAGAGATCTTTGAGCAGACCCCAAGCACCCGTAATCGCTCCCACAGAAGCTTCACGGCTCATGTAAACACCGCCATAAGGGAGCTGTATAAAGAGAGCAATCGGCCCATGGACAAGGTAGTAGTGCATTGCCCAGCTATTAACGCCATGCCCTGCTTGCCCAAAGACAAGAAATTGCGCATGAGGATCCCGCATCGTCTCCTGCACAAAAGGATAAATGTCATAGAGCGGCTTTCCTTTGGCCCACTCGGTACCAAAGACACCCGCCCCAAGCTCTTTGATATCTGGCTGAAGGGTCTCTGGAATCACAGGCATCAGCAATCGTTCCTCCTTAAAAAAGGCCTTAGCTGCATCCATGCCATTTAAGTGTGTACTCACATTCATCATTCAATCCTCTCTTATACGGGCCCTGCCCACATCTTATACAACAGCTGTGTTCTCTTAAGATCTTACTGTTTAATAGTAAGCCATAAAAAGCCCTTTGTCAAAAAGTAGAATCGATATCAACGTATCAAAACATCACCATCATCCCCACACCCCATTTATAATCAGAATGCCAGCGCCCGCTAAGGAAAAAGTGCTCACTCAATCGAAAATCTATTCCCACATAACCTTCCCATTTTAAATGGGTGTCATAATCAAAGCCTCCATTGAGCGAAAGCCGCGGTGTCAGATCGATAGACTTATCCAAGGTCACGCGCCCACCCAAATCTGTATCTACCCAAAAACTGCTATCGATATTCATCGGAAGTAAATAACCCACACCCCAAATACCCCGTGTGGTTACTCCACTCTCGCGCTCTTCAACAAGATCAACTCCCCAAAAAAAAGATAAGAAACGATTGATGTAGCGATTGTAAGTTGCAATAACTTCCCACACTTCGTCATCATCATTCTGAAAGCCATACTCCCACTCAGCATTCACAATATTGAAGGTATTGGAAACCTCAACAAAGCCCGAGCTCATACTCGTCAATAGATAGGCCTGCCCTAGCAAATAATAAGGGTCGTGGTAAAGCTTGTGCCGCACGGCTTGCGTTGCCGCATCGGGCTCAAAGTCCTCATAGTGCACTACACGTGCCATCCCCGAATGCATGTGATAAAGATTATGACAGTGGAAAAACCAGTCTCCAAATTCGTCTGCATTAAATTCTATAACGACGGTACTCATAGGCGGAACATCCACCGTATGCTTCCGTGGTGAATAATCTCCTTGTCCATTAATGACGCGAAAGAAGTGCCCATGCAAATGCATGGGATGGTGCATCATTGTTCGATTGACTATCACGAAGCGCACAACCGTTCCTTCTTTAACACGAATAACATCATTCGGTGAAAGCGGACGATTATTAATCAGCCACACATAGCGCTCCATGTCTCCATCCAACGTCAAACGATAGGTTTCAACTGGAAGTTCTGGGTTAAAAGCTGTAGCCTTGGGCGCACGCAACTTTTCATAGGCAGGCCAAGGACGTTCGGATGTATTTTCCTTACCTAAATCTGGATGACTACTCACATCCGAAGCCAAAAAGTCAAAAGGTGACGGAGCATCCATCATCCTAGGTGGCTGCTCAGCAGCATTCATGGATACCATAGGCATTTCCCCATGCCCGTGCATAGCATCATCCATAGACATAGATTCATGCTTCATGCCGCGCATAGCATCCATACCAGGCTTATCAAAATCACCCGCATCGACGGCATCCTGTGGCATCCCAAGGCTTCCAGCTGGAGTCAAGGCAAGAACCTCCTTAAGTGAAGCACTATGTCCAATATAGGTATTGGGAAAGGGAACAGACTTTGCATAATGCTTCTTGCCCTCGCCTATCCAAAGCGAAGCATAGCCCGAGCCATCCTGTGAGGTCGCACGAAACTCATAAGCTCCAGATTCAGGTACGGCAACCTCAACATCATACGTCTCTGCGATGGAAATCAGTAGGCGATTCATTTCTACGGGCTCAACATCCTGCCCGTCCGCA
Organism: Opitutia bacterium UBA1116; assembly: GCA_002313355.1. Taxonomy (GTDB): domain Bacteria; phylum Verrucomicrobiota; class Verrucomicrobiia; order Opitutales; family UBA1977; genus UBA1977. The sequence goes on along the minus strand of DCBD01000091.1, from coordinate 3,608 downwards.
GCCACCACCGTCATGGGTCCACCCGCATAATCGAGATAAAAGAAACTTGAGGCAGAAGCATCAATCACCCGAAGACGCACGCGCTCACCTGGTTTTGCCGACCACTCAGTCACCTGCTTTCCATTAATTAAAAAGGCATCATAGCCCACATCGGAAATATCCATCGGAGGCATACGCCTGAGCTCACGCTCAAGGTAGTCCTTCAACATTCCAAGCCTTATGGCCCCAATCAAACTCTGCGAACTCTGCTTTTTCACAGAAAACCAATCATTGCCCTGCTTAAGAGCATGCATGACAGCACTGGGTTTTTGATCTGTCCAATCAGAAAGCACAACGACAAGCTCATCTTTTTTAGGCCCACGCACATCCGAAGCACTTTTAGGATAAATCACCATCGATCCATACACGCCCCTTTGCTCCTGAAGATTCGAATGCGAATGGTACCAATAAGTCCCCGTTTGCCGAATTGGGAACTCATAGGTAAATGTGGTACCAGGCTCAATGGGAGGATACGTCAAATAAGGGACTCCATCCATATCATTGGGCAACAACAATCCATGCCAATGCACGGATGTCGGCACATCCATCGTATTGGTCACTTGAATTCTCGCTATATCGCCATCTTCAAAGAAAAGCGTTGGCCCAGGAATATTCCCGTTGATCGTCATACCAAGAACGGGCTTTCCCGCCTTATCGACAGTCGCCTCAGCAATCGTTAGATGGTACTCTACGGTCTTTCCATAAAGCATCACACTATGACAAAAAACAATCCCAACCCACAGGATAAGACGCACAAAACTAAAGCCATTAGGGTAATTCATGGGGCAGTAAAGTTCAGTTAAAATTCAATCAAAGGGCTAACTGCTCAATAATACTGGTCATCGGGAGAAAAAGGGCAACGACCAAACAACCAATCATCAGGGCCAAGGTAACAATAAGGGATGGTTCAAGCAAGGCAAGGCAAGTTTGCATACGACTTTCAACACGATCCTCTAAGTACAATGCACTGGCAGTCAGTTGATCTGCAAGCTCCCCTGTTTGCTCACCTGTTTCAAGAAAACCCATAAGAGCAGGATCACAGCAAAGCTCAATATCCAGTGCACGTGACAAACTTTCTCCATCACGCACGCGTTCACGAGCACGCAAAAGTTCACCCTGTAGTTGGGGAACGCCAACCACTTGGACACTTGCAGTCCAAGCATCCAGGACATCGACACCGCAGTGCATAAGTAGCCCTTGTGTCCTTGCCCAACGGGCGATATGCATCGATCGGATAAGCCCATTTAAACCAGGCAGTCGAGCACAGAGACCTTTAAACCAAGACTGCAGTGGAACACTCCGAATCCCAACAAATGCTGCTGCGACAAGAGAGATGAAACTTATAAAAGCACCTAAGCCATGGGCTCGAATAAAATAACTGACGGCGACAACCGAAGCCGTCATCCTTGGAAGCGAAGCTCCTTGTGAGAGATCTAAAAACACGCGTTCAAAACGAGGCACAACACCAATGAGAAGGACCGTCATTACAACAACAGCAATAACAAGAACCGTAGCAGGATAAAGGCAAGCTCGCTGCAAACGCTTTTTCACCTGGACCTGCCGCAAGCCATAGCGTTCAACTTCTCTAAGTGCAGGCTCAAGGGCACCTGCACGCTCTCCTGCACGAATACTCTGAATAGATAGAGCATCAAAGGAAGATTTAAATGATGCCATCGCCTCAGAAAGAGAACTTCCTCTCAACACATGCGATGCAAGTGCCTCAATGACTTGTTTCTCGGAAGGATCCTTAGCTTGCATAGCCAAAACCTCAAGGGCCCTCGGCAACGCCATACCTGATTTAAGCAGTGCAGCCAGTGCACCTGCAAAACGGAGTGAGGCAAGTCGGCTTAAATGGGACGGCCGCCGTACAAAGCGAGAAATACGCGATGGAACAACGCGCATGGCATGGACGAGCCAACCACGCTTTTCTAATTTCTCCCGAACCTTGTCTTCATGCATCACACGCATAATGCCCTCGCGTGGCCTACCTGCAGCATCAATAGCCTGGTAAAAAACCTTCAGCATGAGTCCCTCCCCGAAACTAGCATAATTTCATCAATGGTAGTCACTCCATTCATCACCGCTCGCACCCCGTCATCAAGCAGCTCCTGCATACCCTCCTCAATAGCACAACGACGCAACGTGGGAAGGGGTACACGACTCAGAGTTAGACTACGAAGCTCATCGCTCATCGGCATCCATTCAAAAATAGCACTGCGCCCCCGGTAGCCTTCCCCTTCACAAATTGGGCAACCCTTTCCGTAAAAAGCTTGAAGCTCAATACCCGATGCCCGAAAAGTATTCTTCACAGCATCGTCGAGCACCATGGTAGCGCGGCACGCATCACAAATACGTCGCACAAGCCGCTGAGCAAGCACCCCCGAAAGGGAGGCAGCAACAAGCTGAGGCTCCAGCCCTAAGTCCATCAGGCGAGGGATGGCGCTCGGCGCACACGCCGTATGGAGCGTGCTCATGACCCAGTGCCCAGTCAAAGAAGCCTGCACGGCAACACGCGCTGTCTCAGGGTCGCGAATCTCACCTACTAAAATAACATCAGGATCATGTCGTAAAAAAGCCCGCAAGGCCTCTCCAAAACCAAACCCTAAACGGTGGTGCACGGCCACTTGCGTCACCCCAGGCAGAACGCATTCAACCGGGTCTTCTGCTGTGATGAGCTTTTTAGACGGGTTGTTCATCGAGCGCAAAATACTGTAAAGCGTCGTCGTCTTCCCACTGCCCGTTGGCCCCGTCACAAGAAAAAGCCCATGCCGCGCCTCAAACAGGTGGTTTAGTTTTTCCCGCGTTGCATCATCCATACCAAGCGCCTCGAGCTCCCAAGCTTCGTGCAAGCCATCGAGCACGCGCAGCACCACACTCTCCCCAAAGGGTGTTGGCAACACCGAAACCCGAAACTCAACACTGTGCCCACAACATTCACGCCGAATCACGCCCTCTTGAGGCTGCTGATTTTCAGCAATATTGCAATGTGCTAAAACTTTGATTCTCGAGAGCACCCCTTGCGCTAAAGCACTGCGCGGTGCAGACTGTGAGCGAAAAACACCATCCACACGCAGACGAATCGAAAACCCCTCATCACTTCGCTCAAAGTGAATATCAGATGCGCGCAGCTCGACTGCATGCTCAAGCACCCGGTCCACCCAAGTCACTATCTCTTCGAGCTCTCGCCTATCATTGACTAACTGAACTACACCTGCACACATACACCCAACACCTCTTGTAAGCTTGTCTCCCCACGAACTACTTTGTTCATTCCATCGGCAAAAAGACTCTGCACTCCCAGATCGCGCAAGGTCTCACGAAGTGCCTGTAAAGAAGGTCTTTGTTCTATACTTAAAGAAAAACGCTCTTTCATACGGAAGCATTCACTCACGACCATGCGGCCAGAAAACCCTGTCCCCTGACATGCGCTACAACCAGCCTCCTGAAACAGTACCTCTGCACGCATACCGACTCCCTCAAGAACACGTGCTTCATAATCATTCACTGGGTGCATTTCTTTGCAGGATTTACATAGACGTCGTACCAAACGCTGCGCAACAACACCCTTA
>DCBD01000133.1:817-4113 GCA_002313355.1 Opitutia bacterium UBA1116 | reverse complement strand
GCTTCGCCAACTTGAGGGGCGGCAAGCCCTGCGCCGTCTTCGGCATGCATGGTCTCTATCATGTTCTTTACTAAAGACTTAAGTTCTTTATCGAAGGTGGTGATAAGCTCCGTCTTTGTACGCAATATAGGATCCCCATAATAGCTGATTGGTAAAATCATAACGTTTCACAATGGCGGCTTCGAGCTGCCATGTCAAACAGAGTCCTTCGTCTTGAAGTCTTTGATTTCACGCTCAAGAGCACTAGCAATTTCTTCGAGGCGCCCCAGGGCACTATCTGTTTTGGAGAGCGCTTCTACCGTTTCGCGAGTTGTTTTGCTGAGTAGTTCCATTGCATTTTTGATCTGTCCGGCTTCTTTGGTTTGAGACTGCATCCCGCGAAAAACTTCCTCGAGCCTCAAGGGTAGTCCTTGAATTTTTTGAATTGTCTGGCTTAAGCGGTTGCTGATTGATGCGATATTTTCTGTGCTGAATTGAACATTGAGAGAAAAAGAGTGCATGCCATTGACGCCAACTTGCACCGATTCAAGCATGTCTTTGACGGTGTTTTCGATATCCAGGGTAAAAATGGCTGTTTGGTCCGCCATGCGGCGAATTTCTTGGGCGACGATGTTGAATCCCTTACCATGTTCTCCAGCTTTGCGTGCCTGAATCGCTGCATTGAGGGAGAGTAAATTCGCCTGGTCCGTGACCTTGGTCATCGTCGTTACAATAGAGCGGATTGAGTCGGCCTTTTTTTCAATGGTATTGAGTTGCTCAGAAACGGACTGCGTTGAGCTTTGAAGGTCGCTCATCGTTGTCTCAATTTCTTGTAATCCGCCCAAGCCTGCTTCGGCAACTCGCGCCGTTCCATGAGCGACATGGTTGACTTCTTCCATCGTTCGTGTCAGCTCGTGCACGGTTTCGGCGATTTTCTTGGCAGCTTGAGTGATCTCGATCGACGTTTGTTCGGTTTGGTGAATGGTTTGGCTCTGCTGTTTGAAGGCTATTATCATGTCTCGTGTTGCAACTCCAAGGCGTTTGATTGAGTTTTGAACACGACTTACAAGACTACCGAGATGGTTTTGAATGTCTTTAAACGAAGCAGCTAAAACACCAATTTCATTTTGATTTTTGATATGAGGGATGGGTGTGACAAGGTCTCCTTCGGCAATGTTATGAGCGGCAGTGTTGAGTTTTAAAATGGGCCGTGTGATTGTGCGCGTTAAGAAGATGACGACAAAAAGGATCACAACAAAGGTGCCGAGCATGATTAAAAGAGCACCGCCTCGCAATTTGTGGATGAAGGCAAAAAGCTTTTCTTTGTTGATTTGAACGACAATGCCCCAGTTTTGGTTGGGGACAAATTCCCATGCTGCGAAAATCTCTTCACCAAAGCGGTTTGTAATGGCTGCTTCATGCCCCCCTTGCTCGATGGCATCAGCCAACTCTGGAAATGTTTCTGCATCAGTGCTATTTGCTCCTTCATCGGGATTGAGAAAGATGAGTTTGCCATCTTTCTCAATCCCGATCGTTGTTTCTCCTGAAAACTTACTCTTTTGGGTGGTGTTGAGCAAAGTATAGATTTCCTGGAGATCCACTTCATTAATAATGACTCCAAGCAAGCGACCGCTTTGTTCTTCAGTGACGGGGCTTGCCATGAAGAGGCCTGGTTGACTCTTGGTAAGAAAGACAGAAAAGGTTGTTGAGTATTTTTTTAAGAAACCGATCGACTCTTTAAATGCTTCGAGTGCTTCTGACTGATTACTCAGTTCAGGATGGTTACTTGCCGTATAGAGGATATCGCCTTCTGTGCTAAGAAGATAAAGATGTGTTAGGCCGAATGTTTTTAAGATTTTGAGGACGGCTGGGTCGGGATCTTTATTAAGCTGAATGTTTCCTTGGAGAATGTTAACAGCCCTGGTCGAGTGGGCCATAAGCCCTGTGATTTCGTGGATTTCATCAACATAGCGAGAAACGGCATTGCTTTGTTGTTCGGTTACAAAGGATAGATTTTCAAAGACAGCCTTTTCAATCGATTTGGCTGTGTAGTTGTAAGTAAGTAGAGTTGCGACAAGAACCGGAGCAAGCCCAATAATCAAAAAGGCCAGCAATAATTGTGGCCATAGTCGCTTATACTTGGGCGATGTTTTTGAATCGCGGGGCATAGTGAATCGCGATGTTGCGACTAGAGGAAGAGAAGATGAAGGCTCTCGTTTGTTGGGGAGAATTGGGCAGCAATAGCTTCGCTATAGGTGATGGCTTCAGCGTATTTTTTTTGGGCACGTGCGTTCCAGCGATGACTCGGGCCAAGGATGCTTTTTTTGAGGCCTGTGATGATGAGGATCCCCCGTTTAGCTCCAGCGAGTTGTTGCAATGCATCGATAAGAGCTGCGCGGTGCCAAAGGGGCGCGTAGATGGGAAGGTCTAGGTGGTAGTGCTCAATAGAACAATCTTTGCCGTGGGGTTTGTAGAGGGATAAAATTTTGTCTGCCGAGGATTTGATGGTGTTTGGCTCTGGGGTGTCGCCTGTTTGGAGAGAAAAATCAATCGCCGATTCGATTGCTTCATAGAGATCCTCACCGCCACGGGTATTGGCGGCAATTAAAGAATGTAAGCAATGGAGGGGAAATGCACCCTGGGTTTGTTTATTCATTATCGGGTGGGGTTAGTGAGGAGATTTCCTGGGCCATTTCGGAGATGTTCCGGAAATCCTTGTAGACACTAGCAAAGCGTACGTAGGCGATTTGATCAATCTTTTTTAGGCGGTCCATGATGGCTTCACCAATTTTAAGGCTGGGGATTTCACTGTCGTATTGACTTTCTAGAGAATCGGCGACTTCTTCGGCAAGGTTCTTGAGTTGCTTGATGTCGACAGGACATTTCTCGGTTGCCATGAGGATGCCTCCGAGGATTTTTTCGCGGTTGAAGAGCTCTTTTTTGCCGTTGCGTTTGAGGACGAGGAGCTCTTCGCGGATGATGGACTCGAGGGTATTGAAACGATGCTCGCACTGGAGGCACTGACGGCGACGTTTGATCGAGCTGCTGTCTTTGCCCATGCGGGTTTCAATCACCTTGGTTTCGTTATGGTCGCATTGGGGGCAATTCATGAGAGCTCAAGAAAATTGTGGAGAATGTCGATCCCGCGTTCGGTAGCGTAGGATTCAGGGTGAAACTGAATACCCCAAATGGGGAGCTCTTTGTGTCGTAGGCCCATGAGCTCGCCTTCGGTGGTTTCAGCAGTAACCTCGAGACAATGGGGAAGGCTTTCTTGTTCGACGGTGAGGGAGTGATAGCGCGTGGCTTCGAAGGGATTG
>DCBD01000133.1:0-511 GCA_002313355.1 Opitutia bacterium UBA1116 | reverse complement strand
TAGCGCGTGGCTTCGAAGGGATTGGGGAGGTTGCGAAAAACATCGCGATTGTTGTGGTGGATGGGGGATGTTTTCCCGTGCATCAAGCGCGGGGCTCGGATGACTTTGCCGCCGAAATGCTGAGCAATCGATTGGTGCCCGAGGCAAACACCGAGGATGGGCACTTTGCCGGCAAAGGCTTGAATGATGCCGAGGCTGACACCCGCCTCGTTGGGCGTGCATGGGCCGGGCGAAATGAGGATGCGCTCGGGCTTGAGGGCCTGGGCTTCCTCTGCACTGATGGCGTTGTTTCGATAAACGGCTGTGCGCGCTCCTAACTGTTCTAGATACTGAACTAAATTATAGGTAAAGGAGTCAAAGTTGTCTATTACCAATAACATACGGTTTTAAAGTGTATTCTGCACGCTACATAGTAATGTCAAGATACTTTGCATAAAAGTTTCTATAATAAGTAGTTAATGAACATGTTTCATTGTTATTAATTGATTCAAAGCTCACTATTTTCTAGCAA
>DCBD01000039.1:683-12495 GCA_002313355.1 Opitutia bacterium UBA1116 | reverse complement strand
GCTGACGCGCATGAGAATGAATAGCCCTAGTAGACCTTCGATGATGAGCGATCCGCTTTTAAGCCAAAAATCGACGATGCTTTCTGAGTATTTGTAGACAAAGAGAGCTGCAATGATTGAAAGTATCCCAAATATGAATGAGCAGTTGCGCATGACATTCATATTCTGGAGGACTTTCGAGCTTGTTTGCCTTGCGAAGGGTTCCCAAAAGTTACAGTAAAAAACGGTGGAGCCGCTGTTGATGCCAGTGTCAATGGAACTCATGGCTGCAGCTAAAATACCCACAATGGCCAGGCCCAGTAATCCATTGGGAAACTGGTTAGCAATGAAATAACTAAATACTTGATCGCCGGGAATGCCTGCTTGGAGTTGTTGAGGATTTAATTGGTAAAATATAAAGAGGCCGGCTCCAATCAGTATGAACATGCCTACAATGAAAGGGATACACAGTCCAGCAAGGAGAAGGCCTCCCTGGGCGTGTTTATCTGTCCGTGCGACTAGGTAACGTTGTCCATAACTTTGGTCTGAGCTGAAAATGGCTAATTCTCCAACGAGAAAAAATACTAATGTGATGCCTAAAGATTCTGTGATGAATGTATCGTCATGAATGCTTGTATGGATGATGTTTTTTATGTTAGCCCACTGTAAGCCTGGATCTAGGGATGTATCCAAGATATGACTTCCGATATAAAATAGAGCTAAGATGCCGGCTGTAGCCAGTAGGACCGTTTGGAAGAAGTCTGTCCACATGACCCCTTCGATCCCCGTCATGTAGGTGTAGAAAATAACAACGAACCCACACACAAGAATGATACCGCTAACATCAGCCTGGGTGATGTAATGGAGCGCTTGGCCCACTAAAAATAAAATGAGGCCTCCGCGTAAAATTTGGTAGGCAATATAACACCCAGAAGCATAGAGGGCAATGCTCGCACCAAAGCGGTCATTCAGTAGAGTGTATATGGATGCATCTCTCGTTTTTCTGAGTGGCTTGACGAAAAATAGGATAGCAATGATCGCGCCTGCTAGAGGACTCACCATGTCTCCGATAATGGCATTGATGTCCATTGTATACCCAAGGACCGGAATAACCAAAAAAGCTACACTGCTTAAGTTAGTGCCCGTCAGAGAGGCCCCTATGAGCCACCAGGGCATATTGCGCCCACCGAGCATCGGATCTGGATCGCGTGTGCGTAGGCTGAGCACGGAGGTGACTACAATGAGAAGGCCTAGATAGATGAGAAGGATGGTTAAGTTCAGCATTGAGAAAATAATTTGCCAAGAAATATGATTTATAAAATGCACAGAATGGTATGTCCTGAAACAGAGTCGACTTAAGCGTTATAGCGCTCTAAGCATGCTTTGCGACGAGCTGGTAAAAGTCGTCAAAAAGAGGATCTGCATCGTTGGGGCCGGGCGCTGCCTCAGGATGGTATTGGACGGCAAAAAGTGGTAGCTCCTTGTGGCGCAAGCCTTCGACGCTGTTGTCCGTCATGTTGATTTCGGTGACTTCAGCGCCGCGTTGTTTAAGGTCTTCCTCGGTCGATGCGTAGCCGTGGTTTTGGGCGGTGATTTTGACGAGGCCTGTTTCCAGGCTTTTCACGGGGTGATTGCCACCGTGATGGCCAAACTTGAGCTTGTAAGTTTCTGCGCCGAGGGCGTGTGATATAATTTGGTGGCCTAGGCAAATGCCGAAAGTTGGGTAGTGCTCGATGAGCTTAGCGACGGTTTGGTGGATATCTTTTAAAATGGCGGGATCTCCCGGGCCGTTGGAAAGGAAGATGCCTTGAGGTTTGAGCTCCTGAATGGTCTCTATAGGGCTGTTGGCAGGGAAGACGTGTACATCAAACCCGTAGTAGGCAAGTTTGCGGAAAATGCTGCGTTTGGAGCCAAAGTCGAGCGCTGCAATGCGGAAACGGGGACGATCTTGGCCTGCGGGCTTAAGAACCGTGCCCTCAACGGTGAAGGGCTCGCTGGCAAAGCCTTGCTCGTTGAAAAAGTAGGGCTTTTTGCAGCTCACGTCAGCGACATAGTCGTGCCCGGAGAGACCCTCCCAGGCGCGTGCCCGGGCCAGAGCGTCTTCATCGCTTAGGCCATCCGTCGATAGGCAGGCCTTGAGGACGCCCCCGGTGCGGAGTTTTTTGGTGAGTGCTCGCGTGTCGACCCCTGAAAGGCCTGGGATGCCGTGGGCTTCCATGTACTCGGGTAGGCTGCCTTGGGCGCGCCAGTTGCTAACAATGGGACTGAGCTCATGGATGATGAGGCCGCTAGCTTGCACCCGATCAGACTCTTCATCGTCTTGGTGGACGCCGTAGTTGCCGATATGAGGGACTGTCATGGTGACGATTTGACCGCTGTAGGATGGGTCAGTGAGGATTTCTTGGTATCCTGTCATGCTGGTGTTGAAGACGGCTTCGCCGACGACGTTTGTTGCGGCGCCAAATGCGTGCCCGCGCAGGATGGTGCCATCTTCAAGTGCAAGGATCCCCGGCTTTCTTGTCTGCATGAATTTCCATGAAAACGCTTCTTCAAACATTCGCAATGAAATTTGGGGTCGATTTTCTGCGCTTTTTGTGAATAATCAGCTAACTTATGTATCCTAATGATGCTTATGAACATTGGTATTCTGGACAGGGTCTTTGGGCGGACGTTCCCGCTGAAAAATGGAATAGTTGGGTCTGGCAGTTGCAAAATCGTATCACGACAACAGAGCAACTCGAAGAGCATCTTGAGCTCAGCCCTAAGGAAAAAGCGGGTTGTGCTTTTGCCAACAAGAAGCTTGCTTTGGCGATTACGCCCTACTTCTTTAACCTGATAGATCGCGATAATCCGGACTGCCCCATTCGCAAGCAGGTGATCCCGCGTGGGGGTGAAATGAAGGTGGCTCCCGAGGAGATGCTCGATCCGGTGGGTGAAGAACATACGATGCCGGTTCCTGGGCTTGTTCATCGCTACCCGGATCGCGTCCTCTTTTTAGTGACGGATCGCTGTGCTGCTTATTGTCGCTATTGTACGCGAAGCCGTCTTGTTTCGAATGCTCAAGATTATAATTTTCACCCCGAGCTTGAGTCAGGGCTCAAGTATATCGAAAGCCACCCTGAAGTGCGTGATGTGCTCCTGAGTGGCGGGGACCCTTTGCTTCTTTCCGATCGCAAGCTCGATACCTTGCTAGAGCGCTTGCGGGCAATTCCTCATGTTGAATTTATCCGGATTGGCTCACGCATTCCTATTTTCTTGCCCCAGCGTATTACCCCTGAGCTCTGTGAAATCTTTAAAAAACACGGACCGATCTGGATGAGCATTCACGTGAATCACCCCCTGGAGTGCACCGAAGACCTCAAGCTTGCCTGCGAGCGTCTAGTCTTTGCTGGGGTGCCGCTTGGCAATCAGTCTGTTTTGCTGAAAGGGGTCAATGATGATGTCGAGACGATGCGTGCTCTTGTGCACCGCTTGCTCATGATGCGTGTGCGGCCTTACTATCTTTATCAGTGTGATCTTATCACGGGTAGTGCTGACTTTCGAGCCGATGTGCAAAAGGGCATCGATATTATCCGTGCTTTGCGCGGCCATACGACGGGCTATGCTATTCCACAGTATGTCATCGATGCTCCGGGTGGCGGTGGCAAGGTCCCTATCAACCCTGATTATGTCGAAGAGATTCGCGATGATGCTGTCGTTATTCGTAATTATGAGGGCAAGCTCTATACCTATCCTGCTTCACCCGATGGCAAAACTGCAGAAGGAGACGAGCTGAAGGAGCTGCTCGCTTAACTGAGGGTGTAAATATCTGGGTAGTTGCTGTAGTGGTTTTTGTCTTCCATGCCATAGCCTGACAGCCACTCCTTGCCAGCATAGGTGAAGGCATGCCAGTCTGGAGTGAATTGAGGGTTTTCGACTTCCCGCAGGACGGTGACGACAGACTTGACCTCGTGTGCATCTGATGCCATGCAGTGTTCTTTGACGGCATGAAGCGTGCGCCCTGTATCGCAAATGTCATCAACAAGAAGGACTCTTCGGCCTGTAAATTTTGCGCTAACAAAGTCGATAGTGACGGAGGCCTTGGGGCTGAGATTGGCTTCCGAGGAATAGCTCGTGCAGTGGCAAAAAGCAGGCTCAACCGGGTGGGGGATGTGCTTTAAGAGGTCCGAAAAAAAGAAGATGCCTCCCCTAAGGATGCATAGGGCAAGAACTTGCTCGTTGTGAACCTCGATGGCCTCTTGGGCCCAAGGGCTGATCGCTTCGGCCAAAGCTCGGATGCGCTCTTCGATGGCGGCCTTGCCGAATAAGGGGTTGAAGTGCGGAGGGATCTTTCTATGCTGACGGGTCATCAAATTAAAGCTTATGGAGACGATTGAATACGCAGATTTTGAAAAAGTACAGATCGTTTCAGGAACGGTTACTAAAGTAGAGGCATTTCCTGAGGCGCGCAAACCTGCTTATCAGGTGTGGGTGGACTTTGGCGAAACTGTGGGTGTCAAGAAGACCTCCGCGCAGATAACGCAGCACTATACCAACGAAAGTCTTGTCGGCAAGCAGGTCATGGGCGTTATTAACTTTCCGCCTAAGCAAATTGCCCATGTTCGCTCGGAGTTTTTGCTTCTGGGTTTTGAGGCAGGCGAGGGCGGTATTATTTTAGCTCAGCCGGAGCGTCTTGTCCCTAATGGGCAGCGTCTCCATTAAGCCCATGACTAGGGATATTAAAGTCCTGCTTACGGCGGGGTTTGCGATGTTCTCGATGTTCTTTGGCTCGGGGAACCTTGTCTTTCCGCTTCTCATTGGCACACAGTCCCTAGATGCTTACCCATGGGCGATTGTAGGCCTTTTGGTAACCGCTGTGCTCGTTCCCTTTCTCGGCCTGATTGGGGTCGTCTTGTACCAAGGTAGCCGGCATGCCTACTTTGGCGGGCTGGGTGATCGCGGGGCATTCTTTTTAACGGCGATTATCTTGTCGTTGCTTGGGCCTTTTGGTGTTGTGCCGCGCTGTATTACGGTTGCCTACGGTGGGGTTGAGCTCATGGCCCCGGAGTTTCCTGTATGGCTCTTCAGTATGCTCTTTTGCTTGCTCATGGCTGCGCTCATTTGGGTGCGCCACAAGATCGTCACGCTGATTGGGCGTGTGCTGACCCCTTGGCTCATGTTAGGGGTGGTGCTCGTTATCATTGCTGGGCTCCTTGAGGGAGAGCCTGCTGATGTCGCTACCCTGTCTTCCTTGCAAGCCCTGAGCTATGGTCTTCTCAAGGGCTATCACACGATGGATCTTTTAGCGGCCTTTTTCTTTGCAACGACGACGGTTTACTACTTGAAAGCCTATGTGAGCGCAGAGGGGGGGAGTACGCGCAAGTTGCTTGGGATGAGCCTTGGGGCAAGTGTGATTGGAGCAAGCCTCTTGGCACTCGTCTATGTAGGCTTTGTCAGCCTGGGGGCACGTTATGCCTCGAGTTTACAAGAAGTGCCGCCAAATGACTATTTGGTGGTGATTGCAGGGCAGGCGATGGGGGACTTGGCGATTCCTGTTGTTGCTGTGACGATTGGCCTTGCTTGCTTGACGACGGGAGCCATTCTCTCCGCGCTTTTTGCGGACTTTGTTTACCAAGATGTGTCGCTGCGCCGCATTCGGCGAACCTGGGCGATCCTTGCAACGCTTGGCATTAGCTTTGTATTCTCGCTGGTTGGCTTTACGACGATTAGTGTTTGGCTCGGGGCCATTCTCGAGGTGATGTATCCAGCGCTGATTGCACTGGCGCTTGCCAATATCGTTCAGCTGCGTGTTCAGCGCAATTTGGGAAAGCCCGCCTTTTGGGGCGTTTTTGCGGTGAGTTTGATCGCTAAGCTTGTGCTCTAGGCATTTTCGTTGATGGCCTGCACGCGTATGCAGGCGACATTGTGGTCGCGATAGCGCTCAAGCGCTGGGCATGTAGCCTTGCAGGCTTCTTCAGCGTAGCGGCAGCGTGGATGAAAGTGGCAGCCGCGAGGTGGATTGAGCGGGGAAGGTGGATCTCCCTCAAGCAGGATACGCTTGCGCTTGTGTTTAGGGTCTACCTCGGGAATTGCGCTGATGAGGGCCTGTGTGTAGGGGTGGTAAGGTCGATCAATTACTTGGGTAGCTTCGCCAATTTCAACGATTTTGCCAAGGTACATAACAGCGATCCTGTCTGCGATGTATTTGAGGACCGATAAATCATGGCCGATAAAGATCATGGTTAAGCCCATTTCGCGACAGAGTTTGCGCAGGAGATTTAAGATTTGAGCCTGGATGGAGACATCGAGTGCAGAGACTGGCTCATCGGCGATGATAAGTTTTGGCTTAGGGGCCAGGGCCCGTGCAATGGCGATGCGCTGACGTTGCCCGCCTGAAAACTCATGAGGGTACTTTTTCATGTGGCGTGGATCAAGGCCCACTTTTCCCATGAGTGTAGTGATGTCTTGAAGGCGTATTTGTCTTGATGTCTTCGTTTGTGTATTGAGTGCTTCTGAGAGAATGTCAAAAACGGTCATCCGTGGGTTGAGCGATGCGTAAGGGTCTTGAAAGATCATTTGAATGTCCCCCCGGGTCTTCCGCAGGGACTGGCCAGAGAGTTGCCCTAGGTCTTGACCTTCAAGCTTGATACTCCCCGAGCTGGCTGCTTGAAGCTGCATGATGGTGCGAGCGAGGGTTGTCTTGCCGCAGCCTGACTCACCAACAAGGCCGAGGATTTCCCCTTTTTCAACGTCAAGAGATACGCCATCGACGGCCTTGACAAGGCCTCGAATGCGCTTGCGCAAGAAGCCGCCCCAGACGGGAAAGTGGACTGAGATGTTTTTAACTGCGAGAAAGGGCTCGTTCATGATAGATCCCCCTGTTGGTAGCGAATACAGGCGGAGAAATGTTCTTCGCCGATGGGCTTGAGCTCCATGGGTGTTTCGTCGCTCGAGCAAGCTGGAATGGCATGCTCACAGCGGGGAGCAAAGGGGCAACCTCGGGGTGGATTGGAGAGGTCTGGAGGGCTTCCTGGGATGGTGTAAAGGGCGGTCTCCTTGTCGTGCAGAGCTGGTATGGAGCTTTGCAAGGCTTGTGTGTAGGGGTGTTTGGATTGCTCAAAGAGCTTACGCGTGGGTGCAGACTCGAGCGTCTTCCCTGCGTACATGACGTGCACTCGATCACAAAAGCCGGATACGACGCCGAGATCATGAGTGATGAAGATGATGGATGTCCCGAGCTCGGCTCGGCGTTTTTGGAGGATGTCGAGAATTTGTGCTTGGACTGTTACATCGAGGGCGGTTGTTGGCTCATCAGCAATGAGGACCTCCGGCCGCGTGATGAGGGCCATGGCGATCATCACGCGTTGGCGCATACCCCCTGAAAATTGATGAGGATAGTCTTCGACGCGCTTAGCTGCATCTTGTATGCCGACTTCCTCAAGGGCTTCGATAGCTCGCTTGTGAGCCTCCCGGGTACGTATGGATGCATGCTCTTGTAAGGCTTCTGCAAGTTGAGTGCCGACCTTGAGGAAGGGGTTTAGCGATGTCATGGGGTCTTGAAAGACCATACTGATGCGCTTTCCTCGGATAGATCGGAGCTGTTTTCTAGATGCTTTGAGAAGGTCTACATCTCCTAGGAGGGCCCGGCCAGATTCGATTTTGGCAGGTGGCTGAGGGAGGAGCCCAAGGAGAGAATAGCATGTAACCGATTTTCCTGAGCCAGATTCTCCAACGATGCCGAGGATCTCACCCTCTTTAAGGTTGAAGGAGACGTCTTGAACAGCGCGCACGATGCCGTTGCGCGTGTAAAAACTCGTCGTTAGGTGTTGAACACTGAGCAGTGGCTTCTGTGTGTTTGAAAAATGCATACGGTGCTGCTTAGTCTTGTGCGCTTTGTGGATCCAGAGCGTCTCTTAAGCCGTCCCCTAAGAAATTGAGTGCGAACAGTGTGACTGAAAAGAAGAAAGCTGGGAAGATAAGTAGCCATGGGTAGACTTCCATCATCTCGGATCCGTCTTTAATGAGTAGGCCCCAAGAGCTCATTGGGGGCTGGACGCCAAGACCTAGAAAGCTGAGAACAGCCTCAAGCAGCATGGCCGAGGGGACCGTGAGGGTTGCATACACAATAACGGGACCGAGCACATTGGGGATGAGATGCCTTAAGATAATGCGGTTGCGGCTCAGCCCTAGGGCGACGGCAGCTTCGATAAACTCGAGTTTTTTTAGCGAGAGTACTTGGCCTCGAACGATGCGAGCCATGGTGAGCCACTCAACAGCGCCGATGGCAAGAAAGAGTAAGACGATGTTGCGGCCAAAAATGACCATGAGCAAGATGACAAAGATCGTGAAGGGGAGTGCGTAGAGAATGTCGACAATGCGCATCATGAGCGCGTCTGTCTTGCCGCCTGCATAGCCGGAAACAGTGCCATAAAGCACCCCGATGAGAAGCGATACGGCCGTTGCTGCAAAGCCAACCCCAATCGATACGCGCCCGCCATACATGATGCGTGTGCACAGGTCTCGGCCGAGATTGTCTGTCCCCATCCAGTGGGCTTTGCTGGGTGGTTGGCTGACAAGGCTTAGATCTTGGTCGTTGTAGGAGTAGGGTGAGAGCCATGGCCCTGCAAAGCTGAAAAGGAATACGACTAAAAAGATACACCCGCCAAGGAGCGCTAAGCGGTTTCTCGTAAAGTGGTACCAGGCGTCCTTCCAGAGGGATGTCCCCGACTCTAGAGTCAGGGCTTCGTTTGCCGTATTGTCGATCAGTGCGCCCATATGTTTTTAGTCGTGAAGCCTTAAGCGAGGGTTCATCGCAGCTTGGATGATATCGACAACGAGATTGAAGAGAACGATGAGAATTGCATAGAAGAGAACTGTCCCCATGATCATCGTGTAATCGCGGTTGAAGGCGGCGTTAACAAAGTGTCTGCCAAGACCGGGGATTTGGAAGATAGTCTCAACGACGAAGGACCCGCTAATGAGCCCTGCTACCGCTGGCCCTAGGAAGTTGACGACAGGAAGCATGCCTCCTTTTAAGCTGTGCTTGAAGATGACTTTGTGCTCGGGGACACCCTTGGCACGAGCGGTGCGGATGAAGTCTTTAGAGAGGATTTCGAGCATGCCGGCACGAGTTAGACGTGCGATATAAGCGCCATAGAAGAGCCCCAAAGTTAACGAAGGGAGCACGCGGTCCCCCAGGGTGTACCAGCCTGAGACGTGGAACCAACCAAGGCCAATGCCGAGGGTGAGGGCAAGCAAGGGCCCAAGGACGAATGTGGGGAGACAGATCCCAAGCATTGAGAAGGACATGGGTAAGTAGTCATAGAGGGTATTAGGCTTGAGGGATGCGATGATCCCTGCAGGAATGCCTAGTGCCAGGGCAACGAGTAGAGCATAGCAGCCTAACTCAAGAGAGACGGGGAAGGACTCTGCGATCAATTCCTTTACCGAGCGACCCTGGTAGGCGTACGAGGGACCTAGGTCGAGCTTGAACAAGTTTTTAAGGTAGTTGCCGTATTGCACGATAATAGGATCGTTGAGGCCGTAATGCTCGTTGATCTTTTCTAGGATCACGGGGGAGACTTGGCGCTCTTGACTGAAGGGCCCTCCAGGTGCGAGGCGAACCATAAAAAACGTGGCCGTTGCTATGAGAAGTAGAACGGGAATGGATTGCAGCAAACGACTTGCAATAAATTTTAACATCCTATGTGAATCAAAGGCTTAAGGGATGCTTTGGGTGAATGCGCTAGGTGTCAAGTGGTGTTTTACGATGACTCGAGATAAATGTACTTCAAAGGACGGTTATCCAGGAGCTTTGGATTCCAGTTTTTGACGTCCGGACTCATGATATAGATGCGCGTTGTCCAATAGAGAGGGATCATCGGCATGTCTTGAAGTAAAATCGTTTCTGCTTGCTGGAGATAGGCATGGCGTTGCTCGATATCGCTCGTTTGGTAGGCTTTTTTGATGAGAGCATCGTAGTGTGGATTAGACCAACCTGTGTTGTTGTTGCCGTTGTCGCTTGTCCACATGTAGAGGAAGGCCATAGGGTCAATATATCCAGCGACCCAAGCTGATCGGGAGACGTCATAGTTGAGCTCGCGCTGAGAGTTAAGATAGACTTTCCATTCTTGGTTAGAGAGCGTGAAGTTGAGATTTAGGTTTTTGCGCCACATCTGTTGGATTGCCTCGGCAACAACCTTGTGGGTTTCTGAGGTGTTGTAGAGGATATCCATCGTTGGAAAGCCCTTACCATTAGGGAAGCCCGCTTCTTCGAGGAGTGCGCGCGCTTTCTCCGGGTTGTACTCAACTTCTTGAGGGGTTGAATAGCCTGCTGTGCCATCGGGAGTGTAGCCGTGAGCAGGTCGTTCACGGCCAAGGCTGACATTTTTAATAAGGGACTCCCGATCGATGGCAAGGCTGAGCGCTTGGCGTACGCGCTCATCGGTGAGGGGCCAGCGGGTGACGTTGAGCCTGTAAAAGTACGTGAGAACGTAGTCATCAATGTGGATGAGCTCTGGGTAGTTCTCGAGATAAAAGTCAATTTTGTTGATCGGTACACGGCTTACGTAATGGATTTGCCCAGCTCTAAAGGCGCGTTCTTCGGCGTCATGTCTGTCAAAAGGAAGGAAGTGGACTTCTTTTAGTTGTACGGTGTCTGCGTCCCAATAGGTGGGGCTTTTTTCAATGATGATTCCTTTATTTGTCACATGTTCTTTGAGACGAAAAGGCCCATTGCCGACATAGTTTTCGGGGCGCGTCCACGTTGATAAGCGAGAGTCGATTTTGCCAAATTTTTCAATCGTTGCTGGGTGGACAGGAAGCCAATAAAAATGCTTCAGCATGTTGAGGAAGTTGGGCATCGGATATTCGAGCCTAAGCTCGAGGGTGTGATCATCCAGGGCTTTCGCTCCCACGAGGTCGAAGTCTTCAATCTCACCTTGGTGGTAAGCTTCCGCATTGTGAAGAACATAGAGCATGTCTGCAAATTCGGCTCCAAGGGCAGGAGAGAGCATGCGCTTGTAAGAGTAGACAAAGTCTCCAGCGACAACGGGGTCTCCATTGCTCCAGCGAGCGTTGTCTCTTAAGTGGAAAGTCCACGTGCGGAAATCATCCGAGTGGCTCCAGTGTTCGGCGACGCCGGGCTCGGGGAGGGTGTCGTCCGTTGGGTGGTAGATCACAAGACCCTCCATGAGTGATGTCGTGATGATGCCTGCATACATGCCCCGAACGAGATGAGGGTCAAGCGTTTCAGCTTCGCCAGGATTCCCCATGAGGAGGATGTTCTCACGCGTCGCTCGCTCAACGGGGGTTTCCCGTTTGCTGCAGCCACAATTGAGCCCTACGAGGAGATGGCTCAAGAGAAGACTGGCGAAGACGATACGTGGTTTCATTTTATTGTTTTATTTTGAGTTAACTAGAACCCCAAAGCAAAACGGCGCTCCATAAGTACTTCAAGATAATAAACAGCAATTCTATAGTTGATTGATAATAAAGGCCTAAGGGAGTTCGAAAAGCTTTGAATAATTCTCCGGTTATTGTTTTACTCAGAGCTCTTTTTAGAAATGTCCATGCGCTTAAGTATTATTATCCCGGTGCTTAATGAGGAACGCACGCTAGAAGTTCTTTTAGATAAAGTACATGCAGTTCCTCTTGAGGATAAGGAGATTATCGTCGTCGATGATGGTTCCACCGATGCGACGCACACTTTATTGAAGGGTAAGCTTGCTTCCAAGGTGGATCGTGTGGTCTACCACGACAGAAATCGCGGCAAAGGAGCTGCTTTGCGTACGGGCATGCATGAAGCACGGGGAGATATTATTTTAATCCAAGATGCTGATTTGGAGTATGATCC
>DCBD01000039.1:0-376 GCA_002313355.1 Opitutia bacterium UBA1116 | reverse complement strand
AGATGCTGATTTGGAGTATGATCCTCAAGAGTATCCTCGCTTGATAGCACCTATTGAAGACGGCTATGCTGATGTTGTCTATGGCTCGCGCTTTATGGGCATGGGACCTCATCGGGCGGTTTATTTTTGGCATTGGCTTGGAAATAAGGCGCTAACCATGATCTCGAACCTTTTTACCAATATTAACCTAAGCGATATGGAGACTTGCTACAAAGTCTTTCGTCGTGAAGCCCTCGAAGGCATTGTTATCGAAGAAGACCGTTTTGGTTTTGAGCCTGAAATTACAGCTAAGCTTGCAAAGAAAAAATGTCGAATCTACGAGGTAGGTATTGCTTACTACGGTCGTACTTACAGCGAAGGCAAAAAAATTACTTGG
>DCBD01000101.1:5910-6434 GCA_002313355.1 Opitutia bacterium UBA1116 | reverse complement strand
GGTATGAGGCACCCTGCTTCGGAGCGAGTAGCTCCAAAACTTCATTCAGCATTACGGGTACATGCGTCATCATGGTTCTTATTATACGCCTAGCTGCGTAAGGATAGCGGCCATTTCATCGTCCTCTTCTTCATCACTGGCTAGATAGGCTTCGTAGCGATCGGGGTTCCAAATACTAAACGTTGCAAAATTTCCAACAAGGACTGCTTCCTTGCTAACACCTGAGTGCTCAATCAAGCGATCATTGACATGAATACGCCCTTGCTTGTCACAACCAAAATGGTCTGCCTTGGAAAAAAGCTTGGTCAGGGCTTTTTGAGCCTTTTTATCACCTAGGCTGACCTCAGCGACTTTTTCTTCAAGCTTTGCAACCATCTTAGGTGGATAGACAGTGATACAGCCACTGGGATTGGGTAGAGCTAAAAAAACGTCTTCCTGGTCTCCTGTGAATCTCCACTTAGCAGGAACGGTCACCCGATGCTTGGCATCGAAACTATGTCGATATTCTCCGACAAATAAACTTT
>DCBD01000101.1:0-5613 GCA_002313355.1 Opitutia bacterium UBA1116 | reverse complement strand
ATATTCTCCGACAAATAAACTTTTAGGTGAAAACGTCATTTAAACAATAGCTACCATTTTCCTCCAATTTACCCCATTTTCCCCCACAAGTCAATACACTCGCAGTATTTTTACAAAGAACTTACTCACAACTTTATTCACAAATTAATGAGTTTATCCACATTTCATAAGACTTCAGAGAAGATTCTTTAAAATCTTGTAAAACCTAAGATCTTCTTGAAAATAGATTCTGAAAGAGATGCCATCACCCACTCACCAAAGAGCCGATGAATACCTGGTGTCCCATGGGCTCGCTGAGAGCAGGACTCAAGCCAAAGACCTAATTGAGCAAAATCTTGTTTTATTAGGCGGCTCCCCCATTAAAAAAGCAAGTAAGCGTATTCAAGAAGGGTCGGTCCTGGAGCTCGTTGCCTCACCTCGATTCGTCAGCCGAGGCGGTGAAAAACTGGAATCACTGCTAAAGATCTGTTTACTAGAGCTATCGGGCAAAATAGCCCTTGATGTAGGCGCATCCACAGGCGGCTTCACAGACTGCCTCCTCCAGCACGACGTTGCTGAGGTCACTTGCATCGACGTAGGCCATGGCCAACTCCACCCAAAACTCCAAGAGGATCCTCGCGTAACCAATCTGGAAAAAATAAATGCGCGTGAGATCGATAGTATTAAACTGCCTTACCTGCATTACCCTATCATCGTTATGGACCTCTCATTTATCTCTCTTAAAAAGGTTTTAGAGCCGATATGGAGGCGCTTGGAGGCAAGCGGCCATCTCATAGTCCTCATCAAGCCTCAATTTGAAGCACCTCTAGAGCTTATCAAGCAGGGGTCAGGCATTATCCGAGATGCCACAGTTCGAGCCAAGATCCTCCAAGAAATGGTCGCATTTTGCGAAAGGCAACTCCCAGGCGCCTACGTTGTTCACACTCTCGAATGCCCCATAGCCGGGAAAGATGGCAACCGTGAATACCTTCTCTGCTTAAAGAAAAACCGCTAAAAGTGGCGTGTTGCCAAACGAACAAAAACCTGCATGCTGATCTTGAATAGCCACTGCACGTACCCATGAAAGCCATCAAAACTTTAGCGCTCGTCGTCAATACCAACAAACCCGACGCACGTGCACTCGCACAATCCTTTAGCGAAGAAGCTGAGCGCTGTGGCACACACGTCCATACAACCTACGAATACCCCATCCCAGCTGACTTCCTTAAAGGTGCCGACGCTTGCTGCACTATTGGTGGAGATGGTACATTTCTCAGCATTGTCAAGGAGTCTGTTACTCACCAAGTTCCTGTTTTCGGCATTAACGACGGAAAGTTAGGATTTCTAGCCACCTTCTCTGTTGAAGAAGCCCACGGCCAGCTATCAAAACTTCTCCAGGGAGACTACAAACTCGTCCACCGTCCAGTCCTTAAATGCCATTTTGCAGATGGCTCATCACGCCTCGCCTTAAATGATTGCGTTATCAAGCATTGCTCTCCCAGCCGCTTGATCCATCTCAAAGTTCGCTCCAATGGTCAATTTGTCAACGAATATTACGGAGATGGGCTTATCCTTGCAACGCCTACAGGGTCCACAGCTTACAACCTCTCTGCAGGCGGTCCCATTGTACACCCCGATGCGCACGTCATCGTTCTCACACCCATTTGCCCCCACACCCTCAGTGATCGCAGCATCACATTCCCTCACGATGTTTCTCTGGAAATTCTCTGTGAAGACGCTTATCTAAAAGAAGCTCTCATCAGCACAGATGGCAGCCTTTGCAAAAACACCTCATTACCGCTCACGGTCAAGCTCGCCCAACAACCCCTTCCATTACTTAAGCCTCTGGGCTACTCTTACTTTAATGTTCTTCGTTCAAAGCTTAAATGGATCGGTTCCAATACACTCGCTTAATTAAACACACCCTCCTTGCCTCATGAAAAGCACCCAGTCTTTTAATATTTCAAAGGCACTTAAACGCCTACGCAAATTCCTCGAGCACGATATTTGGCAAACAGACACGTTCAATCGCAAGGATCCAACAGCCCTTTTCTACGCAGCACTTCGTCTTATCGCTATCATTCTACGAGGAGTCACTCAAAACAAAATCCTTAATCAAGCGGCTTCACTAGGCTACTACACACTCATCGCCATAGGCCCTATGTTTGCGATGATTGTCATGGTATCGAGTTTTGTTTTTAAAAACAGTGAAGAGGACATTGCCACAAAAACGCTGAGCAAAACACTCATTTTCATCGCCCCTCCTGCTGCAGAATTCACACGCATAGAAGTAGAAGAAAGCCAAGAAGCCACTGAAACCGGCCAGGAGCGTAAAGAAGGTGAAAATGTCGAAAAACAATTCAACCCACAACTTATCCAAACTATTAACAACCTCGTCAAAAAAGCACGCTCGGGGACGATGGGGGCCGTTGGGATGCTGATCATCATTGTAATCAGCATTCAGCTACTTACTTCCATTGAACGCATATTTAATAGCATATGGGGTGCAAAACAGGGGCGTACCTGGGCACAACGCATCATCCTATACTGGACACTACTCAGCCTGGGTGCCATTCTTGGATTCACCGCTATCACCCTGCTTTCAGCAACAAAAGTAGCAAAATTTTTAGACAAAGTCCCCTTTGGCTTAACAATTTTAGAAGTCGGCGCCTTCTTGATCCCCCTCCTCTCTTACGCAATGATAGCCCTTTTGCTCGCCTGCTTTTATCGCTTTATGCCCAACACCACCGTTAAGTGGAAACCGGCACTCGCCGGCGGCTTGATCGTCAGTATCCTCTTGTGGGTTAACAACTCGCTCTCATTCCTATATGTGAGCAAGGTCATTCGAACTAAGAGCCTCTACGGTTCCATTGGCATTGTCCCTATCCTAATGTTTGGGCTTTTCATCTTTTGGCTTTTTGTTCTTCTAGGCGGTCAAATCACTTACTCTATTCAAAATGCAAATTTCCTCTCTCATCAACGCGCTTGGCGTGGCAGCAGCCTCTATACGCGAGAGATGCTCAGCTTCACAGCATTCATTTTAATCGCGCGCCGCTTCCTCCGCTGTGAAACCCCGTACTCAATTGCAGATCTCAGTCAAATACTACAAGCTCCCACCCTCACGATCAATCGCTGCTTAAACTGGATGATCGAGCGCGGCTGGGTTAACCCCATCCTCCGCAAAGACGAAGATGACGATGAAATCACCTGCTACCAACCAGGCCGGCCGCTCCAGTCGATTTCTCTGGAAGATTTCAAGCTTGCTTTTGAACGCTACGGTAACAACGCCGGAACACACCTTTTAACCAAGGTTCACCCAATTATTCCCTTCTACGAAAAACACACTAAGGCCTACGCAAGTGGTTCTGAAGCGAAGAAAAACATCCGAGAAATTTTATTAAACCTCGAGCCTGAAATCCAAGAGCGCCTCCGCGAAGTTCACACAGAAAGCCTCGCGGACGAAGGTGAGCCTGCTGAGGACAATGATTAAAAGCTACGCTGCGTTTAATCAGAAAGTAATGACGGTCTTTCCAATCGTCCGGCCAGACTCTTGCATCCGGTGCCCATCAGGCACTTGATCCAAAGGCAAGGTCGCACTCACATGGGGCTTTAACTTTCCTGCATCAACAAGCTTTGCCGCTTCTTCAAGAATGCATTTTTGCCCTTCCATGTTGGCTTGGTAGAGGGCAGCCGCTCCTACAAACTCATAGTGGAGCGTTGCATTCTTCATAAAAAGTCCTTGGCAAATCGTTGGGCAGTCTTCAGGCACGATCGTCACGAGCTGCCCGTTAATAGCCAGACACTCAAAGCACTGCTCAAAGACAGTTCCACCAACCGTATCGAAAATAACAGGGCATCCTTGCCCGCTCGTTTCCTGCTTCACGCGCTCAACAACATTTTCTTTTTTGTAGTCAATCACAACATCTGCGCCAAGCTCACGACAAAAGTTAAGACTCTCATCGCGACCTGCTGTTGTAATCACCCGGCAACCCTTGTTCTTTGCAATTTGCACACCTATATGCCCAACACCACCCGCTCCTGCATGAATAAGTACCGTTTGACCTGCTTCAATATGTGCGCGGCTTACAAGAGCCTCCCAAGCGGTAAGGGTAACAAGCGGGAGTGCCGCAGCCTCAGCATGGCTTAAGCTCGATGGCTTCTTGGCAGCAAGCCTTGAATCCAGCAGCATAAATTCAGCATGGGCCCCATTACGCCCAAGAGAGGGTAATGCATAAATATCATCTCCTTCTTTAAAATCCTTAACACTTTTGCCTACAGAACGAACAACGCCACTCACATCAAATCCGAGGACAAAGGGAAGTGGCCAGTCTTCTCCAAGCATGCCTTGGCGAATTTTAAAATCAACGGGGTTCATGCTCGAAGCGCGCACTTCAACCAACAAATCATACTCCCCCGGCTCAGGCTTGGGCAGATCACTCAATTTAAGCACATCGACATTTCCAAATGCTTCCATAACAACAGCGCGCATAACAATAACCTTTTTTGGGGGTTTAAAGAGGAGAACTCAAAGCTGAAGACTAAAAAGGCTTCACAGGTCACGCTCTCAAGCCCCTTTTCATCTGTCAATGGCAATCCTCGATCTCGCAGTGCTAGCATCTTTTTTATTGCCAAGCATCTTACACTCATCTACCTCAAAAGAGACGTTTTAAGCATCAAAGGTATCTTTTTCCCTTTTCTAGAACCTAACAAAAAAGGAAATTAAGTTACGCATAAACCGTAACATCAACAAGTTAAATACAATGAAAAAAGCACTATATCTTACGCTCGCGTGCCTTGCAAGCACCCTCATAGCCATCAGCGCTCAGGCCGAAAAGGCATCTGCACACAAAATCAAAGTCCAGGAGCCAGATAACCCTGTCCTTGTAAAGATCTCCGACAAGCTAGTAGACGCCGTTCAAAGCGGTAAGTTGCATTGGGAGAAAATGGGCGATGCCTATGTTCTCGTCGGCCCTGATGGCCCAGTCATTCTACCTCTTCCAGGTGAAGATGCCTCGATGTACGTCGGCGTTATTCCTTCTAGCGCATCTCAACCTAAGACGAATGCTGCAGCCAGCAATGGTACCTGTGGCGGGCCAGAAAAGGTTGTCGCAACACAAAAATTCTGGCAAGCCTCCTTCTATGACAACATGAGTGCCCTCATGTACTGGGCAGGCTTTGGCCCTTGGGTAAATTGGGCACCGGCTCCAGATGACGACGACGGCAGCAACACACCCCTTTGTAACGCGGCCTCCAATAACGACCAAGAAATGCTCGACTACATTTACAGCCTTGGAGGCAGCGTCTACCCAACATGCGAATACGGCAACACCGCTCTCTGCTTCGCCGTTTGGAACAACAATCCAAACATGACCGCAGACCTCATTCAAAAGGGCTCTCCAGCAACGGTCACCTGCTCCAAGTATGGAGACAACAACGAGCAAACGATTCCCACGTGTATCTCTGCCTCTCAAAATGGCACTGCTGTCACAGGAGAACTTGTTAAGGCTAACGCAACAACCAATAGCGTCTGTGATGACTATAATAACACGCCTGTATGCTACGGTGCCCAGTTTAACAACACCATCATGACGCAAATGCTCATCCAAGGAGGTGCTAACTACAATGTCACTTGTA
>DCBD01000051.1 GCA_002313355.1 Opitutia bacterium UBA1116 | reverse complement strand
TTTTCAGCGATTTGTTATTTATGATGTAGGCTCTTCGGCTATTAAGCTGAAAATTGCCGATGTGGAGATAGGTACTGGGGATCATTATATTATCAGTGATGTACGTATTTCAACTGTTTATGGAGTTGATAAGTATAATTTAAGAGAGCGTGTTGCCACAATGGGAGCTATTAAGCACATGGTTGAAGAAGAGCTTTCGGTTCAAAAAGGAGATATCGAGTACTTGGCTGTTGCTACCGGTGGTTTTCGTGCGGCGCCTAGGTATAGAGATACGCTAGTTACGAGGACACTAAATATGACGGGTATTTATATTGAGGTGATTGATCAAGCAACTGAAGGTATGCTAGCTTTTCGAGGTGCGATGCTTAACGAACTTGGTGCAGATCCATCGCATTCCATTGTTTGGGATCTAGGTGGTCGTACGGCTCAGATCGTTGCAGCTGAGCTCAGTGGAAGTTTTTTTATTGCTGTTGGTAATGTGGGTGCTGACTTTTTTCTGATTGGCTTAAAAGATTATTTTAATAGTCAGGGTATTGTATCTTCTGAAAGGTTTACTCAGGAAGAACTTGATGCTGGACTCAGATTTTTTGACCTTTTGATGGAAGGAACTGATTTCACGCATGGAGAGCCCATCTTTGAGCCTGATGATTTAATATTTATTAAAAGCAAAATAGCTCAACACTACGATATTTATGCTGTTGGTGGGCTGCATAACTTTGTGATTCAATCTTATGTGAATGCTTGGAATAAGGCGTCTGATGCGCATATTTATACGGATCAAGACTTAGAGAATCTCCTACATTGGGCTGCAGGCAAAACAGGTTCAGAGATTAATGAAGGTTTAGGGCTCAATACAAAGCGCCCGAAGGAGGATATGCTAAAGGTCGTTTTAGTTTTAGGGTTGATGAAAACACTTGGAATTCACGAGGTGACTACTGTAAATGTTAATAATGCTGATGGTGTTCTTGCCGAGCAGATTGAGATGAATAAAAATTTATCTACGACTCATTGATAATAGTAAACCTTTTTAAGCCCTCAGCGTAGAATGCCTTGAGGGCTTTTGTGCTGCGTTTTGATTCGATCTTCAAAAACGTTTATACACATATGCTTTTTATTATCCTTGGCTTTCTTGCAGTCGGCTTTTTTATCTTTTTGGTCAGCTATATTGCTATAAGTTTTGAGGTTGATCGGGCACTGAATCTTTATGCTGAGCATTCTTCTGTGCCGATCGACATTGTTTTTGTTGTTGCGGAGAAAGACGTGGAAACGCTTTCTTATTCTGTAAACAGTGTTAAAAAGTGGGTGAAGCATCCCATTAATAAGATGGTTATTATTGCTAGGCCTACTCCTTGTCTTCAAGATCTAGCCAAAGAGCTTGGATTAGAGTTGATTGACGAAAACACATTATTACCATGGGGTGCTTTTGAAGCTTGGATCAAAAATGAGGGGATTAGTCTTAACCATGAAAGCTTAGGTTGGTACTATCAGCAGTTTTTAAAGCTTTTGTACTACGATAATGCTGATTCAGAGTATTATTTTGTTGTTGATGCAGATGTTGTTATCAAAAAACCCATGGTTTTAATTTCTGATGATGGAGTGCATACTTATTTTGTTGGTGAAAACCTTGGGGATACAATTTCGAAAAATTCTGCTAAAAAACTTTTAGGTGGATTGTCCTGCGTTCCTAGCTTCTCATTTGTTGCTGATCTCATGTGTTTTGATAGGAGAGTCGTTAGGTCTTTGATACAAGACATAGAGTCTCGTTTTAAAACCGATTTTTATAAGGCAGCTCTTTTAGTTGAGCAGGGAAATGCCGCACGTTTTTCTGAATATGAACTATATGGCCTTTATGCTAATTTTGTCTGTGAAGGCAGTCTTGCAAGTTATTTACCGAAATCCGATATAGGACGCCCTAGGCGAAAGCTGTGGCTAGATGCTTACAAAATCAAACTTAAGACACTACCTTACATCGCTTATCACCACTATTTAAGGTAAGGTGTTTCTGGTTTAAAATAGGTAGAGCTATCGGTTTTAGCTTTCTTCAGTCTGTGCGGCGATAGCTTTTACGTTGCCAGCAAGGCTTTGTCTCGCTAGAGTGCAAGCATGTATACCCCATGGATGTTGTTGCGTCCAGCTTTTTGCTTGGCGTGTTTCTTCTCTTATCCATTGTTTTGCTTGTTTGCTGATTCGCCGCCAATTTTTCTCATAGGAGAAAATCACACTTCGTCCGAAGGTGCTAGGTTGCGCGAAAGTTGGGGTTATCGAGCTCAGGCCGGTGAGGTTATGCTAGCCTATGAGTTTAATGCCGGTGCGCGGCCTGGAGTCAATCATGCGTGTGACTTTTTAAAGGTATGTCCCCAAACGCCTTTGGAGGAAAAAGAAAGTGACTATATCGTGGGCATCGAAGAGCCTTTGCTGAGCGCATTGCAAGGGTTGCTTGTTGCTTACGTGCGTGCATTATATATTGAGCGCGTATCGACCTTGGGAGCTGCACCTAAAAAGACTCTTTTGGCTGAGTCAGAAAAAATGCTTATGTGGCATGAGGCAAAATCAAGTATGTCTATGTTTATGATTGCCAAGTTGCAGTATCCAAGTGTCGAAGGTGTGTGGCTTCGTTTAAACACAAAAGAGGCTGACTTATTTTTTGAATGGATGAATACTGGAATGGAAAGCGTTTCGGTTAAGTGTGATAGTGCAGCTGAGCTCTCTTATTTAATTCCTTGTGTGATGCAATATGCTTTGCCCAAAATTATGTATCCATTCAAGTCATCTGTAGATCTGCTTGTTCAAGGACTTCCTGTTCTTATTAAAGCTTATATTGAAGAGATAATTCAAGCGTTAGGTGTTTTGTCCGAAGAGTTAAACACTGTTTTGAGGTGTATTCCACAAAAACTTGATGCGCTTGCCTCCTTTCAATTGAATGAAGGTAAGGATTCTTTTGAGACGGCTGTTGAGTCTTTTCGTTATGAAGGTGAGCAGTTTTTATATGAAGTGCTCTTGCCTCATCGCGAATTATGCATGCTGCAGAATATTTTCCATGCTTATGATGCAGCATCTCGTTTAGATGTCCCTCTTGTTGTGATTGTAGGGGCGTACCATGTGGATCTTATCTATCATAGCCTCGATGCTTTAGGTATACCGGTTGAGCTGACAGGAGAGTAGTGTTTGGGTTCTTTTATGTGGGTAGCTTGCGGTTTTTACCTCCCAATTGAAAGTAGTTAAAATAAGGTAAGCTATTTATGGGATAAATCTGAAGGTAGTGTGCTATATGACTTCATTGATTGTAGGGGCTGCAGTTTATAGGTCCTGGTGATTTAGTCCATATTCCCCTGAGGGAAAACGTGGATGCGGTTTTCACGTGTGAGCCGCGTGAAGTTGTTCTTTGGCAAGATGCTGATGAATTGCCGGCCATAGGGTTTCTTTAAAAGGCGCCCATCGAGGAGTGTGAGAACGCCGCGATCTTGTTGATTGCGGATGAGTCTGCCGATGCCCTGGCGAAATTGAATGAGGGCGTCGGGAAGTGTCATATCTACGAATGGGCTGCCGCCATGGTCACGGATCCACTCGTGTTTTGCCTCAAGGAGTGGGTGTGAGGGGTTTTTAAAAGGAAGGCGTGCTATGATGACTTGAGAAAGTGCAGAGCCTGGTACGTCCACTCCAGTCCAGAAGCTGTCTGTCCCGAATAAAATACCGTTGCCTGCTTTTTGAAATTGTTTGGTGAGGACGCTGCGGGGTGCTCCTTCTCCTTGAATTAAAAAGGGACGACTGCTTGCGTGGAAGTGCGTAGCACAGAGGCGCGCGACGCGCTGCATTTCGCCATAGCTTGTAAAGAGAACAAGGCTGCCGCCGTTAACTTCGAGGGCACAGTGAGTGACCATGTCAACTAAGTACTGTGTGTAGGCTTCTGTGTTGTTTGGCGTGGGTTCAGGGGCATCTGCAGCGATGAAGACTTCCAGATGATGTTCGTAGTCAAAGGGAGAGTCGACCTGTTCGGTGCGTGCTCGGGGGGCGCCTAGGCGTGCAACAAGGTGCTCCATCGATCGACCTGTGCTGAGCGTGGCACTCGTTAAAATAACAGGAGCCTGCCGGGTGAAGAGATGGTCTCGAAGGTGGGGGGCAATGTCAGCCGGGGCGGTGCGTAGGGTGATGCGTGTGCCCTTGCGGCCTCCTCGTTCGACCCAGTGAACATGGCT
>DCBD01000059.1:2668-28751 GCA_002313355.1 Opitutia bacterium UBA1116 | reverse complement strand
GGGGTTATCAGGGTTAAAATAAGGCTTAATAGATAAAAGCTAATTTTTATGGACAGAAAAACGCCTTACCTAGGCAACATTTAGGTATGCGAAACTAACATCCTTATGCGAAAAACACAGTTGGCTAAAAAAGGGTAAAGAAAACAGCGGGTAAGGGAGGGATAGCTAAAAGAGTCGTATAAACAAGTCTAAGTATGATATTTTATTTCCAATAGTCAATCTTGTTCAGGCCCATGAACCTGAACAAGCAACGATGTCATAGTAAAGTAAACAGGCCCTGCTTAAGGCTGGCCCTGCTCATAATAAAGAAAGGTAATAGCTCCACCTAGCTTCAACGCCCACAGGGTCCATTTTGCCCCCTGGTTGTAAGCAGTATTCTCAATAGGATAGGCAAAAAGCATAACCTGCACGCCTAAACCCATAAGGGAGTCCATCATTTTGAGACCATAAGCATAGACGCCCCCCCAGGCTTTTTCATAAGCGGCAAGCTCTTCTTCTGTCGGAGCCTCAGAGAGCTCAAGCTGGCTGAGCGCATCCTGATTATTGTAGAGATCGTAGCCTGCAATGGGCACCCCAGCGATGCTGTTGAGTGTCGCCATCATTTGCATCGCACCGGGGATACCATCAAGTTTCTCTTTGGCCCCATCCATTGAATCGATAGCTTCACCCCAAGAAGGCAATGCAAGCTGAACACTACTCAAAGAATAGGTACCTAGCCTCATTGAGGTGATAACGCTCGCAAGTGACGGATCGCCGTTTTCATTCGTGGCTTGATCCGTAATAGCAAGGTCCGCCATTTTACCAAAGCCATAAATAAAGCTGGAAAGCAGCGTCAATACCTTCGCTTCCTTAACATGATCAAAACCACCTAATTCTTTTTGAAGAATAGCAAGCTGAGTCAGCAATATGCCGTAGTTAATACCATTAGCTCGGGTGAAAAAATAGAGCCATTCGGGCAAGCGATCTACAGTTTCAACAGCCTCATCCGAATCGGTGATATCCAGAGAATCTTCGTGACCAAACTCAGCTGTAGCAGCCAATAGATCATCATCAAGTTGAACTACTTTAGCAGAAGCAACCAAACTCAACACACAAAACGAAACGACAACAAAGGAACGAGCGATGAATAGATACATACGATACCCTATGTATCTTTAAACGTTAATAGGTTCAAATAAATTTATTCTGTAGACATGACAAGTGCATCGCCATCAACAGAAAATAAAACTGCAGAATCCTCGGGAATGTCTCCAGCTACGAGCGCACGAGCAAGGCGTGTCTCGAGTTGTTTTTGAAGGAAGCGCTTCAGTGGGCGAGCCCCATAAACGGGATCATACCCCTCTTTAGCTACCCAAGCATGGGCCTCTTTATTCAACTTAACGGTAACACGGCGATCCTCAAGGCGCTTATTGAGGTCCTTAAGAAGGAGATCCACAATTTGAGTGATTTCATCGAGCGTTAAGGGCTTAAAGAGTACGGTATCATCAATGCGATTTAAAAACTCAGGGCGAAAAGCTCGGCGCAGCTCGACCATAATATGCTCACGGACAGACTCAGGAATGCTCCCCTCTTTCATGCCTTCAATGAGATAATGACTACCGATATTAGACGTCATGATAATAACGGTGTTTTTGAAATCTACCGTGCGGCCTTGAGAGTCGGTAATGCGGCCATCATCCATAATTTGAAGCAGCACATTAAAGACATCGGGGTGAGCTTTTTCGACTTCATCAAAGAGAACAACCGAATAGGGTTTTCTGCGAACCGCTTCAGTCAACTGCCCACCCTCTTCATAGCCGACATAGCCTGGAGGTGCGCCCATCAAGCGGGCAACAGAATGCTTCTCCATATACTCGGACATATCGATCCGAACCATATTGTTTTCAGAATCAAATAGCGCTTCGGCAAGGGTTTTTGCAAGCTCGGTCTTACCCACACCCGTAGGCCCAAGAAAGAGAAAACTGCCAATGGGTCTGCGTGGATCTTTAATACCAGAACGCGCCCTTAAGATGGCCTCTGAAACGGAGGTCACCGCTTCATCCTGACCAACAACACGCTCGTGCAAAACATCACCCAAACGCAAGAGCTTCTCGCGCTCCCCTTCAAGAAGCCTCGTCACAGGAACACCCGTCCAGCGAGAAACGATATCAGCAATCTCATCGGAAGAAACAGCCTCTTTAAGAAGCGAAGCCTTATCCTCTGTTTTTTCCAATTCAGCAAGCTCAGCCTCAAGCTGTGGTAAACGCCCATGCTTGAGCTCAGCAAGCTTTTGCAAATTATACTCACGCTCGGCCTGCTCCATTTCGATTTTAATCGAGTCAATAGCTTCACGCACTTCGCGCACTTTACCAATAGATGACTTTTCCTCTTCCCACTGACGACGCAAGGCATCGGCCTTATCCTTCAAATCCTTGAGTTCCTTGCGCAAACTCGTTAATCGCTGCTTAGAGGCATCGTCTTTTTCCTTAATGAGGGCAGCCTCTTCAATCTCAAGCTGCATAACACGGCGGCTTAAAGCATCGAGCTCTGTGGGCATGCTATCCATCTCAGTGCGAATCATGGCACAAGCCTCATCCACAAGGTCAATGGCCTTATCAGGAAGGAAGCGATCGGTGATATAGCGATTCGAAAGAACGGCCGCATTGACAAGGGCATTGTCTTGAATCTTAACGCCATGGTGCAGCTCAAAACGTTCGCGAAGACCCCGCAAGATCGATATCGTATCCTCGACAGTAGGCTGATCGACAAGAACCGTTTGAAACCGGCGCTCAAGCGCAGCATCTTTTTCGATGTATTTACGATACTCATTGAGAGTTGTCGCCCCGATACAGTGGAGCTCTCCCCGAGCCAGCATGGGCTTGAGCATGTTACCAGCATCCATGGCACCCTCGGTCTTGCCTGCACCCACAATGGTATGCAGCTCATCGATAAAGAGCAAAATGCGCCCCTCGCTCGTTTTAATTTCCTGCAAAACTGCCTTCAGGCGCTCTTCAAATTCACCGCGATACTTAGCCCCAGCAACAAGAGCTCCCATATCCAGTGCAAAAACGGTCTTATCCTTAAGACCCTCAGGAACATCTCCTCGGACAATCCGATGAGCCGTCCCTTCGACAATCGCCGTTTTGCCGACTCCAGGCTCTCCAATTAAAACGGGATTGTTTTTAGTTTTCCTAGAAAGAATACGAATAACACGGCGAATCTCTTCATCACGCCCAATAACAGGGTCCAGCTTGCCTTTGCGCACTTGTTCTACGAGATCAATCCCATACTTTTCGAGCACTTGGTAGGTCGTCTCTGGGTTTTGAGAGGTTACTCGCTGACTCCCACGAACCACCTTCAGAGCCTCAAGAACCTTGGCTTTGGTAAGGCCAAAAGAATCGACAAATTTGACCCAAGAGGATGGATTCTTGGTCTCAATCAGCCCTAAAAGGAGATGCTCAACGCTGATGTATTCATCCTTGAGATCTTGAGCCACTTTTTCAGCAGCATTGACAGCATCCTGAAGTCCTTGTGTGACATAAACATGTGAAGCATCTACACTCCCAGAAACTGCAGGTAAACGCCCCAACTCACGATCTAGTGCAACCTCAACAGCACTGGTTGAGATGCCCATTTTATTTAAAATAGCCGGCACCGTCCCATACTCGTCCTTAAGGAGGGCATGCATGAGATGCCATGTATCAATTTGTTGATGTTTCCGCCGCCGTACCTCCTCCTGAGCGTGGACGACTGCTTGGCGGGACATTTCGGTAAATTTATTGAGGTCAATGTTCATATAGATACTTATTCTGCAAGAAGTATTCCAAATTTAGCCAAGAAGAAGACTCGAAGCCACTTATTATTAAATAAATAGCTAACAATAACTTATAAAACAACCAAAGTGTGGTCTACCACATTTTGACCTCAACCTAAGCGAGACATAGCTCGATTTAACGGGACAATACGAGACATTTTGTCCCAATGGCTTATACGCTTAACCACTAAGCCTTCAATGCACGCTTTGGACGTTTTCGCCCAGGGAAGCAGTGCTGGCAAAGTTCACAACGGAGGCCATCACAACCCCGCGCTGGGCACATCTCACGCCCATAGAGGATAATTTGAATGTGGATATCATGCCAAATGTCCTCCGGAAACAGCTTTTTAAGGTCCGCCTCCGTTTTCTTAACATTCTTGCCATCAGTAAATTCCCACATTTGAGCTAAGCGATGGATATGCGTATCTACAGGGAACGCAGGCACACCAAAGGCTTGCACCATAACAACAGAGGCCGTTTTGTGCCCAACTCCAGGCAAAGCCTCTAAAGCCTCGATATCAACAGGAACCTGCCCTCCATGCTGATCAACAAGAATACGCGAAAGGTCAGAAATGGCCTTCGCTTTGCGAGGAGCCAGCCCACAAGGGCGAATAATAGCCTCAATCTCCTTAACAGGAACCTTGGCCATAGCTTCGGGTGTCTTTGCCCGAGCAAACAAAATAGGAGTTACCTTGTTGACCCGAACATCCGTACACTGAGCCGAAAGCAGGACCGCAATAAGGAGCGTGTAGGGATCTTCGTGATCTAAGGGAACACCCGGATGGGGAAAGCGTTTAGCTAGATAGTTTTGGATATATAGAGCTCGCTCTTGCTTGGTCACGCCCCTACTCAAAGCCCCACCCCAAGAGGAAAGCAAGCCTTTAGCACTCTGCACAGCATGAAAAATTATTCGGTACAGATTGCAATGCGCATAAAAAAGATTACTATGGTTTTGCCTTCAAATAAAAATCATTTATGCCCTTAGCAGCAGATAAAAAATAGATGGACCTTATGACTCAAAACGACTCCCTCGAGCATCCACCACTAGACTATAATCCACAAGAGCTTCCGCGTGAACTAAAGCGCCACTATATCGCCGCCTCCGAGCAGGATATTGCAGCAATGCTCGAAGCCATTGGGAAGAACAATGTCAGAGAACTGTTTGACCATCTCCCCAAAAATATTCGCTTCGAAGATGCCCCTGAGCTTCCAGAGGAGCTTGACTACAATGCCTTGCAATCGGAACTCATCCACATTGCAGCAAAAAACAAACGTGTCCCCAGCTTTCTTGGCGATGGTCTCCAGGCCTATAGTGTGCACAGCATTGTCCCTTACGTAGCAAACATCCGCAACCTGACAACCGCCTATACACCCTACCAACCTGAACGCAGCCAAGGGACACTCATTTCACACTGGATCTATCAATGCGTGCTCTCTCATTTAACTGGCTTTGAAGCTGTCAATGCTTCGCTTTACGATCGAGCAACCGCTCTCTTCGAGGCGCTTTGTGCGAGCTCTCGCATGAGCCGCAAGCAAACAGTCATCGTTTGCAAATCGATCTTTCCGGGTGATATTGAAGTTTTAGAAACCCTCGCAAACTCAACATCACTCAAGATCCAATATGCACCCATAGATACGAACACGGGCCTTACAGACATCCATGCCCTACGTACCTTAGCAGAGTCCATAGGTACAGATCTTGCCGCCATTGCATTTCCTCAAGTCAACCACTTTGGGCTCCTTGAAGACGTCGACACTCTCGCAGACCTTGCACGTGAAGTTAGCGGCCTCAGCATTGCTTCCATTGACCCCATGCTTCTTGCAAGTGGTGGGCTCAAACCACCAAGCGAATACGGCAGCCAAGGTGTCGACATCATCGTTGGAGAAGCCCAACACCTTGCCATTGGCCCCAACTTTGGAGGTCCAGGATTAGGTCTTTTTGGAGTGCGTCACAATAGTGCGGTCAAGAACCACGTCCGCAGCGCACCAGGGCGCTTCGTCGGCAAGGCAAAAGACGCTCAAGATCGGGATTGTTATGTTATGGTCCTCTCCACACGCGAACAGCATATTCGCCAAGAGCGCGCAACCTCTAACATCTGCTCAAACCAAGCGTTTCTTGCAACGATGGTGGGCGCTGCAGTATTAGCACGTGGGGAAGATGGCATGCGTGAGGCTTGCCTTGCAGGCTACAAAAATGCACACAGCGTGATCGCAAAGCTACTCAATAACATCGGCGTTGAACTTGCCTTTCCCGAAACGCCCTTCTTCAATGAATGTGTGCTCAAACTCCCTGAAACAGCTTCACAGGCGATAGAAAAAGGGGTTCAAGCTAATATTCATATCGGTATTGATGTTTCGGAGCGCTTCCCTAGCGAGGGTAATAACTTTCTTAAAATCTCTTTTAGCAACCTTCAAAGCGAGGAAGACTGCCAAGCCCTCATCACCTTTTTTGAATCTAATTACGGTCAAGGGTCCAGTCATACACACACGCCCAAAATCCCAGACACGGCTTTCCGCACAAAGCCTGCAGGCCTTCCATCCATTGAAGAAGGTACGATAAAAGCCTACTATCAAAAACTAGGGGATCTCAACATCAGCCCGGATAACACCTGCTATCCGCTTGGCTCCTGCACGATGAAGTACAACCCACACATTAATGACTGGGCTGCAAATCTCCCTGGATTTACGGACGCACATCCTCAAGCTCCCTCAGCATCTATACAAGGCTGTTTGGAAGTTCTCTTTGAAACTCAAAATTGGTTTAAAGCAATCACAGGTCTTCCTGCAGTGACAACCCAGCCTGTCGCTGGCGCACAAGGGGAACTCGTTGGCATCAAGCTCTTCCAGGCCTACCATAAAGATCACGGTGAACCTCATCGCAATGTTATCTTCATTCCCGAGTCTGCTCACGGAACAAACTTTGCCACAGCCATGATGGCTGGCTTTGAAACTAAAAAAGTCGATGGCAAGCAAGTGGGCATCGTGCGACTAAAGTCTAGCTCACATGGCGAAATCGACATGAAAGACCTCGAAAATAAGCTTGCAGAGCATGGTCCGCAGCTATGCGGCATCATGATCACCAACCCGAACACATGCGGCATTTTTGAATCACGCATGGGTGAAATTGCAGATAAGGTGCATGCAGCAGGTGGGCTCGTCTACATGGACGGTGCTAACATGAACGCCATTGCAGGCTGGGTAAACTTAGGTGCTATGGGCGTCGATGCCGTGCACAACAATCTCCACAAAACGTGGACCATCCCTCATGGCGGCGGTGGCCCTGGTGATGCAATTGTCGCCGTCAGCGAACGCTTGATAGACTACTTACCTGGCCGCCAAATAATTCAACATAACGATGGTTCATTTGAAGCGATCTGCCCCAAAAAGAGCATAGGCTCCGTTCATAGACATTGGGGTAACTTCGCACATAAAGTTCGCTGCTATGCTTACTTAAGGCGTCTAGGCCGTGATGGAGTACGCCGTATGTCAGCCATTTCCGTGTTGAGCGCGCGTTATTTATTTAATGAACTATGCAAGCACTACCCAATCCTTCCTCAAGGCTCAGAAACAGCCCCCCGCATGCATGAGTTTATTTTAACACTCGAACCTGCAGACTTTGAGCGTGCAGAACAGGCCGGCATCCAACGTGCCCAAGTCATCCCACAAGTCGGCAAGCTATTCCTCGACTTCGGCTTCCACGCACCCACCGTCGCCTGGCCAGAAACCTATGGTCTTATGATCGAGCCAACGGAAAGCTACTCCAAAGCAGAACTTGACCGATTTGCAGAAGCCGTTATCGCAATCCGCAAAGTCGTAGCTGAACACCCCGAGGCACTCAAACAAGCACCGCGCTTTACGCCGGTCGAGCGCATTGACGAAGTCACCGCCAATAGAGACCTCACCTTAAGCGAGCCCTTAGAAGAGCTCCCACCCACGCATCCCAATCGTATGCATCCAGAAAAACTCATGGGCATGACCATTCACAAGCTTTACGAGCAAGTCATCCAATCATAGTCTAACGGCAAAAAAACACGTTCATGCATCCGCCTCCAGAAGCAGAAAAGCAAGAAAGATACTCGCGCATTCGCCGAGTCAAAAAGCTTCTTAGACCCCTTCCTAGGCGTGCAAACATCCACCGTTATCCTTTTATTAAATGGTTTGCCAATGCTGCCCGCAAGCGCCCTTATCTCTGGTCTTTTAGGACTAAAGAAGTAACGCCTGCACTCTATGCAGGGTTCATCCTCACCTTTGTGCCTCTTTACGGCATTCAGATCCCTATAGCATTCCTGCTCACATTACTCTGCCGAGCAAACCTCCCTATTCTTGTTGGATTGCAGCTCATCTCCAACCCACTAACCGTCCCGCCCATCTACGTCGCAGACTATCATGTAGGCAATTTCATCATTCAATTCTTAGGAGACCCTCCAGATCTACCCAACGAAGTCCAAGAAGTTGATGTTGAAGATATTTCAGACCTACCCGCTCAAAACGGCTTCTCTCACGTCAAAAAAGGTTTTCGCATTTTTGGCTGTATGGTTATTGGTGGAGCTATCATTGGCTACTTCTGTGGATTAACCGCAAGCACCCTATACCAAGTTGTCGCTAAGCGCATGCGCATGCGCAAAACCCTCGCCAATAAGCCAAACCAGCGAGCCCCCTAGAAGAGCTAAAGTATCTCAAGCAAAAGCAATACCCAATAAAGTATTTGCTCCTGAAGATAAAGTCTCCTTAAGTGAAGTCATGAGGCAAAAAGTTTTCCTAAAACGGTGCTGTAGCTTTTTCTTTTTTGCATACCTGATTCTAGCTCCTCTTTGGGCTCATGCGGCACAGCCTGTACTTCTTGGCATTGACGTCCTTGAACATAATCAATTCGCTCATCTTCGCGGAAAGCGTGTCGCACTACTCACCCACGCAGCCGGCGTAAATGGTGAGGGCAAAAGCAGCATCGATGTCCTGTGGGAGGCCCCTCAAGTTAATCTCGTTGCACTCTTTGGACCCGAGCATGGGATCTACAGTAAAGAAAAGGCTTTTGCCTACATCAAAGATGGGCGCGACAAGAAAACGGGGCTTTCTGTCTATTCACTGCACGGGAAACATCGAAAGCCTGCAGACTATATGCTAGAAGGCATCGATGTCCTTGCCATTGACCTTCAAGACCTCGGCACGCGCTCCTACACCTATGTTGCCACCATGAAATATGCAATGGAGGCCTGCTTTGAAAATAATGTAGAAGTCATGATCCTTGACCGACCCAACCCACAAGGTGGTCTTATTGTCGATGGCCCCCCCTTAGATAAAGACTGGGAAGGCTTTCTTGCCCCGATTGACATGCCCTACGTCTACGGCTTAACCCTCGGAGAACTAGCCTCTTATCTAAAAAATGAGCCCGGCCTACTCAAAATCACCCATAATGAGCGCAAACATGGCAAGCTGACAATCATTCCGATGACTGGCTGGCACCGCAGAATGCCATGGTCTGCAACAGGCCTTCACTGGACGCCTACATCCCCAAACATCCCTTCAGTAGGGGCTGCTGTGGGCTACCCTATGACAGGGCTTGGCGCTGAAATTGGCTCCTTCAGACATGGCATTGGGTCTCCGTACCCCTTCCGCCTCTTAAGCTTTCCAGGAAAATCCCCCCAAGAGCTTATCACAGCCCTGCGGCGTTGCAACATCGCGGGCCTCGACTACAAGGCCATCACCTACCAAGACAAGCAAGGCCGCAGCAAAGAAGGTGTCTATGTCATTGTCCGAGACTGGAATCGCCATCGCCCAACAGAGCTCAGCCTCTACATGATGCAGCTCGCCTGCACCTGGAGCGCTGATGGTAACCCCTTCGCAAAAGCCTCAAAAGAGAAAAAAACGATGTTCAATAAGCACATGGGTTCAAATGCTTGGTGGAAAGAGATCTCCACACGTGGTTCCCATGCTCGGGTTCAGCATTTTACTCAACTCTGGGACAAAGAAGCCCGAACCTTCCAAAATAAAACCAAAAAGTACTGGTTATACCCGATTTAACAGCTCTTTAGGCAAAACTGCTTTTAAGATTGAATTTCCAGAGAAGCTCCTTAGCCTGAAGCCTCTTTAAGCAAGTATGATGATTATTAAGCCCAAAGTCCGCGGATTCGTGTGCATTACGGCACATCCCACTGGTTGCGAAGCCCATGTACAAGAGCAAATCAACTACATCAAAAAGCAAGGGAAGACTCAAAACGGTCCCAAGAAGGTCCTCGTCATCGGTGGTTCCACTGGCTATGGCCTCGCCTCACGGATCGCAGCAACTTTTGGCTACGGAGCAGACACTTTAGGCGTATTTTTCGAGCGTCCTGCTAACAACGGTCGCCCAGCATCCGCAGGCTGGTACAACACCGCCGCCTTCGAAAAAGCTGCCCGCGCTGAGGGCTACTATGCTAAAAGCGTTAATGGAGATGCCTTTACAGACGAGATTAAACAAAAAACCATCACACGCATTAAAGAAGACCTCGGCAAGGTAGACCTTGTCATTTACAGCCTTGCAGCTCCCCGCCGCACAGACCCTAAAACGGGCGAAGTTTACAAATCCACGCTAAAGCCTATCGGCCAAACTTTTGACAACAAAACAGTCGATACCGACAAGAAAATCATCCACGACATCCATCTAGACCCAGCAAACCAAGAAGAAATCGAAGCCACCCGCAAAGTCATGGGCGGCGAAGATTGGGAGCTATGGATACAAGCCCTCCAAGAGGCCGATGTTCTCTCAGAAGGGGCTCAAACAATCGCCTATTCATACATCGGCCCCAAAGTTACCTACCCTATCTACTACCAAGGTACCATCGGCAAGGCCAAGGAAGACCTTGAGCGCGCCAATAAAGCCATCAATAAAGCACTCGCTCCACTAAGTGGCAAAGCCTACATCTCGGTCAACAAAGTCGTCGTCACACAGGCAAGCTCAGCCATTCCTGTTGTTCCGCTTTACACTTCCCTTGTCTTCAAAGTCATGAAAGAACAAGGCCTCCACGAAGATTGCATCGAGCAGATCCATCGCCTCTTCACAACGCAACTCTTTGCAAGCAAAACACCTACACTAGACGAAGCCGGCCGCATCCGCATTGATGACTGGGAAATGCGCCCAGAAGTACAAGATGCTGTCGCTAACCTTTGGCCTCAAGTAACCACAGAAAGTCTATACACACTCTCAGACTTTGCAGGCTACCAGGCAAACTTCCTCAAGCTCTTTGGTTTCGGCATCGAAGGCATTAACTACGATGAAGATGTTGCCATCGACATCCCTATCGATGCCTTAACAGAATGACCCCTAACGGGACTGTATTCGGATCTTAGTCAACCCAGCGATACGGCAACTGTCCATAAGCTGCGTCATGTACTTAAGGGGGACATCTTCATCTGCAACAATGAGGACGGGCGTCTCCGTGTCTTCATTTGCCGTTTTCGTTAAAAGCTCTTCAAGCGCATCCTGCCCAATCTCCCGGTCGCGGTAGTATAGACTCCCCTCTTCGTCTAGACCAAGAACCAGCTCATCAGCCGTTTGCTTCATACCTGCTGTTTGGATCTTAGGAGGCTGTATATTAAGGACCGTCAAATGACGAAACTGCATCGCCATCATAAAAAAGAAAATCAAAATAATGAGCACATCCACAAGCGGGATGATATTCACCTCAGCGCGCCGGCGCTTATTTCGACGAACGGGCCGCATGGCTTAACCTTCGCGGCTTGAATTCAAGCGCTCAACCTCAACATCAAGCTGCGCAGCTAAAAGATCGATCCTGCGTTGGAGATAATTATTACCGACAATCGAAGGTATCGCAATGGCAAGGCCGAGCATCGTCGTTGTCAAGGCAAGGGCAATGCCCTGAGTAAAAATAGAGGGATCCGGCAAACCTGCATCCGGCGTGTAGTGGGCAAAGACTTGAATAAGCCCCGTCACCGTACCGAGGAGCCCAATAAGAGGTGCTGCTGCAATAACAATTTCAAGGAGGAAAATCCCCCGCTCAAAGCGAGCAACTTCAAGGCGCGCATAAGCCTTAAGAGCCTCATCATCGGGCCGTTGCTTATAAAAAAAACTCGCAATGCGCCCAGCTGCTGAACGCTCGAGCCCATCCCCGGCGGGTTCTTGACCATCAAGGAGAGCCTGCATAACATCCCGAGGCATCACGCGTACGGGCCTGAGGGCTAAGAGACGCTCAACAATAATAAACACGGCTACAAACGAACATAGCGCAAGGGGGTAAACAAAGATACCAGCTCCTGTAAGAATATCTAGCATAACTTAACGTATGGGGTTAATCGGCTTTCCTTCACGAACACCACTCATGAAGCTCGCGCGCTTTGCATGCCCAGGCCCTTGGTCCAAGAGTCCAGCATCGGCACCTAAAGTCTTCCGCATGAGATCATACTCAGCGCTCAAGTTTGTATGAATAAGATACGGGTTGTCCGTATTGAGGCAAAAAGGAATGTTCTCTTGATCGACCATGCGAATAAGATCGGCAATTTCATCAAACGAATCGATAGACTTCGTCACCTTATTCACTGAAGGGCAAATCTCAAGGCAGACATTTCGTTCGCGCAGCATTGCACAAAGGCGCTCACGTTGCTTTCCTTCAGCTTTGCGCAAAACAATCCCGTGGCCGATGCGATCGGGCTTGATCACCTCCATGATCTTTTCCATGCCATCAACGCCAGAAGCATCCGTTTCGCCGACGTGCCAAGTAATCCCAAGGCCTGCAGCACGAGCATGCTCAACCATCCTTGAAGCCTCCTCAAGCCACTCATCATCGGTATCAACACCTGTAGACTCAGGCCCGGCCATATCAATCCCGACAACGCCATGGGCACCATTGAGATTCCCATGACTGCAAAAAGCAACCGCTGCCTCAACAATCGTCCAATTGCTCGCGTGGGAGAGCTCTTTGCCCATGGAGAAGATCATGCCCGTATTGACATGGTAATGCATAGAAACCCGCTGCATTCCCTGCACAGTTGCCATAATGATTGCCCCTAAAGTGTGATGCCCACCGTGCACGCGCTTCAGCGGGTTGTAGCGAATCTCCATCCCTTTGATTTCTGCCCGGCGGTAGGCCTTAGCCACAGCATGGTACACCGCTGTGCTCGCTGCATGGGGGGAAGACTGAATGAGCTCAGTCACATGAAAGTAACGACCGAGGAAGTCATCAAGGTCGTGAAAGTCCTTTGATGTTACAGTCAAAAATTGATGTAAATTCTCAAAGGAGCGAAACTCAGTCTGCAGACCGCTATCGCACAAAATTTCCCAGAGAACGGAAGAGGGAACGGCACCTCCTAAATGGCAGTGTAAGTCAATCATCGTTCCCACTGTTGTTTAGAGAGATTTCCCCTTTGTAGCAAGCACTATCCGCCCGCCTGAATAAAGCGTTGTAAGCGCCTGATTACAATATCCTTACCAAGCACTCGGAGAACACTATAGAAACTCGGCCCGACCCCAACCCCCGATACGGCGAAGCGAAGTGGGAGCAAGTAGCTGCCGATTTTCTCCCCAGAGGCCTCAGCAACTCCCTGCAAACAAGCCTCCAGAGACGCCTCTGAAAAATCTTCCAGGCTTTCGAGCGCCATTAAGGCTTCCTGCACCCGTGCGCATGGGTCCCCTTTTTTGAATATCTTCTCCCGCACCTTAGCATCTTCTGCATAATCATCGGTAAAGAAATACCCAAGAAACTCCGGCAGCGAATCAAGCCCGCGCATTTTCTCTTGGCTAATTGAGAGCACCGCATGCAAGAAGTCCTCGCTGGCATCCTCAGCCATGAGGCCGGCCTCGGTCAAAACAGGCCGTGCATGCCAAGCAAGCGTCTCAATTGGAAGTTGCCGGACATACTCAGCATTAATGTGGGCAAGCTTCTGCTCGTCAAAACGTGCATTGTTCTTGTTAATATCTGAAAGCTCAAAAAGCTCGATAATCTCTCCGACAGGCAGTATCTCGCGATCTTCCTTGGGCGACCAACCGAGCAGGCACAGGTAGTTCCTCAAAGCATCAGGCAAAAAGGAACGCTTTTGATAATCCTCAATGAGCGCACCTTCATCGCGCTTACTCATCTTCCCCGGCCCATTAGATTTGAGAATGAGCGGAATGTGCGCAAAGACGGGCACCTCAGCACCCAAAGCCTTAAAAAGCTCAACGTGCTTACTTGTGTTTGATAGATGGTCCTCCCCGCGGATGACATGGGTGATCTTCAT
Organism: Opitutia bacterium UBA1116; assembly: GCA_002313355.1. GTDB lineage: Bacteria > Verrucomicrobiota > Verrucomicrobiia > Opitutales > UBA1977 > UBA1977. Next base: position 14,752 of record DCBD01000059.1, on the reverse strand, counting down.
CGCAATATCATCCACCACATTGACAAAGTGAAAGACCGGCGTCCCATTCGAGCGATAGATGACAAAGTCCTTTTCTTCCAAACGCTCTACACGCCCACGCACGGCATCTTCAATCACCTGAGGCTCACCAGAAACCTTAAAATACAAAGCCCCATCCTGCTCATAGACGCGCCCCGTAGCCTTCAACTTTTCCAAGTAGTTATCATAAACATCCGCCCGCTGGCTCTGAAAATACGGACCATAGTTTCCCCCGGCCTCAGGCCCTTCATCCCAATCAAGCCCAAGCCAGCGCATGCCTTCAAAAAGCACGCGAAGGGCCTCCTCCGTGTTGCGCTCCTTGTCCGTATCTTCAACACGCAGAACAAAGGTACCGCCCGTGTGCTTGGCATACAGCCAATTGAACAAGGCCGTCCGCGCACTGCCAATATGAAAAAAACCTGTAGGACTCGGCGCAAAGCGCACCCGTACTGGACTTGAAGTCGTTGCCATACTTATGGATAGCGCTTAGAGTGGGGTTTTGTCGAGTTAATTTAGAGGGGGAAAACGAAAAGGCACAGCTATTAAGCTAAAGCAAGTGGAACCCCTACTTTAGCTTGAGAAAGCACTCTAACCAATGAACTATAATAATACTATTAGGTCTCAGAACGCTTATGACCAACACCAGAAAAAAGAGATGTTATTAAATTACTAGAAGATCCACACACGCGTTCATTCAGATAATTCATCAGCCTATCGATCTTCTCATAGTATTCGCGAACACGTTCAGGCTTAAAATTTTTTGATGTAGGCCAACACTCTTCAAAAAACTGAGTGATATCGCCGGGCATTCCTTTTGTACTAAAATCTAAACGAATGGATTTCGGATGAATCAACTCATTTCGAATTTCTAGAAGGTCTTTTATTACCTTAAAATTTTCTTGGTAAGCTCTATCATTCTTAAAATCTAAAGACTTCTCAATTTTTTGAAAAAGCTCACAAGCATTAGGCAATTGTGTTTTGCTATTGAAGTCAGCTTTTATAATCTCTTCTCCAAGCAACTCGTATAATGTATCCAGATTATAATCCCCCAATAGGTCTTTATTTTTACAGCCACATGACTCTATATCTGGCATATATGCTTTGTGCTTCTCGCCCTTTTCGCTATGCTGAGTAAAGATGCTTTGAATAGATATTAAATCATGGCATAGGGTATACAGGTACCCCTCCAAACCAGTATAAAGGAATATCAAGCTAGAGATACAGTTACCAAACTGTCCTTCTTCATTTTTTTGAGCATCATCTAAGCAACGCTTTGCAGCGTCTCTGATAAATACCCATCGATGCAGTCTCCCACTCACCCCTTCAACCGAGCCCTCAAAATCTCCATTTCCTGGGCGATGCGTTGCTCCACTTCGTTTTTCTCAGTGGCATGCATTTGGGTGTCGACATTGCCATGCGAAATAGGCTCGCGCATAAGGGAAATCAAGGTTTCACAGTCCTCGAGTAATTCATCCCGCATCTTGCGCAAATCATCAGGCCAATCCTTACAGTCGACCTTCTCGAGCTCCTGCAATTTAAAGGCAGCGCGTTTCACGCCCTCGCCAAAAGGAGGCTCACCAAGGCAATCGATTGCATTATCTAAGATTTCGATACTTTCTTTCATTAAAAAACAATTTTTAGGTGATTGATAAACAAGAGAAAGCCAAGGCCCCAGCCATAGATTTTTGCTGAATAAGCAACACCTTAAGGAAAAAAACTGCAAAAGACAACCTACAATTAACTCAATAACGAAATCAAAGCAGCATCGCAAAATGGTAAAACCCTAATCACCATAATGCGCCCACATACGCAGTACTTTGACCGTCTTGGTCAATTCATTGACTTGATAAACCAAACGATGCTGCCGATTAATGCGTCGCGAATAGGCTCCCTTATATTTCCCGACAAAGGCCTTGCAAAGAGAACTCAAAGGGTCTTCGCTCAAAATAACGAGCAGTTTTTTGACTCTTGCCTTTAAACGGGAATCTCGCCCAATGCGCCTAGCATCTTTTTGAGCCTCTTTCGTATAAAGGAGCCTATAAAGGTGCTCTACCATTTGAGTTCATCAGAGCACGCATCCTCGGGCTCTTCCATGCCTTGAATGATCGAATCACCCAGGCCTGGAATGGAATCAAGATAAAGAGTCTCTTCAATAGATTCCCAATCGTCTTGAGACAGCATAACCACAACACCCTGTTTGCCCTGAACCTGAACCGGCTCATGCGTCACCGCTACCTCTTTTAACAATTGGAAAAGGTTATCACGGGCTTTGGTTGCGCTGACTGTTTTCATCCTAAATAAACGTACGCTATTCAGTACGTTTCGTCAAGAAACCCAAGAAAACATTCATCGCAAGCCGCTCAAGTCAGGCGGCACGATCTACCGGGTAGACAGCAATTCGTCAGCTCCCTTCATCAGCCGAGCTGATCTATCGGACAGCGGCAACCAAGAAACCTTATTAAATTCAATTAACCTGACGAACTCCTTTGGCCTTGTTGCCATCCCTGAGCCCAGCACCTATGCCTTGATGGCTGACAACCGGCCTAGGGTGGGCATTTTTATGAGGCATCGTAAGCGTAAACAGCTGGAGGCATAGGGACGGTGACTCTCTTAAGCTCTTTCTAGCGTGGGCTTTGACATTTTCGTCAAAGCCCACTATATTAGAACCATGTCTGAAGAACATGCAGGCCTTGATATGGGTATTCTCTGCGACGACCTTTCGAAGGCCGCAAAAGCCCACGGTTTTGATGTTTCCGAGTACGGTCGCTGCGACCACAATCTCCCCCTGCTCGCTTTTCGCCGGGTCACAGGCGAAGACCTCCCTTATGTGTATCTCTCAGCAGGCATGCATGGGGATGAGCCGGCAGGTCCACTCACCGTGCTCAAGCTTTTAAAAGACCAAAACTTTACCGATCAAGTCAACTGGTACATCTGCCCTGCGATGAACCCTGTAGGCCTTTTGAATAAGAGCCGCTATAGCCAAGGTGGCCGAGACTTGAATCGAGACTACAAAGACTGCAAGGCCTTCGAGAGCAAGCAGCACACCGAGTGGCTCAAGGCTTGCTGCCCACGGTTTGACTTTCATCTATCCCTCCATGAAGACTGGGAAGCCAAGGGCTTCTATATTTACGAAGTCCTCGAAAAAGACTTTCCAAGCCTGGCAACCGAAATACTCGAAGCTGCCAAGCCCTATTGCGGCATCGATCTTTCTGAATCTATCGATTGGTTCGAAGCTCAAGGCGGCATCATCTCGCCACCCCTCCACGAAGAAGATCTTGCGACTATCCCCTACTGGCCACAGGCTATTTACCTCGTAGCTAACGGCTTCGGGGGCAACCACTACACCTTTGAAACGCCCTCAAGCAGGGCCATAGATCAGCGTATTGCAGCCCAAGAGGCTTCCTTTCTTGCTGCTATGCAAGGCTTCCTCAAGGCCCGGGCTTAAGCTTGCGGTAAAGCAAGCTGCCCAAAACTACAAACACCCCAAAGATGAGCCCTACTTCAGATGGCTCAGGTATCGGTGTCACTGTCGAGCTGAAATTATCAAGCGTCCTCACATTGGGAGATCCATTGGTCCCTAAAAACAAATAAGCGTCAGGATCTGCAGAAAGCAGCGTATTGCTTGTCGTTGTACTGACGGAGTTTCGCAGACTACCCAAGACGCCGGTACTTGAAGAATTATAAAGCCTTCCTGTAAGTGTATAATTATCCGGTCCTGAATTATAAACGACACTCAATTCTAAAAAGAACCAACTACCACCAGAAGATATATTTCCGATGCTTGCTGAAGCTAGTTCTGATCCCATATTAGTGAGAGCAATACTTTCTGAACCGGAAGTTGATTGTTTCAAGATCAAGCCAAGGCTATTAGCCGGTAAACCTAAAGTTGAGTGAGCCGGCGTTGCATCTGTTGTAAACCCTACCGACAGAGTCCCCGTATTAAATATTAAATACCATTCTCTGAAATAATAGCCAACCGTCCATGATGCCGTATCACCAGCAAAAGCATCGTCGTAAGTCCATACTTGAGCTGAAGCAAGCAAGGGACCTGGCCCCATTCCATTGGTTCCACTGAGCCCGCCCCCGGTCTCAGTTGGGCTTGTCCACAGCCCAGATACAGCGCTCGTGCTAAATTCTGTATCCATATCACCAATGGTATTAAAATCGACAAACACCTGCCCATACACCCCCGCTACAAGGGGAAGCAGAAGTGTATATTTTAATAGTGTGCTAAAATAACCGAATACAGGCATTACACCCTAATATAGCACCTACTATAGATTTTATCCAAAAATACATAAAATAAATAAATCGATAAGTCATTTATTATCAATATCATATGAAGAACTCCTAAAATAATAACTGATTTTTTATCAAAAAGTGGCCTTCACCCCCTTGACGATTAATCATTATATGTTATAATGAAGCCTTCTTTTTTGCAAAAACCTCCACCTAAACTTTATTTAAGGATATCGTTCTCTCCAGCCAGGGTTTTTGCTCTCATTTAACCGATCAGCAATATATATATAATTTCACTTAATAAATATGGATTCTCATTTAAAAACAGTCGAGCCAGATACCTATTTCACACAGACATCAGCTCATAAGAAAACCCTTCTGAGGGGCGGTAGGGGCGTGTCCTACCACAGTCCTACCGTGGTAGGACACAGTACGCACCCGGATAGGGAAAATCAAACAAGCGTTGATTACAAGCAACTTACAGACAGCCCAGCGTGGTCGACCACACTTTAATAACGAGCGCCCACTGTGGTAGAACACACAAGTAGAACACACAATGAGCGGATTAATTGTTAAAGTTTAATCTTGAAGCCATTGAGGGTTTGGTGGTCTACTGACCCCTAGCACATTCAATAACCTAAACTCAAGATTAGTCATGAAAAAGATCCAAAACATAGCGCGCTATGCGTTCTTAAGTCTATTCATATCTGGAGTTTGTGCTTCTGAGGACACCACGCCCCCGGAAACACAGGCATCCACTAGCCCGCTTCTAGCTCAGAGTCAGACAACGGGATATATATTACAAGCATTTGATACCGAAGGGATTGACAAAGCAGAACTCGTTTTAGCCCTCATGCATGCAGGCAGACCAACACAATGCGGTTTAGCACCTGAAGGCCATTGGAATGAATACGGGCTCTTCGTTGTCGACACAACCCATGTTTATGAACCCAAACACATAAACGACATGCGCCGGCACTTGATACTTCATCTAGTCGATGAACTTAATCTAGCTTCTCAAAATCAAGAAGGTGTAGCATCCACAAAAACAGTCCCGCTAAACTCACCGACGATCTACCTAAATGGTCTCTTCGGCAGGGATCTAACCATAATCATGAACCCTAAAACACAGGTCTTGTATCTAGCCTATCCCATCGACGATGACTATTACCCAGAGTGGTGGGCAGAGCGCGTCGTCCAGTGCCTCAAATCTTCAGCAGAAATGTTCTTAACAGGCACTTACGAAGACCTGGAAGCAGAATTTTCGCAAGCTGAGGACCCCTCCATTCAAAACATTTATAAAATCGGCGGTCCCCTCAATGACAGCGGTTTAACTCGCGACCAATATTGCGGCACCTATTGGATGAGCCCTGCTCACCAACACTTTCACGAAAAAATCAAAGCACAACGTGAAGAATTCCAAGAACGGTTGAAAAATAGAATTTTAGATATCGATCAATCAGAGGACCTCAAGTACAACAGGAAAAATCGGTTCGCCGTCTTTGATTTAAGCGGTGTAATCTTTAATCCAGAAGACACCTTGGAGGATGCTTTTCACATCGAAACATTGGAGCGAAGTTCTTTCAACGCCACCAAGATGTCACGCATCCAGGACCCCATCGACGCGAGTATATAAAGCAATACTGCATCAAGGGGATACGCCTATCACTTCTTGGCAAAATTGAACCATGTCCCAGGCAAGTGGCGCAGAAAATGTGCGCTCAAAACCAGGAGCATTAAAGACAAGCTCTGCAGCATGCAGAGCTTGTCTGCGCATGGGCAGTGCCGCTTCTAATCTAGGCGTCCACCCATGCTCCGCAAACTCAAGAAAGAGCGAAGCATCAGGACCGTAAATTTTATCGCCCACAATGCTATGGCCAAGCCACTCTGCATGCGCACGGATCTGGTGTTTGCGCCCTGTCACCGGTTCAACCCTTGCCAAAGTATAGCCCCCACCGTGGGCCAAGGGAATAAATACAGTCCTCGCACTTTGCGAACTATTGGACTTGCGAACGGTTTGCTTTACGTAGACAGGCGAATTGAGGTCTCGAGCCAAATGCTGGCAAACGTCCGCCGGCTCTTGAAGTGTCCCGCAAAGCAAAGCCAGATAGGTCTTCTTTACCGCTCGCTCCTGCAAGGCCATTTGGGCAAGCCGGGCCGTTGATTTATTTTTGGCAAAAACAACCAAACCGCTTGTCTCACGATCAAGGCGCGCTACAAGATGAAGCGGATCAATGCCCGTCCACTCACGGCACGCCCCTACCAAGCTAGACCATGGACCTGCCTTCGAAGGATGGCATACAATCCAGCCCGGTTTATTAATGACGAGAAGATCGTCGTTATCCTCAAGCACCCAGGTCTTGAGTTCTTCAAGATCAATCTGCTCGGCTTCTGGGCCAAAGGGTGGATAGCTTTTAAAGTGAAGCTCCGTCATGGTTCGCGGACTTTCTTAAGGACATACCCTGCCATCCGTGCCGCCAAAGACTTGGGTAAAAGTGAGGTCAACCCAACGATACAGCGATTTTTAAACCCGCACACGACGAGCGTTTTTTTCTTTTTAAGACCTTGAGCCATCGCATAAATAACGGCTGCAGGCTCTTGACTTAAAAAAGGAGGTGTTGGAGGAGAAGCAAACCCAGCACGCTTAAAAAAGGCCGTACGCGTCGGGCCAGGACAAACAGCCATTACGTGTACGCCATACGGCTTTAAGTCCTCGGCCACACTTAAGCTCCAGTGAAGTAAAAAAGCCTTTGAGGCTCCGTAGGTGCTCAGCTGTGGTGTAGGCTGGAAAGCCGCTGTCGAAGCGATATTCACGATAGCTCCACCGCGATTTTGAAACAGTGGGAGCAAGCGGCCTGCCAAATTTAGCGACGCGCGAATATTAAGGTCTACCATGCGAAGATGTGTCTCCAAGTCAGGCTCTGGATAAGGCCCGTAAGCACCGAAACCACTGTTATTTACGAGCAAAACAGGCCCTGAGCTAGCTTGCAACCGTGGTATTAGCGTTTCGAGAGCTTGATCTAGCTCTAAAGGGACTTCTAAGTCACAAGTATAGTGAAAAAAGCGATTTTCTTCGCATTTTATGTCAGGTTTTTTGCGAGAAAGGTTGAAAATAGGACCATTATGTTCTATACTAACTAATGTAGTGAGGAGTGCATATCCAATGCCGGAAGATCCTCCTGTCAAAACAATGGCACCAAACTTTTTAAACACTTGTTGTGCAGTCTCCACGAGAGCTGTTTAAAACATGTTTGTACGCTTTTCTCAAACCGAAAACCACAAGAAAGGACAGAGTAATGAAAAATGAACAAAAAGTGATCCTGTCTGGCGTCCACCTCGAGTTAACGGATGCCCTAAAAAAAATCGTCGAAGAAAAAGTCGACAAGCTATTCCGTCATGAGGATCATATCCTGCGCGTTCGCGTAGAACTCGAGTTCGACCAAAGTAAAGCACCCAAAGATCAATTCACAGCTAAAGGCCATATTGAGATCCAAGGCCCTGACATGATCGTGAGTGCAACGTCTGAGGATCTTTACAAATCAATTGATCAGCTAGTAGACAAACTCGACCGCAAGCTACGTCGTCGGTCAAGGCTACAACGCGTCAAACGCAAGCACACCCACAGGATTGACGTCCCCTCCACCCTGCCCAAGGTCGAGGTTTACTAAAATCCTTTAAGTTTTCTTTTAAAACCGGCTTCATTTTGAGGCCGGTTTTTTTGCGTATAGACATGACAAAAAAGTCTCCCGTCTTTCCGAAGCGGAGAAGCTTAGTCTATTATAGGCTTACTTTGGATTATACAGTCTTTCAGTAAGCTTGCATTGTCTTCAACTGCTTTTGAGAACAGCATAAACGCCATAACAAAAACCTTAACTTACTATATATAATATACTTATGCAATAAATAACTAAAAATATATATTTTATGAAACGAGGCATGGACTTTTATTGTCTATAAAGAAGCCTAACTTAAAAATATCATGAGCATTAAAATTATCGTAAATTTTCTAATCGCGTTTATAATATGTATTATATGCTTGCAGGCAAAAGATGTCCATATTGCACTAGCAACGGACGCCAATTATCTCGATCATGCAGGTGTTGCCGTAAGTGCAGCGATGGAGTAGGCAAATCCCGATAATCACTATATATTTCACGTCTATGTAACTGAAAAAGTCGATACGGATCGAAAGCAATATTGGCACAAGCTTCAAGAAAAACATGAAGGATCGGCGACTATAGACTATGTAGAACTTACTCAAATCCCGGGTGAAGAAAAAATTAATTTTCGCCATTGGGGAAAAGCTGCGGTTGTTCGATTACTACTTCCAGAATTGTTACCCAACGCTCATGAAGCTATCTATTTAGACTGTGATATGATCGCAATCCAAGATTTAGCATTGCTTTTAGATGTACTCGAACAAACAGAGCATCCTATTGCAGCAGTCGTGGACCAAGTTTCAGTACAAATGAAAGCTGTAATGAAAAACTTTTATGGAAATGCTGACTTTGGTGACTTCGAATACGTTAATTCTGGGCTTTTAATTATGGACTTAGATGTTTTAAGAGATGAAGACTTTTCAAAAAGAACTATTGATTGGCTCATTAACCAACCTACAGCATTATTACCTGACCAAGACTGTATAAACCTAGTATACAAAGATAACATTACAGTGTTAGGACCAAAATTTGCGTGGTACTCTTTCAATAAAGTACCTGAAGATAACGATATCTTTATTCTTCATTACGTAGGCTCTTCAGGAAAGCCTTGGAAAAACACAAATACAACCAATGCTGAATATTATTTTAAAAGCAGAAATCTTTCTCCATGGAGGAATGCACCACTAACTACTAGCGAAAATAAAGATAAATTTAACGAATTTTCTAGCCATTTATATAGTGCTATTCACAAGTCTAAATATGAAGACGTGGCTAATTATCTTTCGTGGGGAAGAAATCCGAATGTAATTGTCCAAAAAAATACTAAAACAGCCCTTTATGAAGCAGTCAAAAGCGGAAATGAGAGGATAGTAAAATTACTTCTGGAAGCTTATGCTGATTATAGAATTCCAAACAAATATAAAGAGCTTCCGATACACAAGGCTGCACAATGGAATCAAGCAAAGATTTTAGAAATTTTACTGGACTACGGAGCTAATCCTTTTATCACAAACAGCTCTGGAGAGACTGCTCTCGATAAGGCAAAAGCATGGAATGCCGTTGAGGCACTTCAAGTTTTAGAGAAATATCGATTAGAGCACACTTCTAACACGTGTAAAAGAGAAGATTATGAGTCGATGCTTCATCCGATGGTCAAAGAATGCAAAAAATAATTGCGTATTTTATAACCCATATAAGGAATCTTAGAGACATAAAGGTCAAGAGAGAGCCTTAGCAAGCAATACTCTTTTAATAAAATCACTCATAGTTTTAAACTTAACTATGGGTGATTTTATTATACCTAGGCCGTTAAAAGCTGAAATGCAACTTATCAGAAAGCTAACCAGTACCATCTAGGTTACTTTTGACTCGATTAAGAAGCTTTCACAACCAAAATGCTTTTTGACGAACCTCCGATACCATGAGTATTTTCTTCTCTAAAAACGCGATAGCAATACGACGCAATTTCCTATGACATCCAAAGAGCCTCTTCTCTCTAAAGGCCAAGCTGCTGTTTTCCTCACGGCAGTCTGCCTCAGTGCCATCATGACGAATCTCGATTTTACGGCTGTTAACTTGGCTGTACTACCGATGGCTGAAGATTTTCATGTATCCGTTGATGACATTCAGTGGATATTAAGTGCATACCTACTTGCTTTTTCGAGCATGCTTTTGCCTGCAGGTGGGCTCTCTGATCGCATAGGGCACAGAAAAACATTCACTCTAGGCATTGGCCTATTTACGGGAACTTCAGCCATTATCGCCATGGCACCCAGCCATTATGTCGTCATTGTAGGGCGCATTATCCAAGGGGTGGGCGGATCTCTCATCATTCCTGGTATTTATGGACTCATTGGTGAAGTCCTAACTAAAAAGCAACAGGCCTTTGCCGTATCTGTCATTGGTGCAGGGCTAGGCATTGGTATGTCACTTGGGCCAACATTTGGAGGCATTCTCATCGAGTACTTTGGCTGGCCGATGATCTTCTGGGTCAACTTACCTATCGGGATTTTTACGATTCTCAGCGTTCTTAAAACAGTCCCCAAAAGCAAGGCTCAGCATGCAGGAAAGCATATGGACTGGAAAGGCATTATTGCTTTTGTCGGCGGGCTCTCACTTATCCTTTATGCCCTGGGCAATGCCCACACTTGGGGCTGGGGAGCCTTTCGCTTATGGGGACTCATAGCAACAGGGATTGCACTCATTGCAATCTGCATCTACTGGGAACGCCATATCGAGCGACCACTCATTCACCTTAACTTACTCAAAGAAAAAACCTACCGCACAAGCTGCCTTTCATTCATTGGATTTAACGCAAGCTTTATTGCCATTGTCTTCATTGTCGGCTTGCTACTTTTAAGCGTTTGGGACTATAGCCCAATGCAGGCTGGCTTTATCATGCTTGGCATGACGGCCCTGTATGGCATTTTCGCCCCCGTTGTCGGCATCTTACTCGGGCACATGCGCCCATTAGGACTTATTTTACTAGGCTTTGTGCTCATGATTGGCTCGATGGCCTGGATTATGTTCATGCCCGTTAACGACTCGCTTGCAAGCTGGGTGACGGCCCTCGTCATCACAGGAACCGGCATGTCCCTCACATGGAATAGTATCAATGCCGTCATGATGGGCTCGCTCCCTCAAGAAGAAATAGGAGCCGGCTCTTCCATGTTTCTCATGTTAGGCATTTTTGCAGGCTCACTAGCCCTCGTTATCAGCACAACGATTGCAACCGGAACCCTACTCAATGAACTTGAAGACTACACTCAAACCCATGAAATTCATTTAAGCCAAACCCAAGAAGATGCACTTATTCAAGCGGCTCAAATAGGCTACTTCAATGAAGCTCAAAAAGAAGCCCTTGGGAAAGATGTCTTTAAGCCGCTACAGGCAATCCTTGTCCAACATGTGCATCATGGGCTCAACCTCGCCCTGGGCATGTGTATTGTGCTATGCCTAATCAGTGCGGCCTTCAGCCTGCATGGCTTCCGAGGCGTTAACGTTGGAGAAGGAAGCACACCAGCAGGGCCTGCACTTTGACCTAGCCTTTTATTGAAAAACTCCTTTAAAGTGGGGCTCACTTCAATCACTCTACTCAACCTATCCTTCAAACACTATGGCTAAAACAACACTCCTTTTTGCAGGCCTGCTCGTAGCAATAGGCCTTATCGGTTATTTCTTTTCAAAATCAGGCAGCATGACGGCACTCATCCCTCTGTGCTTTGGCCTCGTTATTGGGCTCTGTGGCTTGCTTGCTCTGAACCAGGGCTTAGAAAAACAGGCGATCATCGGGGCTGCTATCGTTGGGTCGCTTGGCTTCATCGGTTCTGCCATGCGCCTGCCTAAGACCTACGCGAAATTAAGCTCAGCTGAGGGCGGCAGCGCCCTAGCCTTTTATAGCCAAGGAGCCATGGCTCTTTTCTGTCTCATCCTGGTTATTCTTTGTGTGCGCTGGTGGATTGCTCAGCGAGGTTAAGGTACTTTAAATCAAAGAATAGCAATTTTTCAGGGACACTTATACAAGCTTCAAGCCTAAGGTATCCATTATCATCAAATTCATGCTTGACTCATGAGGGGGATTCCTAAGGATGGCGGCCCTACTGAGTGCACCCGTAGCTCAATTGGATAGAGCGCCTGACTACGGATCAGGAGGTTGGGGGTTCGACTC
>DCBD01000059.1:0-2348 GCA_002313355.1 Opitutia bacterium UBA1116 | reverse complement strand
GGGGGTTCGACTCCCTCCGGGTGTACCACGCTTTAAACCTCAAAAAAAAACACCTCGTGATCAGGTGTTTTTTGTCTTTAAAGAAAAAAGCCCTTTGAAGGCCCTTAATACGCAATTTCAAAGGTCTTGCAGGTAGCCTCACCCGAGGTTTCTTGAACCTCAACATCGCGAATATACGAAGAAAGCTCGTCATTGACAGCATCGAGGAAGGACCGTGCCTCATCCTCTTCTCCTTCAACGAGTAAATAAACACGCCCATCAGCAAGATTTTTAACAAAACCGCAAACGTAAAAACCCTTGGCGACCTGCACCGTCTGATAGCGGAACCCTACACCTTGAACGTGACCACTAAACCAAGCCTCTAACCGAAAAACCACGCCTGACATCCCCTAGATATAGCAAAGAATCTCGGTAGTGAGCAACTTTTTAGTGTCAGGGGTTGCTTTTTCCAGCAGGCACCTTTACAAGAGTCCAAAAGTTGGGATCCATGAGCATGTTTGACCAGGACAATTTTTCAGAGGGTGAGTGGGAGGACACAGGAGGTCTCCTCTGGAATGAGTACGATTGGCAAAAATTCCTCAAGCAAAACGAGCAGGAAATTGCTCGCTTCCTCATGCTCTATATCAAGCTTCAATTCAAGCCCGGTCATCTCGACGAAATTGCACACAAACTTGGCTGGGACAAAGAAGATTGGTTTCAGCAAGACAATGTAAACGATGAGAGTGATCCATGGGAGGGTTTTTACCGAAGCTCAGAGGAGAAGGATTCTAGCAACGATGCTGCGCCCTTCACCATACACAGGCACCCGGTTTATATCGTCACTCGAGGCATCACGCACCACCTAGTTAAGTCCTGGGAATACCTCCTTGAAAAAAACCCAAAAATAGCATCACCTTCGGCAACCTGGAGGCTCTTGAGAATCCTTCAAGCTGCTGAATTCAATGCTTTAATGGCCATACATTCCATTGACTTTGGTGAGTACAATCTGTGCATCTGTCACTTAAAAAATGCACTCAGCGCACTCAACCGCGTGTTTACCGAAGTCCAAGAGATCTTAGGGCAAGAAGGTGTCAGCATCCCTCAACCTTTCGTTGAAAGCACGCGCACTGCCCTCTTTGACCTAAGAGAAACCTGGCTGCGCGTTATCCAAGAGTGCCGCTCTTTTAACCTTGGCTAAGCTTCATCCGAATCGAACTCATGCGGGCATTCACCCGTAAAGCTCTGAAGCTGGAGAACTTCGATCGGATCGTCAATGCCATCAATAGTGAAGGGTGTTAAGCTTTCAAAATTAATAGTATCGCCGAGGATGGCTGCTGTCTGCCGGTCGATAAGGATTTGCTCAGATGTTGAAATGTCACACAAAATAGCAGCAACATTAACGCAATTGCCAAGGACGGTGTAATTTTTGCGGTTAGGGGCGCCAACGTAACCCGCAATGGCTGGCCCTGTGGCCAGGCCAAGACCAATCCTAACGGGCATGCCCGAGAGCATATTTAAGTGGCGACGAATCTCGACCATATCCAAAGCACATTGGGCCGCGCGCTGAACAGACTGGCAAGCATTAGCCTCATGACCAAAAACAACCATGAGACGGTCTCCATTAAACTTGTCTATAACACCCCCATGATCATAAACCGCTTTGGAGAGGGCCGTCATGTGTTCGTTGATAAAGTCAATCGAGTCTTGGATGCCAAGCTCGTTCATGATGGCAGTAAAGCCGCGAATGTCACAGAAAAGGACAGAAACCGTCGTCTCCTGGTCTGCACCTAGAGCGAACGGATCATCGAGGATCCGGCCGGCCAAGCCTTGATCTGTAATCTGGTGGATGATTTCTTGGTATTTCTCCTCACGCTGAATGAAAACAAACATGGTGATGAACAAAGTCAGCGCCATGAGAAACATCACGAGCTTTTGCCTGAAAAAAAGCCGCTGCCTACGCTCTTCCCTCTTACGCCTGAACTCGAAATACCTCATGCGATAACGAACCTGCCCACTCCTATAGCCATGCTACTCTTTTTCTAAAAGCTTTTGCTACTCAAAGACAAGCTTGAAGATAGGGACCTAGGAATGACCTATACTCAGCAAGCGATAGAGTGTTTTCCCCTCAGAAACACCCTTAAGCTCCACATTATGAGCCGCTTCCACCTGGACCCCAAAACCAAGAGATGAGTACGTAGCCTGATCCATAAACACTTCGCCAGCTCCCGCCTTCGTGCAGATACGCGAGCCTAGGTTAACGCGAGCTCCAACCACCGTATAATTTAGCCGATCCTCAGACCCCATGCACCCTGCCACCATAGCACCCGTAGCAAGCCCTATCCCAATGTCCAAAGGATACGCCTCCTCTG
>DCBD01000006.1 GCA_002313355.1 Opitutia bacterium UBA1116 | reverse complement strand
CTCTACCAACTGAGCTATCCCGGCCAAGGGAACCCTGGAAACTGTTGTCAAAAACGCTCTGAGTGCAAGTGTTTTTTCGCCTCAGTTGAGGGAAACAAACTCCAGCGACTTGGGAAGCTCGGGCATCGTTGCCAGTGTGTTAGGATCGAAAATAGAAGGATCAAGCCCTGGATTGAGCGCTGCTGAAAGCACGGTAAACTGGGATTTATCGCGCGTCGTGAGGTCTACCAGCTTGATGGATTTCACAACCCATTGCTCCCCTACTTTTTTAAAGCTAATTGCAGAAAATTCACGCTCTATTTTGCCATTGGGACTAACAACTTGGGCACGAAGCATTACGTTAAAACCCTCGTCTAAAGCGATACGAACCGAACCAATATTGGGGTTAGCCTTAACAAAACCCTCTGGAGGGTACATTGAAAAAAGATGCGTAGGGCGTCCCTGAAGACGCGTTGCCCCTTCATAGGACCACTTCTCCCAGAAAATGAAGGGCATCTGAAGGTCAAAAGGCGTATAGAGAAGTGTGGCAATCAAGGGATTGAGAAGGTCTGCATCCTTGATGGCTTGGACCTCCGTGCTACCTTGGGCCTTGAGCCAAGCTTGGGGCTGTGGGCCACCATAAACAAGGACTTGGATGCGATCAATATCTGTAACGGGCTGCTTTGGCCAAAGACTCAGACGGGTTTGCGGGCCAAACGGCGTCCACCGGCCCCAAAGAAGACCATAATAATGCGTGGCCTCCCCACGGCGGGGTTTTTCGACAAGCTCAAACTGGAAGCAATAGTCTCCAGAAAGACGTTGATTGCGAAATGCTGCCAGACGCTGCTCACCCTCCTCATGGCTGATTTTGCGGACGGGGTTGAGGTTGCCTTTGGCGTCTCGACGGGTCGCTGTTGCCCCCCAAAGCGTGGTAGACCACACTAAAGTGACGGCACTTAAAAAGACAAAAAACAACCTTAACCTACTCCAAGCAAAGGACTTGGGCAAGGCGCTGGCCATTATTCAGCGGTTTCAGTGGAAGCGCTACCTTCAGCAGCTGGTGCAGCTTCTTGGGCAGGTGCTTCAAACTCGGGAAGCAAAGGACCCTGGGGAACCGTTGGCCTTTCGCGAAAGAGAATCGCCAAATAAAGGCAGGCTGCCAGAACGAAAAAACCAATCGAGGCGTAAATCGTCCACCGGGTGAGGATATTGGCCGAACCGGGGCCAAAAGCAGACTCCACAGCACCCCCACCCATAGCAGCACCGAGACCACCAGCTGAACTTGAGCGCTGCATCAGAACCAGGAGCACAATAAATATGCTCAAAATAATTAAAATTACGGAAAAAAACCCAATGAGAAAACCTGCCATAACTGAATGATACGTCGTTAAAGACCAGGAATTTGGATCAAAACAAGGCCTGGTTCAAGCAAAAAAAGGCTCCGGTGTAGTGCAGCCCGCAGCTGAAAAGCTACTTTTAAGAAAAAGCAAGGTAAGACGCTAAATAATAAAACCTTAAAAAACTAAAATGAGGAGGTGTACTTTGGTCATCAATAGAGTGTGGCCATCAATTGATAACTTAAGCTTCTCTTTATCAAAAAGATATAACACAGGCACAAGAGCAATAAGCACCTAGAGTATTATTCCTTCTAAAAAACGCTTGGGTTTAAGGCTAAGCTGACATATAAACAGACTATTAACCCTCTACCCTAGCCCCATGCTTGCAGATCAGCAACAACTCCATACCCTGGAAGAGAATTTAAAAACCCACAGCCTAACATACGGGTCTCGTTATGTCGACAAGCCCATCCCTAAGTACACGATCCCAGAGGATGGGCTCTTGCCTCAAGTGGCTTATCAAGTCATCCACGATGAACTTAACCTCGATGGCAACGCCGCTCTCAATCTTGCTTCTTTTGTCAGCACTTGGATGGATGAGCATGCACATAAGCTGCTCAGCGAAACGCTCAACAAAAACTATATCGACCAAGACGAATATCCTCAAACAACGGAGATACAAAATCGCTGCGTCAGCATGCTCGCTGAACTTTTCAACTCACCTGAAGGTAAAGGGGCTGTTGGCACTGGGACAATTGGCTCCTCTGAAGCTATCCACCTTGCCGGGCTTGCCTTAAAATGGAACTGGCGCAAACGCAGACAAGCCCAAGGTAAGTCCACAGATAAACCCAACATTGTGATGGGCGAAAACGTACAAGTCTGCTGGGAAAAATTTGCACGCTATTTCGAGGTAGAGCCTCGCCTCGTCCCCTTAACTGAAGAACGCTATGTACTCGGCGCCCAAGAGGCACTAGAGCTTGTCGACGAAAACACCATCGCTGTTGTGGGCATTCTCGGGAGCACCTATACAGGCGAATATGAACCCATCGAAGAACTCAATCAAGCACTGACAGAACTCAACAGCAAAACGGGTTGGGAAGTGCCCATCCACGTCGACGCAGCAAGCGGAGGATTCGTAGCCCCCTTCACACGCCCAGAACTATTGTGGGATTTTCGCTTACCGCTTGTAAAGTCCATCAACGTAAGTGGCCACAAATATGGGCTCGTCTATCCTGGCATTGGCTGGGTTATTTGGCGCGATAAAACAGAACTCCCCGAAGACTTGATTTTTCACGTCAATTACTTAGGTGGAGACCAGCCAACCTTCAACCTCAACTTCTCTAAGTCTGCAAGCCAGGTGCTCGGGCAATACTACAACTTTCTACGGCTTGGGAAGTCTGGCTACAGCCGTATTATGGAGGTTTTGCAAGAAAACGCCAACTACCTCAGCCAGGCACTCGAAGCACGCGGTCTCTTTAAGCTGCTAAGCAAAGTCGGCGATCTTCCTGTGGTCACCTTTGCCCTCAAGGAAGAGACAAGCTTTTCTGTTTTTGACATTTCAGAAAAACTGCGCGAGCGTGGATGGATCGTCCCCGCCTACACAATGGCGCCCAACGCAGAGCACATATCCGTTCTGCGTGTTGTCGTGCGTGAAGGCTTTAGCCGCGACATGGCAGACATGCTCTTGAATGATATTGAGCGGGCCGTTAGACATCTTCAGGATAGCCAACAATATTCCAAGTCTTCAAAAGACACTCCAAGTCCCAAGAAAACACAGGGAGTTTGCTAAGCCTTCCCTCAACTTCAAGTTTGCCAAGCGTGCAAAGAGACTTCTAGGATGTTTGGCTATGAAGAAGCTAATTTGCGTTGGAGGCTTACTTGGAATGAGCGCTGTTGCCATGGGTGCATATGTCACCCACGGGCTTAAGTTTACTGTCGGCGAAGCGATGGTCGAAGCACTCATGACGGCCCTGCGCTACCAACTTATTCACGCAGTTCTCATTGTTGCACTCGGGCTGTGTTCCTTTATGCCCATGGCCCGCTGTTTGTCTCGAAGGCTAAACATCGCCGGCTGGGCCTTTGCTCTTGGGATTTGCCTATTCAGCTTCAGCATCTATGCATCGGCAATAACCAGTATTCCTTCCCTATTTAAAATCACCCCTATTGGGGGAATTATCATTCTTCTTGCCTGGGGCATCTTGGCATCCGCCCCCTGGTATAAGCGAGACTAAAATTCAAGACACTGCACAATGCTTTCGTAAAAGCACTTTTGATGAAAGAGAAGTGCTTTTACTTTTTACGAAATCATGAAGTACATTTTATTTTAAGTAGTTGAAATTTGATCTTTAGCCTATAGGCTATTCTGAAGCCTATTTCATTATGCCAGCAGAGAATAAAGTCTTAAGCGAAGCAGAAATCTCAACCATGCAGGCTGAGATTCAAAAGAATTTATCCGAAGCTGAAGATACACTTGCTCAGGCACAAGCACTTCTCAATCAAGCTGACCATCTCAGGGAACAGCTAGACAAGGTTCAAGGGGATCTTGGCACTTTAATGCCCAAAGACCGCTACGCTGAGGAAGAACGCGTTGCCTTTGTGGGCTCTATGGAAATGTTCATCCAAGAGGGCGGAGATTGGATGGTTGACTACGAACGCAAAAACTCAAACAAAGAAAATAACAAACCTCAGAAGCTTCCCCCCAAAAGCAGACGGCACATTAGTCTTTAAGTTAAAGTTGTTAAAGTTAAGTCCTTAACCAGAAAGGGTCCCCCATCATGGACAAAATACCCGGATCTCGCCCCATACACAATATTCAGCCAAACAGCGAAGCACACAAGGCAGAAGATTCTCAAAAAGACCTTTTAAGCAATGCCCAAGACATTGCAGGCAAGATAGCAAGTGCACTCAATACCAACATGAATAATATTGAGTCTAGCATCCACGAGCTAACATCAGCTACAAACACACTTGCGCTCTTATCCCAATTAAAATTAAGCAATAACCGCGAAGATTTAAGTAAGAATGAAGGTCATTTGCAATCAATCGCACAAAACTCGGTAGCACCAGCACCTAAAGGAGCTCAAGACATCCTGGATCAAACAAGCCGCTTGCTACAGCAAGGTGAACTCTCAGGTCAAGATTTCAATACTTACAATGCAAGCCTGCTTCAGTTTGCTCAAGGCGCAAGCAAAGACCTGATGGATAATATTGCAAAGAGTACGGGACCTACCATCCAAAAAGCGGGGGCTTTTCAAAATAAAATAGCCGCGATCATGGGCAAGATACCCA